>NZ_JBSFSO010000009.1:0-217274 GCF_053589795.1 Micromonospora sp. NPDC003241 | reverse complement strand
AATTCGTTTCGCCACGAAGCAATTGGGTGTGTTGTTGGGCGGGGACCCGGCGTATGCACGAGGCGATAGCAGGGGACCCCTCCTTACGTCTGGGCGGTGCGGTGTCGGCGTTCGGCGTGCCACCAGCGGACGAGGAGCACCGCGCTGGCGATGAAGCCGAGCGCGGCGGGGGTGGCGGCGAGCCAGTTGACCTCGCCGGGGCTGGTGACGGCGGCGCCGACCGCAGCGTAGCCGAACGCCGTCGGCGCGGAGGCGATCACGCTGCCGACGAGGAACGGCAGGATCCGCGCGCCGGTGGTGCCGTAGCCGTAGCTGACCAGGCCGAAGCCGGAGATCGGCAGCAGCCGTACGGTGATCACCCCGAGCACGCTCTGCCGGGTGAACCAGCGATCCAGTCGGGCCAGCCGACCCCGGACGCGTTCGGCGACGAACTCCCGCCCGAGCACCCGACCGACGGTGAAGCCGATCGCCGCCGCCAGCAGGGCGGCGCCCAGCGCGTACGCGGCACCCTCCAGGGCGCCGAAGACCGCGCCCGCCGCGAGCGTGATGAAGGTGCGGGGGACCAGGGCCACCAGCAGCAGCGCACCGCCGAGGACGCCGGCGACCGGGGCGAGGCCGCCCAGCCGGTCGCCGAACTGCGGCAGTGCCGTCGGGTCGGGGTGGGGCACCAGCACCAGGGTCACCCCGAACCCGGCGATCAGGAGCAGCAGCAGACCGAACCGGACGACCGACGGCGTGGTGGCGACCGGTCGTACCGATCGCCAGTAGCGCGCGAGCCGCCGGCCGGCCGGGGTCATGCCCGGGCGGCGGCCACCGCGGCCCGGCGTTCGGCCCGCAGCCGGTCGGCCCAGGTGTCGTCGAGCGGCGGGAGCTGCTGCGCGCCGGTGGCCCAGCGCAGCAGCAGGTCGGCCAGGGCCGGGTTGCGGGCCAGCGCGGGACCGTGCGAGTACGTGCCGAGCAGTTTGCCGCGCCACGCCCCCTCGGTGGCGCCGTCGTTGCCGATCCCGGCGGTGACCCGGGCCAGCGGGGAGACCTCGGCGCCGAGACGGGTACGACCGCCGTGGTTCTCGAAGCCGGTCAGCGGGGGCAGGCCCAGCCGGGCGTCGATGTCACCGGCCAGTTCGCCGACGGCGCGGGTCTCGCCCCGGTCGGAGGAGAGGTCGAGCAGTTCGAGGCCGCGGTACTGGGTGCCCTTGGCGAAGAACGAGGTGCCCAGCAGTTGGTATCCGGCACAGACGCCGAACACCACCGAACCCTGGGCGACGGCCCGGTGCAGGCCGCCGTCGGCGAGCAGCCGCTGGGCACCGAGCGCCTGCGGACCGTCCTCGCCGCCGCCGATGAGATAGATGTCGGCGGTGGTGGGCATCTGCTGGTCGGAGCGGACCTCCAGCACCTCGATCGGGAAGCCGCGCTGCTGCGCCCGGCGGGCCAGGATCAGCATGTTGCCCCGGTCGCCGTAGGTGGACAGCAGGTCGGGGTAGATCCAGACGATGCGCAGGGTCTCAGTTGACACGGTCCAACTCCGCTCGGATGTCCTGGAAGGCGGTGTAGTTCGCGATGACCTCCAGCCGCCCCGGCGGCACCGCCCGGAGGGCGTCGTCGAACGTGCGTACGTGCTGGAACGGCACGCCGTTGACGTCCAGCCGGACCGCCAGGTCGTACGCCCGGTCGCCGGTGATGAGCACCTGACGTCCGCGCAGCGGGGCGAAGTCGACGTCGAAGAGCCAGGAGGTGTCCATCCCGTCGGGGTCGCGGGCGTTGATGGACAGCAGTGTCGGGGCGTGCTCGGCCATGTCGAACGCCTCCAGCCAACTGGCGGGGTTCTTCGCCAGCAGCAGTCGGACCAGCCGACCGTCCCGCTCGACCTGGGCGTACCGCCCGGCGACCGAGGTGACGTCGCCGAGGCGGGGGACCGCGTCGAACGGGCGTACGCCGAACTCGGCGGCCAGGGCCAGGGCGGTGGCCGCGTTGCCGATGTTGACCTTGCCGGGGAGCTGGAGCTTCACCTTGTACCAGGCGCCGGTGGGGTCCAGGACCCCTTCGTCGTCGACCGTCCACTGCGGCTGCGGCCGGCGCAGCGGGCAGCCGCTGCACCACCACTGCTCACCGGAGCGCTGGATGGTCGAGCCGCACTCGGGGCAGACCCACGAGTCGTCGTGCCAGCGCTGACCGGCGGAGAACCAGGTGACGTGCGGCGGGGTGATCCGCTGGTCGTGGGCGGCCGGCGGGGTGGCCGCCCAGACCACCATCGGGTCGTCGGCGTTGGCCACGATCCGGATGTCCGGGTGCCGGACCAGGGCCGCGCGCCAGAGCTGCGCCATCATGGCGACCTCCTTGGCCCGGTCGAGCTGGTCGCGGGAGAGGTTGAGCAGCGCCACCACGTGCGGCTCGGTCGCCTCGATCACCTGCGCGAGGTAGTGCTCGTCGACCTCCAGCACCGCGTACGGTGTGCTGCCCGCCTTGGCCAGGGCGGAGGTGTGCCCGGTGGGCATGTTGGCGCCGAAGGAGTTGGTGGCGACCCGGCCGAGCACGCCGACGGCCGCGGCGGCCAGCCGGGTGGTGGTGGTCTTGCCGTTGGTGCCGGAGACCAGCGCGATGGCCCGTCCGGCGGAGAGGTGTGCCAGCAGGTCCGGGTCGATCTTGAGGCCGATCCAGCCACCGATCACCGAGCCGTCGCCACGGCCCGCAGCCCGCGACAGGGCTGCGGCGGTCCGTGACACGGAGCTGGCCACCTTCGCCCGTAGGGGCATCTTCGCGTCCGTCACGCGAGCGAGGTTACCGGACCAGACCACCCCTCAGATCGCCGCCGACGGTGTTCCGTTCTGTCCACTTCGTCGGTGAGTGGGCCCGCAGGGGTCCGGCTAGGCCCGAGTCGATCTATGTCGGATAGCGGACCCCCTCCGGCGCCCCGCCGCCCTCCACTCCGCTCCACCCCGGCTGACGTGCGGTTTTGTGGCGCGCAACGGCGCGCCGCGCGGTCGATTCTGGTTGCGGGTGGAGGGAAGTGGAGTAGAGTGGGGCGCATTGGTGGGGCCGGGAGGGGCCCACCGGCCCGGGGGGTCAACGGCGCGCGAACGCCGTTAAGGGCGAGGGGGTTGGGCCGATGTTTCTCGGCACCCACACTCCGCGCCTGGATGACAAGGGCCGGTTGATCCTTCCGGCGAAGTTCCGGGATGAGCTGGCGGGGGGTGTCGTGATCACCAAAGGGCAGGAGCGCTGCCTCTACGTCTTTCCGACACCTGAGTTCCAGCGCATCGCGGATCAGTTGCGCGCGCAGCCGATGACGCACAAGGCGGCCCGGGCCTACAGCCGTGTCTTCTTCGCCAGCGCGCACGACGAGATACCCGACAAGCAGGGCCGGGTGACCATCCCGGCACACCTGCGCAGCTACGCGGGGCTCGACCGGGACCTGGTGGTCATCGGCGCGAGCACCCGGGTGGAGATCTGGGACAAGGTCGCCTGGGAGACCTACCTCGCCGAGAGCGAAGACGACTTCGCCGACATCGAGGAGGGGGTGCTGCCAGGCGGTCTGTAGGGCGTGGCGACGCCCGGCGTACTGCGAGATCTCCAGCCGCTTTCGAGCTCCTGGCATCCCTTCCCCGGTGCCAGGCACACGATTCGCCCGCAGGACCACGGTCCGGCGGACGAATCGAGAGCGGATGGGGATCTGGCGGTACGACGGCACGGCGTCGTCCGACGAACAGAACGCGTACACGAGACCGGTTCAACCAGTGGGGGTCGACATGGGGGAGCTACGCGGCACGCACGTGCCGGTGCTGCTCGAGCGGTGTCTCGAGCTGCTCGCCCCCGCGCTGGGTCGAGGCGGCCGTACGGTCCACGTCGACGCGACGCTCGGCCTGGCCGGGCACGCCGAGGCGGTGTTGCAGGCGCATCCGGAGACGATCCTGGTGGGCCTGGACCGGGACACCGAGGCGCTCGCACACGCCCGGGTGCGCCTGGCCCGGTTCGCCGATCGCGTCCATCTGGAACACGCGGTCTACGACGAGTTGCCCGAGGTGCTGGACCGGTTGGGCTACTCGTCCGTGGACGGTGTGCTGTTCGACCTCGGTGTCTCCTCGCTGCAACTCGACGCGCCCGACCGCGGGTTCGCGTACGCACAGGACGCGCCGCTGGACATGCGGATGGACCAGACCCGGGGGGTGACCGCCGAGGAGGTGGTCAACACCTACCCGCATCCGGATCTGGCCCGGGTGCTGCGGGTGTACGGCGAGGAGAAGTTCGCCGGACGGATCGCCTCGGCGATCATCCGGGAACGGGACCGGGGCCGGATCACCTCGTCGGCGCGACTGGCCGAGCTGGTGCGGGAGTCGATCCCGGCACCGGCCCGGCGAACCGGGGGGCACCCGGCAAAGAGAACGTTTCAGGCTTTACGGATCGAGGTAAACAGAGAACTGGCAGTGCTGGAGACGGCGCTGCCGGCCGCTCTGGACAAGCTTTCCGTCGGCGGTCGCATGGTGGTCCTCTCCTACCACTCGTTGGAGGACAGGCTCACCAAGCAGGCGCTCGCCGGCCGGGTCCGCAGTACGGGCCCGGTCGACCTCCCGGTCGAACTGCCCGGGTCGGAGCCGACGTTCCGGCTGCTCAGCCGGGGCGCGGAGCTGCCCGGGGAGAGGGAGGTCGCCGCCAACCCGCGAGCCGCATCGGTGCGGCTACGGGCGGCGGAACGGATCGACCCGCAGGCCCGGCACCAGGGGCGTACCGACCGCGAACGGTACCGGCGCCGGGTCAAGGCGATGCACCAACCGGGGACGGGGTCGACCGCGGAAACCGGAGGGGGACCGCGGCGGACGCCGGGGGACACGGACGAAGAGGGGGAGGGAATATGAATGTGAGCAAGCGCCGGGACGTCGCCGGCGTCGGGCAGCGCACACCGCGGTCGGGGGGCCGGATCGCGGCGGAGCGGACCCGAGTAGCCGGGACCGACACCCGGCGGCAGGACCGGGTGAGCCGGCTGGACGACACTCGCGCCCGGGGGGCGCGCGAGTTTCCCGTCCAGGGCACCGCCGCACTGCGACCGGTGGAGCGGGCCACTGCCGGCAAGCCGGAGCGGGCCGAGTCGCCACGGCTGCGGGTCGCCCCGCCGCCGCCGGTGCGGGTGCCCCGGGCACCGTTCGCGGCGCTCGTGGTGGTGCTCGTCGTCGGTGGGGTACTCGGCATCCTGGCCGTCAACACGAAGATCAACGAGAACGCGTTCCGGCTCGACGAGCTCCAGCAGCAGCAGGCCAAGCTCGACGTGGAGCAGCAGCAGCTGAAGAAGCAGATCGCCGAGTCGGAGTCGCCGGGCAACCTGGCCGCCCAGGCCCGCCGCCTGGGACTGGTCGAGTCGGGTGAGCTGGCGTACATCCGGCTGCCGGACGGCAAGATGATCGGCGTGCCGCAGCCGGCCGGCGGGCAGGTGTCGATCACCAGCCAGCAGGGCTCGGAGGGGTAGGCCGTGCCCTCGAGATCAGACGAACCGCGCCGGGACGCCACAGGCTCCCGGCGCGGTTCTTCCCGTAACGGGGGCGGGTCGGGCGAGCGCGGAGGTGAGCCGGGTGTCGGCGGCATCTCCGACGCCCGCGCGTACACCCCCCGGGGTCGTACCGTCCGGGACGGCGGCGGTCGGGCCGAGCAGCGGCGCAACCCGCGTACCAGCCGGACCCAGGACCCGTTCCGGCCGGCGTTGCAGGTGCTCGACGGTGGACGGTCCGCCGCGACCCGTGGCGGTGCCCGGGCGGCAGCCGCACCCCGGCGGGAGGCCACCGCAGGCCGGACCACCGTGGTCCGTACGGTCACCGACCGCACCCCACGGGCTGAGGCGCCGGCCGGCACGCCCCGGCGTCGCGTCGGCGGCCGGGAGCCGCGCCGGGGCGACCGCCCGGCCGGGCGTCGACCGGCCCGCAAGGCGCCGCGTCCACCCCGGCTCGCCGACCCGGGACGCCGACTGCGGTTGGGCACCGCGCTGGCGCTGGCCCTCTTCGTCGCCATCGGCGTGCGGCTCGTCGTGCTCCAGGCCGTCGACACTCCGGCGTACGCCGACGGCGGCATGGCCGAGCGGCTGCGGACCGTGCCGTTGCCCGCGCCGCGCGGGGCCATCCTGGACCGCGACGGCGCCGCCCTGGCGCACAGCGTCGAGGCCCGGTACGTCTACGCCGACCCGACCAAGATCGAGGACATCGCCGCGACCGCGCAGACGCTCTCCCCGCTGCTCGGCATCCCCGCCTCGGAGCTGGCCGAGAGGATGAAGCCGCGCAAGCGGATCAGCGGCGTCGACTCGCAGTTCGAGTACCTGGCCCGAGGTGTGGACGTCGGCCGGGCCCGGGAGATCATGGCGCTGAAACTGCCGGGGATCGCCGCCCATCGGGACGAGCGTCGTGAGGTCCCCGGCGGCGACCTGGCCGCCAACCTGATCGGTTTCACCAGCCTGGACATGGTCGGGTTGGAGGGTCTGGAGGCGCGCTACGACGACCTGCTGCACGGCGAGGACGGTCAGCGTGTCTTCGAGATCGGCCTGGGTGCGTTGGCCGCGCCCATCCCCGGTGGCTACAGCCGCACCACCAAGGCCAAGCCAGGCAGCTCGATCGTGCTCACCATCGACCGGGACCTGCAGTACACGGTGCAGCGGATCCTCAGCGAGCAGATGGCGGCGGTGCAGGGCAGCACGGGTGCCGCGGTGGTGCTCGACGCGCGGACCGGTGAGGTGCTGGCCCAGGCCAGCCATCCCACCTACAACGCGGCGAAACCGCAGGCGAGTGACCCCACCGACCGGGAGGACGCGGCCACCAGCTTCGTCGTCGACCCGGGTTCGGTGCACAAGGCGATCACGTTCGGGGCGGCGTTGCAGGAAGGTGTGATCACCCCGGACACCGTCTTCCCGGTCGCCAACGGAATCCGCAAGGGCGACACCTGGTTCCCCGACACCCATCGTGCCGACGGGCGTCGGATGAGCGTGGCCGGAATGATGGCCCACTCCTCCAACGTCGGCACCATCCAGATCGCCGACCAGCTCGGCCCGGAGCGGCTGCTCGACTACCAGCAGCGGTTCGGGCTCGGCAAGCCGACCGGCGTGGGGATGCCCGGCGAGGCGAGCGGTCGACTGCTGCCGGTGCAGGAGTGGAGCGAGTCGTCGCACGGCTCGGTGCCGATCGGGCACAGCGTGGACGCCACCCCGTTGCAGATGGCCGCCGCGTACGCCGCCATCGCCAACGACGGCACGTACGTGCAGCCGAGGCTGGTCAAGGAGACGATCGCGCCGGACGGGACGCGTACCCCGAACAAGGAGCCGGTGACCCGCCAGGTGCTCAGCCCGGACAACGCCGCAGCGCTGCGGACGATGATGGAGGCGGTCACCACGGTGGACAACGCCACCGGACTCGCGGCGGCGGTGCCCGGCTACCGGGTGGCGGGCAAGACCGGCACCGGGTGGCGGCTGGTCGAGGGGAAGAAACAGCCCGGCGACGTCGCCTCGTTCATCGGGATGGCGCCGGCGGACGACCCGAAGTACGTGATCGCGGTGTTCGTGCACAGCCCGAGTGGCGGCGGTGGCCGGGTCTCGGCGCCGGCGTTCAAGGAAATGATGACCTTCGCGCTGCGGCATTTCCGGGTGCCGCCGTCGGGCGACCCGGCTCCGAAGTTCACCGTATTCCCGTAACTGTCGTCATCGTCAATTCCTCGGGTCACCCGGCGCCACACCGGCGACCCGAGGAATTGACGTACGCACATCCGTCGGTGTGTTTTCGGTCTTTTCGCGGTGACCGTGCCCGGGTGCGTCGTCTTTTCGGATCGCCCCCGGCGTGAATGGTCGTCGGTGGCGGAAGCCGCCCGGAATCACCTCCCCTGCGGAGGCGGGCGGTCGCCGAGGCACCCGGCCGTCGGGTGCCCGTCCGTGCCGCCGGGCGTACGCCTACCGCGTGCACCGGCCGCGACCTGCGGTTCGACTTCGTGCGGCGGAGATTCAGGCGCGCCGTGCGGCCGGACCCGGGCGACCGGGTAGGGTCTGACGCCGTGCGCGGCAATCCTCGTCCCCGTACCGTGACCGGAATCCGGCTCGGTGACCTAGCCGCCCTGCTCACCGTGGCGCCCTCCACCAGCGCCGATCCGTTGGTGACCGGGGTGACCCACGCCAGTCAGGAGATCCGACCCGGCGACCTGTACGCGGCCCTGCCCGGCGCGCGCCGACACGGCGCGGAGTTCGCCGCCGGTGCGGCGCAGGCCGGTGCGGTCGCCGTGCTGACCGACCCGGCCGGTGCCGAGTCGGCCGCCGGCACCGGGCTGCCGGTGCTGGTGGTCGACGACCCGCGCGCGGCGTTGGGCCCGGTCGCCTCGACGATCTACGGCGACCCGACCGCGCACCTGCTGACGATCGGGGTGACCGGCACCGCCGGGAAGACCTCCACCGCCTACCTCGTGGAGTCCGGGCTGCGCGCCGCCGGCCACACCACCGGCCTGATCGGCACCGTGGAGACGCGCCTGGGTGACCTGGTGGTGGAGAGCGTGCGGACCACGCCGGAGGCCACCGACCTGCACGCGATGCTCGCCGCCGCCCGCGAGCGCGGCGTCACCGCGGTGGTCATGGAGGTCTCCAGCCACGCCCTGGCGATGGGGCGGGTCGGCGGGGTGCGGTTCAGCGTGGGTGGCTGGACCAACTTCGGCTCCGACCACCTGGACTTCCACGCCGACGCCGAGGACTACTTCGCGGCCAAGGCGCGCCTGTTCGACGGCCGCTGCGCGGTGGAGGTGCTCAACCGCGACGACCCGGCGCTGGAGCCCCTCTTCCGGCCGGCCACGGTCAGCTACTCGGCGGCCGGCGACCCGGCTGCCACCTGGTGGGCCGACGAGATCGACGGCGACGGGTACGCCCAGCGCTTCACCGCGCACGGCCCGGACGGGCTGACGCTGCCCGCCGGGGTGGCGCTGCCCGGCCGACACAACGTGGCGAACGCCCTGCTGGCCATCGCCACCCTGGTCGCCGCCGGAGTCGACTCGGTGACGGCCGCCGAGGGGGTGGCCGCCTGCGGTGGCGTACCCGGGCGTCTGGAGTCGGTGGGCGTGGCCGGCGGGGTACGCGGGGTGGTCGACTACGCGCACAAGACCGACGCCGTGGTGGCCGCGTTGGCCGCACTGCGCGAACTCAGCGCCGGCCGGCTGATCTGTGTGATCGGTGCGGGCGGCGACCGGGATCGGGGCAAGCGCCCCCTGATGGGTGCCGCTGCCGCGGAGGGAGCCGACGTGGTCGTGGTGACCGACGACAACCCGCGTACCGAGGAGCCGTCGGCGATCCGCGCCGAGGTCCTCGCCGGTGCCTACCAGGCCGGTACGGCGGCCCGGATCATCGAGGTGGCCGGGCGGCGCGCGGCGATCGACGAGGCGGTCCGGATGGCCGAACCGCAGGACGTGGTGGCGCTGTTGGGCAAGGGCCACGAACGCGGCCAGGAGATCGCCGGCGAGACGTATCCGTTCGACGACCGGACGGAGCTCGCCGACGCGCTGCGGGCCCGCTTCGGGGACCTGGCGGGTCAGCCGTGATCGCGCTCAGCCTGGCCGAGGTCGCCTCGGCCGTCGACGGGCGGCTGGTCGACGCCGACCCCGCCGCACAGGTGACCGGCAGCGTCGAGTTCGACTCGCGCAAGGTCAGCGCCGGTGGGCTCTTCGTCGCGTTCGACGGCGAGAAGGTCGACGGGCACGACTACGCGGCGGCGGCCGTGGCCGACGGTGCGGTGGCGGTGCTGGGCACCCGCGAGGTGCCCGGAGTGCCGATGATCGTGGTCACCGACGCGCTGACCGCGATGGGCCGGCTGGCCCGGGCGGTGGTCGACCGGCTGCCCGAGCTGACCGTGATCGGGCTGACCGGTTCCTCCGGCAAGACCACCACCAAGGACCTGATCGCCCAGCTCACCGCCCGCCTCGGCGAGACGGTGGCACCACCCGGCTCGTTCAACAACGAGCTGGGCCACCCGTACACGGCGTTGCAGGCCGGGCCGACGACGCGCTACCTGGTGATGGAGAAGGGCGCGCGGGGCATCGGGCACGTGCGCTACCTCTGCGAGGTGGCGCCGCCGGGCATCTCCGTGGTGCTCAACGTCGGGGTGTCGCACATCGGGGAGTTCGGCTCCCAGGAGAACATCGCCGTCGCCAAGGGCGAGCTGGTGGAGGCGCTGCCGGCCGACGGCCTGGCGGTGCTCAACGCCGACGACCCGCTGGTCGACGCGATGGCGACCCGTACGGTGGCCCGCGTGGTCCGCTACGGCGAGGCGGCGCACGCCGACATCCGGGCCGAGGACGTGACGCTGGACGAGCGCGGTCGGCCGGCGTACACCCTGGTGACGCCGGAGGGCACCGCGCCGGTGCGGCTCGGGCTCACCGGGCGGCACCAGGTCTCCAACAGCCTGGCCGCCGCGGCGGTGGCCCGGGAACTGGGCATGCCGCTGACCGAGCTGGCCATCGCGCTGGGCGCGCTCGGACTGGTCTCCACCCGTCGGATGGACGTCTTCGAACGCACCGACGGGGTGACCGTGATCGACGACTCGTACAACGCCAACCCGGCGTCGATGGCGGTGGCGCTGCGTGCGCTCGCCGGCATCGGCAGCGGGAGGCGTACCGTCGCGGTGCTCGGCTACATGGCCGAGCTGGGTGACTTCGAGACGCAGGGGCACGCCGACATGGGCCGTCTCGCGGCCGAGCTGGGCGTCGCCCGGCTGCTGGTGGTCGGTGAGGCCGCGGCGCCGATTCACCACGGGGCGACATCGGTAGGTGACTGGGGAGGAGAGTCGGTGTTGCTCACCGATCAGGCGGCGGCCGTCGAGGTGCTGCGTAGCGAGCTACGACCGGGCGATGTCGTCCTGGTGAAGGGCTCCCGGTACCGGACCTGGGAGGTGGCCGACGCGCTGCGCGTCGACGCGGCCGCAGACGGCGAGGGTGACGCTTCGTGAGAGCGGTCATCGTGGCCATCGGGGTGGCCTTCCTCGTCTCGCTGTTCTGCACCCCGATCGCGATCAAGGTGTTCACCCGGCTGAAGGCGGGTCAGCCGATCCGGGCCGAGGGCCCGCAGATGCACCAGGGCAAGAAGGGCACCCCGACCATGGGCGGGGTGGTGTTCATCCTCGCCACCGTGATCGCGTACGTGGCCGGTCACCTGGCCCTGACCACGCTGCCGGACGCGCAGATCGCCCAGGTCGAGCCGACCATCACCGCGCTGGTGCTGCTGGGCCTGATGGTCTTCTCCGGCGCGGTCGGCTTCGTCGACGACTTCCTCAAGGTGCGTAAGCGGCACAGCGGCGGGTTGAGCGCCCGGGGCAAGCTGCTCGGCCAGATCCTGGTCGGTGCGCTGTTCGGGGTCGTGGCGCTCTACTTCCCGTCCACCATGACCGACGCCAGCGGGGAGGTGACCAACACCGAGACCGTCGGCAGCACGACGCTCAGCTTCATCCGGGACATCCCGGCGCTGGACGTCACCAAGATCGGCGCGGTGGTCATCTTCATCTTCGTGGTGATGGCGGCGACCAACGGCGTCAACCTCACCGACGGCCTCGACGGCCTGGCCACCGGTGCCTCGGTGATGGTGCTCGGCGCGTACGCGGTGATCGCGTTCTGGCAGTACCGGCACTGGTGTGCCGACCCGTCGTACACCGCCAACCCGAACAACTACTGCTACGCGGTCCGGGACCCGCTGGAGATCGCGTTGATCGCCGGCGCCGCCGCCGGTGCCTGTGTCGGCTTCCTCTGGTGGAACACCTCACCGGCCCGGATCTTCATGGGCGACACCGGCGCACTCGGTCTGGGCGGCCTGATCGCCGGCATGGCGATGTCCACCCGCACGGTGCTGCTGCTCCCGATCATCGGTGGTCTGTTCGTGATCATCACGATGTCCGTGGTGATCCAGATCATCTCCTTCAAGACCACCGGCAAGCGGGTGTTCCGGATGTCGCCGCTCCAGCACCACTTCGAGCTCGCCGGCTGGAGCGAGGTCAACATCGTGGTCCGGTTCTGGATCATCGCCGGCATCGGTGTCGCCATCGCCCTGGGCCTGTTCTACAGCGACTTCCTGGCCAACATGGGCTGACCCCCACCCACCCCTCACCATCCCGTCCCCGCCCCGCCCGCCGCCCTCACCCCCGACGCCCCACGCTCACGCTCGCGATCATGGAGTTGTGGCATGGACGAATGCGGACATGCCAGACGAAAAGTCGACCACAACTCCATGATCGCGCGGGCGAAGGCGGGGTGTGGGGGGAGGGTGGGGTTGGGTTGAGTGGGTGAGACGGGTGGCGGAGAGTGGTTGGCCTGTGGCGGAATGTGGCTGAACGCAAGTTCGACACGCCGACCGGCCGGTACCGCCGGTGTCAGGTCCCCGGAGCAGCGATGATGGCGCTGTGGGGGAGGTGCGAGAAGACGACGGCGCGCGGCCGACCCGGCGGTCGTCCCGGACAGGGCCCGCCGAGGGATCGTCCGTGGCGGTCGGGACCGAGGACGCGGCGCGACCCGGCGGCACGCGCGGGGCCGGGGGCGCCAAAGCCGGGGCCGCGACGACCGGAGCGGGTACGGGTCGTACCGGCGGATCGGGTGCGGCCGGCGGGGCACCGGACGGTGGGCCGTGGCGGGGTCTGGACGCGGTGGGCGGGTTGGCCGCGCTGCGTGGTCTGTTGTCCCGGCCGCTGGCCTCCTACCACCTGCTGCTCGCCAGCGCCGGACTGCTGCTGCTGATCGGCCTGACCATGGTCTTCTCGGCCACCAGCGTGCGCGACTACGCGCAGGGCGGGAGCGCCTCGACGTCGCTGACCAGGCAGGCGATCTTCGCGGTGATCGGCATCGTGGTGTTCTGGGCCTGCCAGCGGCTGCCCGCCAGCACCTACCGGTCGCTGGGTCGCCCGGCGCTGGCCGTCTCGGTGGGACTGCTGGTGGTGCTGAACCTCCTGGAGGCGTACGGGCGGCTGACCGACGGCGAGCCCCGGATCGGCCCGCTGGAGGCCGACCTGCTCTGGCTGTACGTGTTCGGCTTCGGCCTGCAACCTTCCGAGCTGGCCAAGTTCGCCCTGGTGCTGTGGGGGGCGTACGTGCTGGCCCGCAAGGGCGCGGCGCTGGGCTGGTGGCGGGAGCTGGCGACCCCGTTGTTCCCGGTGGTGGCCCTGATGTTCGTCCTGGTCGGCTACAACGACCTGGGCAGCATGCTGTGTCTGCTGGCCCTGGTGGTCGGCCTGCTCTGGGCGGCCGGGGTGCGGTTGCGGATCTTCGCCGCGCTCGGCGCGATCGGTCTGGCCGGCATCGGCCTGTTGGTCGCGGTGGCCTCGCTCGGCGCCGGGTCCGGCGTCCGCGGTGAGGAGAACTACCGGCTGGCCCGGCTCACCGTCTTCTTCAACCCGCCGCCGCTGGACGACTGCCGCGACGCGCTCTGTTACCAGATGGTCCAGGCCCGCTACGCCATCGTCAACGGCGGCTGGTTCGGCACCGGCCTCGGCCAGGGGCGTACCAAGTGGGCCTGGCTGCCGGCGGCCGAGAACGACTTCATCTTCGCGGTCATCGCCGAGGAACTCGGCGTGGTCGGCTGCGCGGTGGTGGTGGTCCTGTTCGCCGTGCTCGCCTACACCGGCCTGCGGATCGCCCGCCGGGTGGACGACCCGTTCCGCCGCCTGGCCGCCGCCGGGGCCACCGCGTGGCTGGTCGGCCAGGCGTTCATCAACATGGGCGGCGTGATCGGCCTGCTGCCGCTGACCGGCGTGCCGCTGCCGTTCATCTCCGACGGGGGCAGCGCACTGGTCGTCACGCTCGCGGCGGTCGGCATGCTGGCCTCTTTCGCCCGGGCGGAACCCGATGCGGCCCGGGCACTGCATGCCCGTCCGCCGGCCCGGTGGGTCCGACTAGTGTGGGCTCCGTTGCCGCCGCTTCCCGGCCGGCGCCGCCGCGCGGCGCCGCCGACGGCTGCCCGTGGGTCCGTACCCCAGGCACGCAAGCGGCGCAGGGACGACCAGGCCGCACCGCGTGGCACCCGGGAGAGCCGGGGCCGTGGCGGGTCGGCGGACGAGAGGAGACGTTGATGGGTCCGCTGCGTTCGGTGGTGCTCGCAGGAGGTGGCACCGGGGGGCACATCTACCCGCTGCTCGCCTTCGCCGACTGCCTTCGCCGACACGACCCCGGCGTCCGGATCACCTGCCTCGGCACACCCAAGGGCCTGGAGAACGAGCTGATCCCGCCGGCCGGCTACGACCTGCGCAACATCCCGGCCTACCAGTTGCCCCGGTCGGTCAACCTGAACCTGGTCCGCACCCCGGGCCGGATGTGGACCGCGGCCCGCGCCGCCGGCAAGGTGATCGACGAGGTGCGCGCCGACGCGGTGGTCGGCTTCGGCGGGTACGTGTCGGTGCCGGCGTACCTGGCCGCGTGGCGGCGGGAACTGCCCATCGTGATCCACGAGGTGAACGTGCCGCCGGGGGTGGCCAACCGGCTGGGCATGAAGTTCACCAAGCACGTCGCGGTCGGCTTCCCGCACCAGCCGGCCCAGGCCGAGTCGCTGCGCGACGCGCGGGTGGTCGGAGTGCCGCTGCGCCGGGCCATCGCCGGGCTGGACCGGGCGGCCGTGCGCAACGCCGCCCGCGCCCACTTCGGGCTCCGCCCCGACCTGCCGGTGCTCTTCGTCGCCGGTGGTTCCCAGGGCGCCCGGTCGATCAACCTCGCGGTGGCCGGGGCGGCCAAGGAGTTGGCCCGCAACGGCATCCAGGTGCTGCACGTGATGGGGGCCCGCAACGAGCCGGTGCCGATCCCGACCGACCTGCCGGTGCCGTACGTGACCCTGCCGTACCTGTCCGACATGGACGCCGGGTACGCCGCCGCGGACCTGATGCTGGGCCGGGGCGGGGCGATGACCTGTGCCGAGGTGGCCGCGATCGGCCTGCCGACCATCTACGTGCCCTACCCGCACAGCAACCAGGAGCAGAAGCGCAACGCGCTGCCGGTAGTGGAGGCCGGTGGCGGGCTGCTGGTCGACGACGCCGAGCTGACCCCGGACTGGCTGGAGCGGACGGTGATCCCGCTGGTCCGCGACCCGCAGCGGCTGCACGCCATGGGTAACGCCGCCGCCGCGTACGGCCGGCGCGACGGCGACGAGGCGCTGCTGAACTTCGTCTACGAGGCGGTGAACCGGTGAGGCGACCGGACTCCCGAGCCGCGCAGTCGCGAACGAAAGGTTGGCTCAGATGACCACGTTCAGCCCGGCCGGCACGCTGACCGCCGAGGACCTGGGCCACATTCACCTGATCGGGGTGGGTGGCGTCGGGATGAGCGGTCTGGCCCGGCTCTTCCTCACCCGGGGGTTGCCGGTCTCCGGCAGCGAGTTGCGGGAGTGGCCGTCGCTGGCCGGTCTGCGGGCACTCGGCGGGACGATCCACATGACCCACGAGGCGACCAACCTGGACGGTGTGGACACCGTCGTCTACTCCTCGGCCATTCCCGCCGACCACCTGGAGATGGTCGAGGCGCGGGAGCGCGGCCTGCGGGTGCTGCACCGGTCGGAGGCGCTCGCGGCGGCGATGACCGGCCGGCGCACGGTGGCGGTGGCCGGTACGCACGGCAAGACCACCACCACCTCCATGGTGACCATGGTGCTCCAGCGGGCCGGCACCGATCCGTCCTTCGTGATCGGCGGGGAGATCTCCGAGGGCGGCTCCGGCGCGCACCACGGCACCGGTGAGCACTTCGTGGTCGAGGCGGACGAGAGCGACCGCTCGTTCCTCATCTACCGGCCGTTCGTCTCGATCATCACGAACGTCGAGGCCGACCACCTGAACACCTACGGCGACCTGGCCACCCTGGAGGCGGCCTTCGCCGAGTTCGCCCGGCTCACCGACCCGGCGGGCTACGTCATCACCTGCGCCGACGACCCGGGCGGTCGGCGGCTGGCGGCCACGCTGCGCGCCGAGGGGCGTCGGGTCTACACCTACGGCGAGGCCGACGACGCCGACCTGCGGTTGAGCGACATCGTGTCGTCGGCCCAGGGGGTGCGCTACCGGGCCCACATCGACGGCCGGTCGCTGGGTGAGTTCCGGCTGCCGGTGCCGGGCCGGCACATGGGGCTGAACAGCGCCTCGGCGGTGCTGGCGACGTACCTGCTGGAGCTGCCGCTGACGGCGGCCGAGGCCGCGCTGGCGGCCTTCCCCGGCGTCCGCCGACGGTTCGAGCGCAAGGGCGTGGTGGACGGGGTGCTCGTCTACGACGAGTACGCCTACCACCCCACCTCGATGACGCTGGCCCTGCGGACGCTGCGGGAGGTGGCCGGGGAGGGGCGGGTGATCGTCGTCTTCCAGCCCTACCGGCTCTACCGCACCCGCGACCTGCAGGCGGAGATCGCCGAGGCGCTCGCGATCGCCGACGAGCTGGTGCTGCTGGAGGTCTTCGGCCCGGGTGAGCTGCGCGGCCCGGGCGAGGGGTCGGCGGCGCTGATCGCGGCGGTGGGGCTGCCGGCGGAGCAGAAGGTCTTCGTCGACTCGTGGGAGGACGCGCCGGTGGAGGTGGCCCGTCGGGCCCGCCCCGGCGACGTGGTGGTGACCATGGGCGCCCCGCCGATCTCGCTGATGGGTGACGAGCTGCTGGTCGCGCTGACCGCGCGGGCCGCCGGTGCGCAGGTGGCGGCCGGTGGTGGCACGGCGCTCGGCGTGGACCGTACGGCGGAATGAGTCCCGGCCCGGCGCGCGGGCGCGGCACCGGTGTGGACGGCGGCGGAGGTCGCCGTCCCACCCGGCGGTGGCAACTGGTCCGGGCCGGCCGGGACGCGGTGCCCGCCTCCACCCGGCGGTTCATGGCCCGGGCCCGGCGTCGGCGGATGCGCGCCGCGCTGCCCTGGGCGGTGGCCGGTGGCGTGCTCGCCCTCGCCGGTCTGGTCGCGTGGACGCTGCTCGGCACCGGCCTGTTCGGGGTACGCGAGATGCGGGTGGAGGGCGCCGAGCTGGTCACGGCCGTGCAGGTGCGGGAGGCGGCCGGGGTGTCCGACGGCGCGCCGCTGGCCCGGGTCGACCTGGCCGAGCTGGCCGCCCGGATCGGCACCCTGCCGCCGGTGGAGCGGGCCACCGTGCACCGGGACTGGCCGGACGGGCTGGTGGTGCGGCTGACGGAGCGGACCGGCGTGGCGGTGGTGCCGCGCGATCAGCAGTTCGACGTGATCGACGCGGCCGGGGTGGCGTTCCGGACGGTGCCGCAGCGGCCGGACGGGCTGCCGCTGCTGCGCCTGGCCGCCGCCGGGCCGGACGATCCGGACACCCGGGCGGGGCTGACGGTGCTCGGCGAGCTCACTCCGCAGTTGCGCGGTGAGCTGGCGGAGGTCCGGGTCGAGGGGCTGGCCCGGATCAGCGTGCTGCTGCGCGACGACCGCACGGTCTTCTGGGGTGACGCGACACGCGGGGCGGACAAGGCCCGGGTCGCCACCGCGTTGCTCGGCGAGGAGGCCGACCGGATCGACGTCAGCGCGCCGGACGTGGTGACCTTCCGGTGAGTGGCCGATCAGGCTGTGAAGCGTCCCGCTCCACCGGCGACACGCCGGAAAGGTCCTTGGCACATCGCTCGGCTGCGCTTACGTTGCCCGGAAGAGGATCAGTGGTTGACATAACTGTAACCCTCTAGTAGAGGGTGAGGGTTTGCCTCGCGCCCTCGCTGGGTGACAGCCGAGTCGACCGCAGGTCTGGCCACGCCGAAGCCGGTCGGGGAGCAGCCAATCTCGAAGGGAAAGGACCGGAGATGACACCTCCGCACAACTACCTGGCGGTCATCAAGGTCGTCGGCATCGGGGGCGGCGGCGTCAACGCCGTCAACCGGATGATCGAGGTTGGGCTCAAGGGCGTCGAGTTCATCGCGATCAACACGGACGCGCAGGCGTTGCTGATGAGCGACGCCGACGTGAAGCTCGACGTCGGTCGCGAACTGACCCGGGGCCTCGGCGCCGGGGCCAACCCGGACGTCGGCAAGAACGCCGCCGAGGACCACCGCGACGAGATCGAGGAGGTGCTCAAGGGCGCCGACATGGTCTTCGTGACCTGCGGCGAGGGCGGTGGCACCGGCACCGGTGGCGCTCCGGTGGTGGCGAACATCGCCCGAAAGCTGGGCGCGCTGACCATCGGTGTGGTGACCCGTCCGTTCTCCTTCGAGGGCAAGCGTCGTCAGGTGCAGGCCGAGGCCGGCATCGACGAGCTGCGCAACCAGTGCGACACCCTGATCGTCATCCCCAACGACCGGCTGCTGGCCCTCGGCGACCGCAACATCAGCATGATGGACGCGTTCCGCACCGCCGACCAGGTGCTGCTCTCCGGTGTCCAGGGCATCACCGACCTGATCACCACGCCGGGTCTGATCAACCTGGACTTCGCGGACGTCAAGAGCGTGATGAGCGGCGCCGGCAGCGCGCTGATGGGCATCGGCAGCGCGCGCGGCGAGAACCGCGCCGTGGAGGCCGCCGAGGCGGCCATCTCCAGCCCGCTGCTGGAGCAGAGCATGGACGGCGCGCGCGGTGTGCTGCTCTCCATCGCGGGCGGCTCCGACCTGGGGCTGTTCGAGATCAACGACGCCGCTCAGCTGGTCACCGACGCGGCGCACCCGGACGCCAACATCATCTTCGGCGCGGTGATCGACGACGCCCTCGGTGACGAGGTGCGGGTGACCGTGATAGCCGCAGGCTTCGACGGTGGCACTCCGGCGTACAAGGCGGCCGAGCCGACGCGCAAGACGAACCAGAACCAGCCGGCGCAGCCGAGCACCCAGGCCGTGTCGTCGCCCGCCGTGCCGGCGCCGACGCAGTCGCCGCGTCGGGTGCTGTTCGACGACGTCGACGTGCCCGACTTCCTCAAGAACGGGTCCTGAGCGGCGCCGATGACCGACAGCCCCGCACTGGTGCGACCCGACCGGCGTGCCGAACTGGCCGCCGGGCTGGCCCGGGTGCGCGCCCGTATCGCCGACGCCTGTGCCGCCGCGGGCCGGGACCGCGCCGACGTGACGATGATCGCGGTGACCAAGACCTACCCGGCCGCGGACGTGGTCGCGTTGGCCGGGCTCGGCGTGACCGACGTGGGGGAGAACCGCGACCAGGAGGCGGCTCCGAAGGCCGCCGAGGTCGCCGCGGCCGGGGTCGCGCCCCGCTGGCACTTCGTCGGCCGGCTGCAACGTAACAAGGTGAAGTCGGTGCTCCGGTACGCCGACATGGTCCAGTCCGTCGACAGCGTCCGGCTGGCGTCCACGGTGGCCGCCGCGGCCGGCGGACGGGACCGCCCGTTGGAGGTGTTGGTGCAGGTCAGCATCGACGGCGACCCGTCCCGGGGCGGGGCGGTGCCGTCCTGCGCCGACCCGGATCTGGGGCTCGGTCCGGTCACCGAGGCGGTGGCCGCGGCCCAGGGCCTGCGGCTGGCCGGTCTGATGGCGGTGGCGCCGCTGGGCTGGGAGCCGGAGCGGGCGTTCGCCCGACTGGCCGACCTCGCCGCGCAGGTGCGCGCCGCGCATCCGGGCGCCACGGTGCTCTCGGCGGGCATGAGCGGCGACCTGGAGGCGGCGATCGCTCACGGCGCGACACATGTCCGCGTCGGTAGCGCGTTGCTCGGAATGCGTCCCACGCTGCGGTAGCCTGGCCGCGAGAGAAGCAAATTACATCAGTGTTGTTTGCGGGAACGGTCTTCCTCGCCACGGGGGGCGTGACGTGCAACGCGAATTGCGCGTCGGAGGATTGCCGTTCCGGTCCAGTGGGCAGGAACGGCCCACTCGCGACAGGCGACACGGCGGGGGCGTGTGCCGCACGGCGGACGGGAAGGGCGCGGGGATGGGTGCACTGCGCAAGGCGGGGGTCTGGCTCGGACTGGTCGAAGAGGACGAGGAGCGGGCCTACGACGACGGTGGCTACGACAAGGGTGGCTACCGCGAGTCGCGTTACCGGCAGAGCCGGTACGCCGAGGAGTTCGCCGACGATGACGACGACGAGGTGGAGGAGGCGCCCGCGCCGCGGCCGCGGCTCGGAGACCGGGGGCGGTTGAGCGAGCGTGCCGGAGGTCGCCTCGGCGACTCCGAGCGGCTGGAGTCGGAGCGGCCGGAGCGGGCCGAGCGGTCCAGCGTGCGGTCGATCACCCGGGCGTCCGCCGAGTCGTCCGGTGCGAACAGCTACCACACCCGGGACAACCTGGCCCTGGCGCCGCAGGTGCAGCCGCGTGAGCGGGTGATGCCCGAGGAGGAGCAGCGCTACCAGATCACCACGCTGCACCCGACCACCTACCGGGAGGCGCGGACCATCGGCGAGCACTTCCGGGACGGCGTACCCGTGATCATCAACCTCACCGAGATGGACGAGGCGGATGCCCGCCGTCTGGTGGACTTCGCCGCCGGGTTGGCGTTCGGACTGCGCGGTACGATCGAGCGCGTGACCAACCGGGTGTTCCTACTCTCGCCGGCCAACGTCCAGGTCACCGCGGAGGACAAGGCCAAGATCGCTGAGGGTGGGTTCTTCAGCCTGAGTTGACCCGCCCGACCCGAGGGACGCCACAAGCCGTGTTGTCGATCTTGCTACAGGTTCTCTACCTGATCACGTATGTCTTTCTGATCGTTCTTTTGGCCCGTTTCGTGTTGAGCGCCGTCCTGCAGTACGGGCGGCGTTGGCAACCTGGTCGCGGAGCATCGGCCGGACTGGAATCCGTGTGGAGCGTCACTGATCCCCCGCTCTGGGCGTTGAGGCGTGTGATCCCTCCGCTGCGAATTGGTACCGTGAGCATCGACCTGGCCTCCCTTGTGCTCCTGGTTATCCTGTTCGTGCTGATGAGGTTTGTGTTAGAGCCGGCGATCATCAGGACCGCCTGATGACCGACGCGCTATCGCGGCCGCAACTGACCCGAGGAGTTTCGATGCCGCTGACCCCGGCCGACGTCCATAACGTCGCCTTCAAGAAGCCGCCGATCGGCAAGCGGGGCTATGACGAGGAGGAGGTCGACGCCTTCCTGGACGAGGTCGAGCGCGAACTCGCCCGTCTGATCGAGGAGAACAACGAGCTGCGCGCCCAGGTGGAGCGCGGCGGTCGGGGTGGCGCCCCGGCCGGTCCCGGTGGCGACGCCCGCCTCGCCGCCGAGCTCAACGACGTCAAGGCGCAGCTCGACCGCGTGCAGCGGGACAAGGCCGCCGCCGAGCAGGCCGCGCGCGCGATGCAGGCCGAGCTGGAGCAGACCCGCTCCGCCGGTGGTGCGGTGCCGGGCGGCGACGGCGAGCAGCAGGCGCTGCGGGTGCTGATGATGGCCCAGCGCACGGCGGACGACCACGTCTCCGACGCGCGCCGCGAGGCCGACCAGCTGCTCTCCGAGGCCCGTTCCAAGGCCGAGGAGGTCACCCGTGAGGCGCGGGCCAAGGCCGACGCGCTGGAGCGGGATGCCCGCCAGCGGCACCAGGAGGCCATGGGCGGCCTGGACGCCAAGCGCACCGCGCTGCAGAAGCACATCGAGGAGCTCAAGCAGTTCGAGCGCGAGTACCGCACCCGGCTCAAGGCGTACCTGGAGAGCCAGCTGCGGGACCTCGACGGTCGCGGTCAGGGCCTGGAGGCCGAGATGACCCGCGGGGACGGCACCCGGGCCGCCGGCAACGGCCTGGCCGCCGCCGGGCTCGCCGGGTCCTACGGCGGCGGTCGCTCCGGCGCTCTCGAGGCCGGTCGCTGATTCGGGCCGGTGGCCGTCGTCGACACGGCGGTCGCCCGCCCTGCCTCATCGGTACGACGCGGCGGGGGTGAGCGGTGATAGTCGTCAGTCTGGCGCTCATCCTCGTCGCCGTGGTGCTGCTGGTGCTCGGTCTGGCCGGCGGCTCCAGTCCGCTGCTGGTCGTCTCGATCGGTGCCAGCCTGCTGGCTGCCGTCGCCCTGGTCACCGGCGCCCGCCAGGCCGCCACCGGTCGCGCGGCGGCCCGTGGTGACCGGGCACCGGACGACGCCACCGGCTCGGCCGTCCAGGAAAGTCCGTCGGGCATCCCGACGCAGCACGTCCCGCCGACCGTCGACACCGGCGACTCCGGGTGGCGGCAACCACCCGGTTCGCCGGTGACGGTCGAGGCGGAGGCCCCGGTCGAGGGCGCGGTGGTCGACGGGTACGACGACGAGCCGGCCGCCCAGCAGATCACGCCGGAGCAGGCCGCACGGCTGGCCCGGCTGCCGGACGAGGTCCGGGTGGTCGACGGGCGACCCCGCTATCACCTGGCCGAGTGCGTGCATCTGGTCGGGCGCGACCACGAGCCGCTGCCCGCCGCCGAGGCGGCGGAGCTCGGCTTCACACCGTGCGGGCTCTGCACCCCCGGCACCGTCCTGCTCTCCGAGTCCGGCCGCCGCTGAGCCGTGGCCGAGGTGCTCACCGTCGCCGTACGGGTGAAGCCCGGGGCGTCCCGTGCCCGGGTGGGCGGCCGGTTCGACGGTCCGCACGGTCCCGCCCTGGTGATCGCCGTCAACGCTCGGGCGGTGGACGGACGCGCCACCGAGGCGGCGCGCCGGGCGTTGGCCGAGGCGCTCGGTGTGCGGCCGGCGGCCGTGTCGCTGCGGGCGGGCGCGGCCAGCCGCGACAAACTCTTCCTGGTCGCCGACGCCGGGCCGGATCCGGTGTCGCGGTTGTCCCGGCTGCGCGACGGTGCGGACCCGCCCGGTTGACCGGCACCGCCACCCGAGTCGCGGACCACGACCTCCCGCTGACAGCCTCCATCGTCGACGGTGGACCGGGGGACGAGGACGGCGAACCGGCCGGCGACGTGGTCGCGATCTGCTAGCGTTCCCCCTGCCCCGGTAATGGCATGAATCGGGGCGGATAGGGCGTTTCGGTGCGGCAGATTGTCGGACGCCTGTACGTTCCGTATCCTTGCCAACCTCCGGAGTGCGCGGCCAGTTCGCCGCGCGCCCGTTTTGTACCTGGGGCAGCCGATGCCGGCGGCCCCTGTCCAGGCGCCGCGGATTTCCCGTGGTGCCGTGGCCGAGGGAGCGACTATGGCCAAGCCAGCCGACACCAGGACCGCAGGCCGCAAGCCAGCGCCGAAGTCCACCCGCAGTGCCGCGGAGACCGAGAAGATCCGTGCCGCGCTGGCGGCCCGCCATGACGAGTTGCGCGCCGAGTACGATCAGACGCTGAGCGAGATCACCGAGCTGCAGCGCGACCGCCTGACCGACTCGGCCGGGGACGACCAGGCCGACACCGGCACCAAGACGCTCGAGCGGGAGCAGGAGATCTCCCTCGCCAACAGCATCCTGGAACGGATCACGCAGGTCGAGCGCGCGCTGGAGCGGCTCGACGAAGGTGGTTACGGCTGGTGCGCGCGGTGCGGCAACCCCATCCCGGTGGAGCGCCTGGCCGCGTTCCCGTCGGCCACTCTCTGCGTGACCTGCAAGCAGCTGGAGGAGCGGCGCTGACGGCTGTCTCCCCGGCACTGGTGCGCGGCGGTGCGACAGCACCGCCGCGATCGTCGATGGGGAGCGAATGAGCGCAGCACCGCCCGCGGGGCCCGGCACCGCCGAGCCGGGCGCCGCCACGAAGTCGCGGCGCCGGCCGGTCACGATCCTGCTCAGCCTCGCGCTGTTCGCGGTGGCGGTCGACCTGTTCACCAAGCACCTGGCCTTGCAGGAGCTGAGCGACCGGGAGCCGGTACGCCTGCTCGGCGGCGCGCTGTACTTCTCGCTGACCCGCAACAGCGGGGCCGCGTGGAGCATGGGTTCGGACTACACCTTCATCTTCCCGGTGATCGGGCTCGGCGTCCTGGGCTGGATCGCCTGGATGGCGCGGACGCTGCGTTCGGTGCCGTGGGCGATCTCGCTCGGCCTGGTGGTCGGCGGTGTGACCGGCAACCTGATCGACCGGATCTTCCGGGCACCGGGCTGGTTCGTCGGGCACGTGGTCGACATGATCAGCGTCTTCGACCCGTACGGCCGGGTCTTCCCGATCTTCAACATCGCGGACAGCGCCCTGGTCTGCGGTGTCGTGCTCGCCGTCGGCCTGGAGTTCACCGGCCGGCAGCGCGACGGCACCCGGGCCGTCGGCGAGGAGCCGCCCGCACCGGCGGCCGGGACCGACGACGCGACGCCGCCCGGCGACGACGCCGGTCCGGGGCCCCGGGCCGAGCGACCGACGACCGACGACGGACGGCGGGAGCGGGCATGACGGCCACCTTCGCCGCCGGCGGCGACCACCGCAGCCTGCCCGTCCCCGACGGTCTCGACGGGATGCGGCTGGACCAGGCCGTCGCCCGACTGTTCGGCCTCTCCCGTACCGCCGCCGCCGCGCTCGTCGACGACGGCGCGGCGCTGGTCGACGGCGCGGTACGGCCCAACTCGCACAAGGTCCGGGCGGGCTCCTGGCTGGAGGTGACGCTGCCGCCGCCGGCCACCGCGCCGGTGGTGGTGCCGCAGGCGGTGCCGGGACTGCGGGTGGTCCACGCCGACGACGACATCGTGGTGGTGGACAAGCCGGTCGGCGTGGCGGCGCACCCGAGCCCGGGTTGGAGCGGCCCGACGGTGATCGGCGGGCTGGCCGCGATCGGGCACACCATCGCCACCAGCGGCGCGGCCGAGCGCCAGGGCGTGGTGCACCGGCTCGACGTCGGCACCACCGGCGTGATGGTGGTGGCCAAGAGCGAGCAGGCGTACAGCGTGCTGAAGCGGGCCTTCAAGTACCGCGAGGTGGAGAAGCGGTACCACGCGGTGGTGCAGGGCCACCTGGACCCGCTGCGGGGCACCGTGGACGCCCCGATCGACCGGCACCCGCACCACGACTACCGCTGGGCGGTGGTCTCCGGCGGCAAGCCCAGCATCACCCACTACGACACGATCGAGGCGTTCCCGTCGGCCAGTCTGGTCGACGTCCGGTTGGAGACCGGTCGCACCCACCAGATCCGGGTGCACTTCTCCACTCTGCGGCACCCCTGCGTCGGTGACCTGACGTACGGTGCGGACCCGACGCTCGCCGCCCGGCTCGAACTGGATCGGCAGTGGTTGCATGCCAGAGAGTTGAGCTTCCAGCACCCCCGTACGGGGGACGAGGTCCGCTTCGTCAGCGACTACCCTGACGACCTGGGACGTGCGCTGGAACTCCTCCGCGACTGACGCGCCCCACCCGTGGAGACCGACCCGACGAGGGGGCTGCCCGTGCGTGCCGGCGACCTGCTGCGGCAGTTGGACCAGCGGCTGCTGCCCCGTCTCGCCGCCGCGATGACCCGGCTCGGCCACGGGCCGACCCGGGTCCCGCTGCTCGGCTGGGTGGCGGTGCTGTCCTGCGCCGCCGTGCTGACCACCGCCGTGCTCGCCACCAACGGCCCACCGGTGCCGGACCGCACCGTCGGTGAGGTGACCCGGGTCGGGGTCTCCGACGGTGACTCCATCCCCGGCTACGAACGCACCGCCGCGGCGGACCTGGCCGCGCTGGGCGGCGCGTCCCGCACCGACGGCACGTACGCGCTGGTCTCGTTGACCGAGTACCGCACGCCGCAGTCGCTCGCGGCGGTCGTCGGCGACGTCGGCGTGGCGGTGGTCTTCGGCCGGGTGCCGCTGCCGGACCGGCAGACCGAGATCGTCCGGATCCCCGCCCAGCGGCTGCCGGAGGACGTGACCGCCGGGATGACCCGGCTGGCCGAGCGCAAGGAGCAGGAGGCGACCGACTACCGGGCCCGGGCCGCCGCGCTCGGCGGCGGTGGACCGCAGCAGCGCGAGCTGCGCGAGCTCTACGAGAGCGGCGCGCAGGTGGCGGCGGCGGAGGCCACCGCGTACCGGTCCGGTTGTGCCTGTCTCTATGCGCTGGTGGTCCGGGCCGCACCGGCGCAGTTGCGCGGCGTGGCCGCCCGGCCGGGGGTGCGGGTGGTCGACCCCGCCCCGGAGGTACGGCGGTTGGAGCGCACCGTCTTCACCCCGCCGCTGCCCGAGCAGCAGGACGTCGTCCGGCCGCCGATCGACCACGGTCACACCGCGTCCCCGATGCCGACCGCCGCGACGGGTTCGCCGACGCCGACGTCGACTCCGGAGCGCGACGCGTCGGCTTCGCCGGAGGTGACGGATTCGTCACCATCACCGGCGGTTCCCTCGTCGGTACCCCCGGTCATCCCGCGCGAGACGGCCTCCACCTCGGTGGACAGCGCCGAGCAGAGCGAAGCGAGCCCGACACCGTGACGGTTGCGGACACATCGGTACGTCGCCCGGTGTGGCCTGAATAGGGTTTCGTTCGTAGCCTGTCAGACGGAAACCAAAGCGCTGGGAGGGCGAGCCGTGGACGGCAGCGAGACCGGTTGGGGACGGCCCGCCGAACCGGCACCGCGTTGGCGGGCGCTGCTGGATCGAGCCCGCCTGGGCGGTCGCGGCGGCGACCAGCCCGCCGAGCGGCAGGCCGACGAGGAGCAGCCGCCACCGTCGCCCGATCCGCTGCCGCGCCGAGGGCCGGGTCCCGGCTACTCCGGGCGGGTGGCGCCGGTCGGACCGCCGCCGGGCGGGCAGTCGCCGATGGGACCGCCACCGGTCGGACCTCCGCCGATGGGACCTCCGCCGCCTCACCGGCAGCCGTACGGTGTGGAGCCCGGTTACCGGGCCGAGGCGAGCTACCGGGTCGAGCCGCCGCGTCCCGCCCCGACGTACCCCGGGCCGCCCGGGAGTCACCCGCCGGAGCCCGGCTATCCGGGTGATCCGGGATATCCGCCGGTGCCCGAGCAGCGTCGTCCCGAGCGCCGCCCTGAGCCGCGCCGCCCCGACCAACGGGGTGCCGACCCGAGCGAGTCGCGGTACACGTTGCTGGACAACGGCTACCGGCACGCCGCCCCGCCGGTGGAGTCGCGGTACGCGTTGCTGGACAACGGTGGTTACCAGCCGCCCTCCCCGCCGGCACCCGCGCCGCCGACGGCACCGCCCGGGCCGCCGGCCCAGGCGCCCCCGGCGGCGCCACCGGGCGCGGTCGGCGGTCGCCCGGGACGCTTCGAGTGGCGGGCGCAGAACCCCGGTGGCGACCTGGAACGGGCCGCCGCCGTGCTGCGGCGGGACCTGGGCACCCCTCGGGTGATCGCCTTCGCCAACCCCAAGGGCGGCGTGCACAAGACCACCGCGACCGTGCTGGCCGCGGCGACCGTCGGCAGCGTACGTGGGCGGGGCGTGCTGGCCTGGGACGACAACGAGTTGCGGGGCACCCTCGGGCTGCGCGCCGGCAGCGCCCGGCATGCCCGGACGATCCGGCACCTCGTCTCCGACCTGGTGCAGATCGAGATCCGCGAGGGACCGGAGCTGCTGGAGATCCTCGACGACTACCTGCGGCACGCCTCCGACGGCTCGTACGACGTGCTGGCCGGTGAGGAGAGCCCCCGGTTCGCCCAACGGCTGGACCAGTTCACCGTCAAGCGGGTGCTCGAACTGCTGCGCCGCACCCACGACGTGATCTGCGTGGACACCGGCAACAACGTGGAGAGTCCGAACTGGCGTACCGTCATGCAGGCCGCCGACCAGCTCGTGGTCACCACCGTGCCGCGCGAGGACGCCGCGTTCAGCGCCGACTGGATGCTCGACCTGCTGCACGAGGAGGGGATGGGGGAGCTGGCCGACAACGCGGTCACGCTGATCTCCTGCCCGACGCCGGGCCGGCTGCCGTTGCAGGGTGACCTGGAGCGGCACTTCGCGACCCGGACCCGGGCGGTGACCGTGGTGCCGTACGACCCGGCGCTGGAGACCGGTTCCTCGATCGAGTACCACCAACTCCAGGGCGAGACCCGGCAGGCGTGGCTGCGGGCGGCGGCGGCGATGCTGGAGCCCTTCGGCCGGTGACGCGTCCGGGCAGCTCACCACCGACGGTGGTGGCGGAGTGGCGACACCGTGCACGGCGTCCGACGGCAACTGCGAGGATCAACGGGTGAGCCCGGAGACCCCCGCCGCCGAACCGCCCGCACCGGTACCGCCGGCCGTCCCGCAGCCGCCGACCGGACCGCCGCGCCGTCCCGCCCGTACGCTGCGGGCCGGTGCCCTGACGGCGCTCGTGATGGGCCTGCTGGGTGTCCCGCTGGGGCTGCTCTGGGCGGTGCTCGCCCCGGCCACCCCGGTGGTCAAGAGTGCTCCCGGTCAGGCCGTCTACGGGCAGGCGCAGCCGGAGCAGCCGATCGCCGCCGACGGCTGGTTCAGCCTGCTCGGTCTCGGTTTCGGGGTGCTCGCCGCGCTCGTCGTCTGGCTGGTGCTGCGGCGCTACCGGGGGCCGGTCGGCCTGGTCGTCGTGGTGACCGGTGGTCTCGCCGCCGCCCTGGTCGCCTGGCAGGTGGGGCGGCGCATCGGGTTGGGCGGCTACGAGCGGCTGCTGGAGAGCGCGCCGGACGGCGCCCGGCTGGCCAAACCCGCCGACCTGCGGGCCGGCGGCATCGAGATGGTGCTCGGCGTGCTGCCGGTGCCGCACGGCAACCTGCTGCTGCCGGCGTTCGGGGCCGCGGTGGCGTACACGCTGCTGGCGGGCTGGTCCCGGTGGCCGTCGCTGCGTCCCGAGCCGGAGCCCGACCCGGCCTGGTTCGTCCCGCCGGCCGGCTATCCGGGCGGGACCGTGCCACCGCCGGTCGGCTATCCGGACGGGACTGTGCCACCGCCGCTCGGCTACCCGGGCGGGCCGGTGCCGCCGCCGGTCAGTTCGGAGCCGGCGGCGCCGTGGCCAGCTCCGCCAGCGGCACCGGCACCGCCCGCACCTGGCGCAGCAGAGCCGCCTCGCGGTTGAGCAGCGTCAGCTCGGCGCGCAGCCGGGCGGCGGTGTCGTCGATCGCCAGCAGCCGCTGCCGGTCGGCCAGGGTCAACGCCGCGGTCGCGGCCACCAGGTGGGAGAGCACCGTCGGGTCCTCGGGCAACTGCTCGCTGAGCTGCTCGGGCTCGGCCCGCATCAGCCCGAGGTACTGCCGGAACACGGCGGTGACCCGGGCCGCGAGCAACGAGGCGGCCTCGTCCGGGCCACTCGGCTCGGGCAGCCACTGCACCTCGGCCGTCAGGTACGGCGCGGAGGCGGAGTCGATCTCGGTGACCCGGAACCGTCGCTTGCCCACGGTGACGATGTCGAACCCGCCGTCGGGCAACTCGGCGACCTCCCGCAGCTCGGCGGTGCAGCCCACCTCGTGCAGCGTCACCTCGCCGGTGCCCGGGGTGACCCGGCCGGGGCCGGGAGCCACCTCCCAGCCACTGCGGATGGCCACCACACCGAACTCGCGGGGCGTACCCGGTGGCAGGTCGACCAGGTGGCGGACCAGCGCGCGGTAGCGCTCCTCGAAGATGTGCAGCGGCAGCACCAAACCGGGGAAGAGCACCGTGGTGAGCGGGAACACCGGCAGCCGTGCGGTCACGTGATCGAGCGTAGCCCCACTCGGCGCCACCGGCGTGTCCCGGCTCACCGTCCCGGACAGCGGGCGGCGTCGGTCGGCCCGTCGGCGGGCCGCCTAGACTCGCAGGGGTGTTGAACCGGATCGACCTGCGCGGTGGCGAGCCCGACCCACGCCACCTGCTGCCCCGTGCCCAGCTCGACGTGTCGGTGGCCGTCGAGCGCATCCGCCCGATCGTGGAGGCGGTCCGTGAGCATGGCTACCAGGCGGTCCGCGAGGCCAGCGAGCGGTTCGACGGGATCTCCCCGGACGTGCTGCGGGTGCCGGTCGAGGCGATCGCCGCGGCGGAGGACACCCTCGACCCGCAGGTCCGCGCCGCGCTGCTGGAGTCGATCAGCCGGGCCCGCAAGGTGCACGACGACCAGCGGCGCACCGACCACACCACCCAGGTCGTGCCGGGCGGCACGGTCACCGAACGCTGGGTGCCGGTCGACCGGGTCGGTCTCTACGTTCCCGGCGGCCTGGCGATGTACCCGTCGACCGTGGTGATGAACGTGGTGCCCGCCCAGGCGGCCGGAGTCCGGTCGCTGGTGGTGGCCTCGCCGCCACAGAAGGAGAACGGCGGGCTGCCGGACGCCCGGGTGCTGGCGGCCTGCGCGTTGCTCGGCGTCGACGAGGTCTACGCCGTCGGCGGGGCGCAGGCGGTGGCCATGTTGGCGTACGGCTGCGCGGTGGACGCCGCCGGCAGCGCGCACTGCGCTCCGGTCGACATGATCACCGGGCCGGGCAACATCTGGGTCACCGCCGCCAAGCGGCTGCTGCGGGGCGTGGTGGGCATCGACGCCGAGGCCGGTCCGACCGAGATCGCCATCCTCGCCGACGACACCGCCGACCCGGCGCACGTCGCCGCCGACCTGATCAGCCAGGCCGAGCACGACCCGCTGGCGGCGAGCGTGCTGGTCACCCCCTCGGTGGCGCTGGCCGACGCGGTGGACCGCGAACTGGCCCGGCAGGTGCCGGCCACCAAGCACGCCGACCGGGTCGGCACCGCGCTGGGCGGGGAGCAGAGCGGCGTCGTGCTCGTCGACGACCTGGCCGCCGGGCTGCGGGTGGTCGACGCGTACGCGGCGGAGCACCTGGAGATCCAGACCGTCGACGCCCGCGAGTGGGCGATGCGGGTACGCAACGCCGGGGCGATCTTCGTGGGCGCGTACTCGCCGGTGTCGCTGGGCGACTACTGCGCCGGTTCCAACCACGTGCTGCCCACCGGCGGCTGTGCCCGGCACTCCTCCGGGCTCTCGGTGCAGTCCTTCCTGCGCGGCATCCACCTGGTCGAGTACACCGAGGAGGCGCTGCGGGAGGTGGCCCCGCACGTGGTGGCGCTGGCCACCGCGGAGGACCTGCCCGCGCACGGCCAGGCGGTGTCGGCCCGATTCCCTCAGGACCCGTCATGACCGAGCTGTCCGACCTGCCGATCCGGGACGATCTGCGTGGGCTGTCGCCGTACGGCGCGCCGCAGCTCGACGTGCCGGTGCGGCTGAACACCAACGAGAACTCCTACCCGGTGCCGGAGCCGGTGGTGGAGGCGATCGGCAAGGCCGTCGCCGCCGAGCTGCGGGACCTCAACCGGTACCCGGACCGCGACGCGGTGGCGCTCCGCGCCGACCTGGCCGAGTACGTCGGCCACGGGCTCACCGGCGACGGGGTGTGGGCGGCCAACGGCTCCAACGAGATCCAGCAGCAACTCCTCCAGGCGTTCGGTGGACCGGGGCGGACCGCGCTCGGCTTCACCCCGGCGTACTCGATGCATCCGCTGCTGGCGTTGGGCACCGGCACCCGGTGGGTGCCGGCCCGGCGCGGCGTCGACTTCGGGTTGACCGCCGACGAGGCGGTGGCGCAGATCCGTGAGCACCGGCCCGACGTGGTCTTCCTCTGCTCGCCGAACAACCCCACCGGCACCGCGCTCGACCCGGCGGTGGTCACCGCCGTGCTGGACGCGGCGTCGGGCATGGTGGTGGTCGACGAGGCGTACGCGGAGTTCGCCAGGCCGGGGACGGTCAGCGCCCTGGCGGTGCTGCCCGGGCACCCTCGGCTGGTGGTGACCCGCACGATGAGCAAGGCGTTCGGGTTCGCCGGCGGGCGGCTGGGCTACCTGGCGGCCGACCCGGCCGTGGTGGCGGCGGTGCAGCTCGTACGCCTGCCGTATCACCTCTCGGCGCTCACCCAGGCCGCCGCGCGGGCGGCGCTGGCGCACCGCGAGACGCTGCTCGGCACCGTGGCGGAGATCATGCGCCAACGGGACCGGATCGTCGCCGCGCTGCGCGAGCGGGGCCTGCGGGTGGCCGACAGCGACGCCAACTTCGTGCTCTACGAGGTGGGCGGCGACCAGAGCGTGGCCTGGCGCGCGATGCTGGCGCAGGGGGTGCTGGTCCGCGACGTCGGCCTGCCCGGCTGGCTGCGGGTCACCGCCGGCACCCCGGCCGAGACCGACGCCTTCCTTGCCGCCGTGGACGAGACCCAGCGCGAGGGCCAGGCCGCCCCGCCGCGACCGAAAGGCACCACATCATGAGCCGGACCGCCCGGGTGGAGCGGATCACCAAGGAGACCAAGGTCCTGGTGGAGATCGACCTCGACGGCACCGGAGCGGTCGAGATCAGCACCGGGGTCGGCTTCTACGACCACATGCTGCACCAGATCGCCCGGCACGGCGGTTTCGACCTGACCGTGCAGACCGTGGGTGACCTGGAGATCGACGCCCACCACACGATGGAGGACACCGCGTTGGCGCTGGGCGCCGCGTTCGACCAGGCGCTGGGCGACAAGGCCGGCATCCGGCGGTACGGCTCGGCCGTCGTCCCGATGGACGAGGTGCTGGTCCGGGCCGCCGTCGACCTGTCCGGCCGGCCGTACGTGGTGCACGACGAGCCGGCGCTGGCGCCGTACATCGGGCCGGTCTACCCGACCAGCATGACCCGGCACATCTGGGAGTCGTTCGGTCAGGCGGCCCGGATCACGCTGCACGTGGACGTGCTGCGGGCGGCCCGCCCCGGCGGGCACCCGGACGCCCACCACGTGGTGGAGGCGCAGTTCAAGGCGGTCTCCCGGGCGCTGCGCGAGGCGACCGCGCTGGACCCGCGCTCCGCCGGTGCGATCCCGAGCACCAAGGGCGCGCTGTGACCGGCCGGGGCGTGACCGGGCGGGGGTGCCGCTGATGGGCGGGGTGCTGCCGACGCTGTTGCTGATCTTCGCCGGGGTGCTGGTGGGCGGGACGCTCTCGCTGCACCGGCAGGGCGCGCCCCGGGGCGCGGTGGTGGTGTGCGGGCTGCTGGCCGTGCTGGCCAGCGTCGCCGGTGTGCTGTGGCTGCTGCCGGGGGAGGGATAGTGGCCGAGGTGAGCACTCGTCCGGTCGGTGACGAGGGTGCGCCGCGCCGGGTCGTGGTGCTCGACTACGGGTCGGGCAACCTGCGCTCGGCGGAACGGGCGCTGGCCGCCGCCGGTGCCGACGTGGTGGTCACCGGAGACCTGGCCGCCGCCGCCGAGTCCGATGGTCTGGTGGTGCCCGGGGTGGGTGCCTTCGCCGCGTGCATGGCCGGCATCGAGGAGATCGGCGCGGGTCCGGTGATCGCCGAGCGGGTCGCCGCCGGTCGGCCGGTGCTGGGCATCTGCGTGGGCATGCAGATCCTCTTCGAGTCCGGTGACGAGCACGGGGTGGTCACCAAGGGGCTGGGTCTGCTGCCGGGTGGCGTCAGCCGGCTCCCCGCCGCCCGGTTGCCGCACATGGGCTGGAACACCGTGCAGGCGCCGGTGGGTTCGGTGCTCTTCGCCGGTCTGCCCGCCGACAGCCGCTTCTACTTCGTGCACTCGTACGCGGCCGGTGACGTGGCGGCGCTGACCGAGGCCGGGGCCAGGGTGACCACCGCCCACCACGACCGTGACTTCGTCGCGGCGGTGGAACGGGGTGCGCTGTCGGCCGCTCAGTTCCACCCGGAGAAGTCCGCCGACACCGGTGCCGCCCTGCTGCGCAACTGGCTGGCCACGGTGCCCGTCGGTGGCTGACCAGGGCAGGGCCCGGCGGCCGGGGACGACCGGGCGTACGCGGGGGCGCCGGTGAGCAAGGAACGGGCCCGCCGTCGCGCGGTCCGCGAGGCGGAGGCCGCCCGACGTCAGGTGGTCCGGGAACGGGCGATGGCCCGCCGGGCCCGGCGTCGAGCGCTGGTCCGCCGGTTCGTGCCCACCGTCCGCCGGGGCCGGACCGGTCGGTTGCTCCGGTACTCCCGGGGTGAACGTGCCGCGATCGTGGCGCTGACCCTGGCGGCGGTGGTCCTGATCTGGCTGCTCGTCCCCGACCTGGGGCTGCGGCTGTTGTTGATCGTGTTGTTGTTGCTCGTTCTGCCGGTGATCGTGGTGATCGCCCTGAACCGCCGTTCCTGATCTGAGAGGACCAAGATTCGTGAGCCTCACCCTGTTGCCCGCCGTGGACGTCGCCGACGGCGAGGCCGTCCGACTCGTGCAGGGCGCCGCGGGTAGCGAGACCACCTACGGCGATCCGCTGGAGGCCGCGTTGGCCTGGCAGCAGGACGGTGCCGAGTGGATCCACCTGGTCGACCTCGACGCGGCGTTCGGCCGGGGCTCCAACGCGGCGCTGCTCGCCGAGGTGGTGCGTCGGCTCGACGTACGGGTCGAACTGTCCGGCGGCATCCGGGACGACGCGTCCCTGCGGGCCGCGCTGGCCACCGGCGCCGAGCGGGTGAACATCGGCACCGCGGCGCTGGAGGACCCGGAGTGGTGCGACCGGATCTGCGGCGAGTACGGCGACCGGGTCGCGATCGGGCTGGACGTGCGGGGTCGGACCCTGGCGGCGCGCGGGTGGACCCGCGACGGCGGTGACCTGTACGAGGTGCTGGAGCGGCTGGACAAGGCCGGCGCCTCCCGGTACGTGGTCACCGACATCACCAAGGACGGCACCATGCGCGGGCCGAACCTGGACCTGCTGCGGGCGGTGTGTGGCCGCACCGACGCCCCGGTGATCGCCTCCGGGGGCGTCTCGACCCTGGACGACCTGCGGGCGCTGGCGACGCTGGAGCCGATCGGCGTGGAGGGCGTGATCGCCGGCAAGGCGCTCTACGCGGGCGCGTTCACCGTCGCCCAGGCCCTGGAGACCCTCGCCGAGCGGTAAGGAGGGGCTCTAGAACGCCTGCGGTAGAGGAAGGGTCCCCTGCTAACAACTCAGCCGGCTGGGGGCCCGGGTACGGCCGGTCAGCGCACCGGCACCGAGCGATAGGCTTTCCGGCATGACGGTGGCGGTGCGCGTGATCCCCTGTCTCGACGTGGACGCCGGTCGGGTGGTCAAGGGGGTCAACTTCCTCGACCTGCGGGACGCCGGTGACCCGGTCGAGCTGGCGGCGGCGTACGACCGGGCGGGCGCGGACGAGCTGACCTTCCTGGACGTGACCGCCTCCTCCAGCGACCGGGGCACCATGCTCGACGTGGTGCGGCGTACCGCCGAGTCGGTCTTCATCCCGCTGACCGTGGGCGGTGGCGTGCGTGCGGTGGCGGACGTGGACACGCTGCTGCGCGCCGGTGCCGACAAGGTCGGGGTGAACACCGCGGCCATCGCCCGGCCGGAGCTGATCGCCGAGATCGCGGACCGGTTCGGCCGTCAGGTGCTGGTGCTCTCGCTGGACGTGCGGCGGGCACCGTCCGGCACCACCGACAGCGGTTTCGAGGTCACCACGCACGGCGGCCGGCGGGGGACCGGGCTGGACGCGGTGTGGTGGGCCGCACGCGGCGCGGAGCTGGGTGCCGGGGAGATCCTGCTGAACTCGATGGACGCCGACGGCACCAAGGCCGGGTTCGATCTCGAACTCATCGCCGCGGTGCGCCGGGTGGTCGACGTGCCGGTGGTGGCCAGCGGTGGCGCGGGCGAGGTGGCGCACTTCCCTCCGGCGATCGGCGCGGGTGCCGACGCGGTCCTCGCGGCGAGCGTCTTCCACTTCGGCGAGCTGACCGTCACCGAGGTCAAGGACGCGTTGCGCGGCGCGGGTCACCCCGTCCGCTGACCCAAGCGGCCAGCCTCAGACGCTCAGCCCCGGTCGCTGTCCGGAGCGCTCAGCCCCGGCCGGAATGGCCCTCGGGCGAGCGGCGGGGCATCGGCACGGAACGGACCAGGTATTCCTGGACGGCAGCGGTGTGCTCGGCCTCGTCGAGGTGCCAGTCCGCGTTGCCGGGCGGGTGCCGTCGGCTGAGCACGCCCTGCACGGTGTCGACGGTGGTGGCCAGTCCGGCGCTGGGTCGGGTACGCCAGAGCCGCTCCCCGTCGGCGGTGATCCGGAACCAGCCGTCGGCGACGTCCACCAGGCCGGCGCCGAGCAGTCGACGGATCGCGCCCTCGATGTCGTGTCGTTCGGGGAGTGTCCGGTCGAGGTGGTCGGCCGTGGAGATCACGTCGGCCAGGCGTACGCCCTCGGGCCGGCGGGTTGTCGGGGAGCGCCGGTGCCTCCCCGCGCCGCTGGCGATCACCAACGAGACGAAGATCCACGCATCGGTCCGACGCCAGGCGTTCTCCCCCATGTGGAGATTCTGCCGTCAGTGCGGCGGGAAGGAAACACCACCCGACCCACTGCGACTCTGCGTCACGACGCCATCGCCGAGGGTCGATGTCGTGTGTCGGTTGGCGGTGCCGCCGGTACGCGGGGTGGCACGGTGGCGTCGTCAGGTGGCGGGCGCGGTCTCGACCGGTGCGGGTCCCGGCTCGGGGGTGTCGAAGACCGGCAGGAAGAACTGGGCGAGCGGGCCGATGGTCAGTGCGTACGCGACGGTGCCAAGGCCGACCGTCCCGCCGAGTAGCCAGCCGACGGCCAGCACGCCGATCTCGATGGCGGTGCGGACCAGGCGTAGCGACCAGCCGGGCCGGCGGGCGACGAGGCCGGTCATCAGCCCGTCGCGGGGCCCCGGCCCGAGCCGGGCGCCGAGGTAGAGGGCGGTGGCGACGCCGTTGCCGACGATGCCGGCCACCAGCAGCGCGATCCGCACCGGCAGCGGTCCGCCGGTGGGCAGCAGGGCCAGCGTCGCGTCGACGGCCAGGCCGATCACCACCACGTTGGCCACGGTGCCGATGCCGGGACGTTGCCGCAGCGGGATCCAGGTCAACAGCACCAGGGCGCCCACCAGGATGACCGTGGTGCCCATGGTCAGCCCGGTCAGCCGGGAGAGCCCCTGGTGGAACACGTCCCAGGGGTTCAGGCCCAGCTCGGAACGGATCATCAGCGCCATGCTGAAGCCGTAGAGGACGAGGCCGACGTGGAGTTGGGTCAGTCGCCGGACCGGCCGGTGGCGGAGGTTGCCAATCAGGGTCACGCATGCCACTCTAGGGGCCAATCTGGGCACGCATAGAGCCAATTTTCCGGGAGTGGCCATGGCGAGTCAGGTGCGCGGGGCGCAATTGGCCCGACTGCTCGGCCAGTGGCATGCCCTGCCCGGGCGACGGCGCAGTCCCGACTACGCCGCGCTGGCCGGCGCGGTACGCGGCCTGCTCGCCGACGGACGACTGCCGCTGGGCGTACGCCTGCCGGCGGAACGGGACCTGGCCGAGGCGTTGCGGATCAGCCGGACCACCGTCACCGCCGCGTACCGTGAACTGCGCGACAGCGGGCACCTGTCCAGCCGCCGGGGTGCGGGAAGCTGGACCCGGCTGCCCGGCACGCACCGGGTGGCGCCCAACGGGCTCTGGATCCCGCTCGACGACCGGGACATGATCGACCTGGGGGTGGCGGCGCTGGCCGCCCCACCGGAGCTGCTGCCGGCGGCCCAGGCCGCGACCGAGGACCTGCCCCGCTACCTGGGCGGGGCCGGTTATCACCCGACCGGCATCATCGAGCTGCGGGAGGCGGTGGCCCAGGGCTACACCGACCGGGGACTACCCACCTCACCCGACCAGATCATGGTCACCAACGGCACCCAGCACGCCCTGGACCTGGTGCTCCGCCTGGCCCTGGCGCCGGGCGGCGGGGTGCTGGTCGAGTCACCGAGCTACCCCAACGCGCTGGCCGCGCTGGCCGCCCGACGGGCCCGGATCACCACCCACGGCCTGGCCGCCGACGCCACCGGCTGGGACGCCGACCTGATGCTCGGCTCGCTCCGACAGGCACGCCCCCGGGTGGCCTACCTGATCCCGGACTTCCAGAACCCGACCGGGCACCTGATGGCGGCGGAGCTGCGCGAGCGGCTGGTGACCACCGCGCATGCCGTCGGCACCGACCTGGTCATCGACGAGTCCTTCGTGGACCTGCCGCTGGACGGCACCACACTGCCGCCACCGACCGCGAGTTTCGACCGCCACTCCCGGGTGGTCAGCATCGGCGGCATGAGCAAGCCCTTCTGGGGCGGTCTACGGATCGGCTGGATCAGGGCCTCCGCGCCGCAGGTGCAGCGGCTGGCCGCGGCCCGGGTCGGCGTCGACATGTCCAGTCCGGTGCTGGACCAGCTCGTCGCCGTGCACCTGCTGGCCGCCGCGCCGGGCATCGTCGCCGCCCGGCGTACGCAACTGGCGGCGCAACGGGACGCGTTGCTCGGCGCGCTGGCCGACCGGCTGCCGGAGTGGCGGGTCACCGTGCCGCGCGGCGGCGTGACGCTCTGGGCCGAACTGGACGGCCCGATCTCCAGCGCGCTGGCCCGGGCGACCGAGGAGGTCGGCGTACGCCTGGCGCCGGGACCCCGGTTCGGCCTGGACGGCACGCTGGAACGCTTCCTGCGGCTGCCCTTCACCCTGCCCGCCGCGGACCTGGTCGAGGCGGTGGGCCGGATCGCCGCGGTCCGGTACGACCTGGACCGCGCCGGCCTGCCCCGGTGGCGGGAGCCGAGCGTCATCGCCTGAGCGTGGCGCGACGGTGTCGATCCGGCTGATCGACCCCGCCTGCCGGTCGGTGCCGGGCAGACTGCCGGGGTGGACGGACTCAGGGGTGTGCGCTGGTCGCGCGGGGTGCGACCGGGTGCACCCGGGTCCCGCGCCACCCGCCTGGAGCTCTTCTACGACCTGGTCTTCGTCTTCGCCTTCATCCAGGTCACCACGCTCACCGCCGACAACTTCACGCCGCGCGGCCTGCTCCAGTGCGTGGTCGTGCTGGTGCTGCTCTGGTGGGCCTGGACCGGCTTCGCGGTGATCGGCAACCTGGTCCGTACCGACCAGGGGGTGCTGCCCTTCCTCGCGTTCGCCACCATGGGCGGGGCCCTGGTCTTCGCGCTCGCCATGCCGCAGGCATTCCGCAGCGAGGCCGGTGGGCTGTCCGGGCCGCTGGTGTTCGCGATCTGCTACTTCCTCGTCCGGGCCGTCCAGGTGGGCATCCTGGGCTGGCTGGCCCGGGGCGATCCCGAGCTGCGTCGCCGTTTCCTGGCCGCGGCGGGACGGGCGGCGGTGGTCGGCACACTGGTGCTGGCCGCCGCGCTGTTGCCGCAGCGGCTCGCCGACGAGCCGGGCGAGGTCGGGCTGCGGCTGCTGTTCTGGATCGCGGCGATCGTCGTCGAGTACGGAGCGGCAGTGGCCCTGGGCAGCAGCAACTGGACCCTGCTCTCGGCTGGGCACTGGGCCGAGCGGCACGCCCTGATCGTGCTGGTGGCGCTCGGCGAGACGATCATCGCGTTGGGGCTCGGCGCGGGCTTCGTCGTCGAGCTGCCGCTGACCTGGCTGGTGATCATCTCGGCGATGCTCGCGGTGGCGGTGGTCGCCGCGCTCTGGTGGGCGTACTTCGACACGCTGGCGCTGGCGTTGGAACAGGTGCTGCACCGCACCCGGGATCCGCGAGCGCGGTCGGCGCTGGCCCGCGACGCCTACACCTACCTGCACCTGCCGCTGGTCGCCGGCCCGATCCTGTTCGCGCTAGGGCTCAAACGGGTGCTCAGCGGTGCCGCCGAGCCGACCAGCCCGGCCGGGAGCCTGTTGCCCGGCGGGGACCTGCTGGTGTTGCACGGCGGGGTGGCGGTCTATCTGGTGACGCTGGTGGCGCTGGGCTGGCGGGTCCTGCACACGATGCGGTGGCCGACTGTCGGTGGCGTGTGCCTGCTGGTGCTGCTGGTCCCGGTCGCCGCCCAGGTGCCGGAACTGGTCGCCCTGGCGCTGCTCACCGTGGTCGTGCTGGCGGTGGCGGTGGTGCAGACGCTGACCGACGCGCCGTTGCGCCATCAGGTCCGGGACGTGGCGATGGCCGAGCAACTCGCCACCGAGGCCGAGCAGACGACCTGGCGGGGACGCCATCTGTGAGCGGGTACGCGTCGGCCCCGCACCCACGGGTGGGTGCGGGGCCGGCGACGTGCGTTCCGCTGTCGACGACGGTCAGATCTCGGCGACCGTGCCCGCGTACATCTTGTCGATCTCGGCGGAGAAGTTGCTCTCCACCCCACGCCGCTTGATCTTGAGCGACGGGGTGATCTCGCCGTCCTCGATGGTCAGGTCGCGCGGCAGGATGGTGACCTTCTTGATGGTCTCCCAGCGGTTCAGCTTGGTGTTGAGCTCGGCCACGTACCCATCGACCATGGCCTGCGCCTCCGACGAGGAGACGATCTCGGCGTACGGGCGACCCTCCAGCGGGGTGCCCGCAGCCCAGCCGGCGATGGCATCCGGGTCCAGCGTGACCAGCAGGGTGCAGAAGTTGCGGGCCTGTGCGATCACCACCGCCTGCGAGGTGTACGGGCAGGTGGCCTTGAACATGCCCTCGATGTGCGACGGCGCGATGTACTTGCCGCCGGACGTCTTGACCAGGTCCTTCTTCCGGTCGGTGATGCGCAGGTAGCCGTCGGCGTCGAGGCTGCCGATGTCGCCGGTCCGGAAGAAGCCGTCCTCGGTGAAGACGGCGGCCGTCTCCTCCGGCAGGTTGTGGTAGCCGCGCATGACCGGCCGACCCTTGATCAGGATCTCGCCGTCGCCGTCGATGCGGCACTCCAGATCGCCCATGGCCTTGCCGACCGTGCCGATCCGCAGTTCGCCGGGCGGATTGACGAAGTTGCCGGCGCTGCTCTCGGTCAGCCCGTAGCCCTCGGAGATCGGCAGGTTCGCCGCGGCGAAGAAGGTCGCGATCTCCGGGCTGAGCGGGGCGGCACCGGACACCAGCACCCGGATCCGTCCGCCGAGGCGGGCCTGGAGCTTGCTGAAGACCAGCTTCTCGGCCACCGCGTACTTGAGCTTCAGGCCGCCCGGCACCGGCTTGCCGGCCTGGTCGAGGGCGACCTTCTCCTTGCCGACGCCGACCGCCCAGGCGAAGATCTTCGCCTTCGCGCCGCCGGCGCCCTGCGCGGTGGTCACCGACTTGTTGTAGACCTTCTCGAAGACCCGGGGCGCGCCGCACATCAGCGTCGGACGGACCACCGAGAGCAGCTCGACGAGCTTGTCGACCCGCCCGTCCACGTACGTCGGCATGCCTACGTGGGTGGTGCCGCAGAGCAGTGTCTTGCCGAACGAGTGCGACAGCGGCAACCAGAGGTACTGGAGGTCGTCCTCGCGCAGCAGGCCCACCGCCTCCTGCGCCACACCCTCCCAGCACCAGCCGCCGTGCAGCAGCTCGACGCCCTTGGGTCGCCCCGTGGTGCCGGAGGTGTAGATCAGGGTGGCCAGGTGCTCGGGGCCGATGCCGGCCACGATGCGGTCGACCAGCTCCGGGTCCTCGGCGAGGCGCTGGGCGCCCTGCTCCTCCAGTTGGGCGAGGGTCAGTTGGGGCACCGCCGCCGTCGGGTCGGGCTCGCCGTCGAAGAGGACCACGTGGGTCAGCGCGGGCAGGTCCGCGCCGGCGATCTTGGCCGCCTGGGTCGGGTCCTCGGCGAACAGCACCTTGGAGGCGGAGTCGGCGAGGATGTAGGTGGCGTCCTGCGGTTCGGTCGTCGGGTAGACCGTGGTCGTCGCGCCGCTGGCGCACATGACGCCGAAGTCGGCGATCACCCAGTCGAGCCGGGTGTTCGCCAGGATCGCCACGGGGTCCTCCTGGCCGACGCCCAGGCCGTGCAGGCCGGCGGCGACCGCCTTCGCCCGGGTGGCGACCTGCGTCCAGGTCAGCCAGACCGGCGTGTTGTCCGGACCGGGGTGGGCGAAAGCGTGGCGGTCGGGGGTGGCCGCCACACGCTTGAGGAACATGTCAGGAATGGAACGGTACGGTACATCGAGAGCCATCGCTGTAGCCGCCTTCGGGGGTGGAGGCGTGACGGTCGTCACGTCGGTGTTCGTTACCGAAGGGTATTGCCTGCGCCGGGGCATCGGCTAGCCCTGACGATCATCGCCGCCCCCGTACCGGTCGATGACGCCGTCGTGTCACGCGTACCGCTCGGCGGCTCGGGACCAGTCGTAGGTGGCCCGGATCCAGTTGCGGCGGGCCGCAAGCGCCGGCCGGACCGCGTCGCCGTGACTGGCCAGCAACTCGTGCTCGGCGGCCAGGTACGCGCTCAGCCCGTCGTTGAACCGCTCCGCGGCGGCCCGTAGCGCCGTGGACTCGTCGCCGGTCTCCCCGGCCAGCACGGTGACCAGGTTGTGCGCGTCCGGGCCGTCCCGGTGCTCCTTGCCGTAGGAGAAGACGTCGTTGCACCAGCAGACCAGGTCGGCGGCGAGCAGGTCCAACTCGGCCCAGTCGGGATCGGCCCGCTGGTCGGCCGGTGGGAAACCGTCCAGAGCCAGATCGGTGAGCGTGATGCTGGGATAGACGCCGCCGGTGTGCCGGCGCATCTGGACGTACTCGTCGACAGGCGGCACCCGGCCGTGTTCGCGGTTGGCCGCCTCCCACAGCAGTGCGAGCAGGTAGCCCCGCATGGCCGAGGTGAAGTGCAGCAGCACCGCCGGGCGTTGGCGGGCCCGGACGCGCCCGCACAGGTCGGCCAGCGCGAGCCCCAGGGGCCCGGCCGTGCCGATCGCCGACTCCGTCGGCGTGCCCTGGCGGTCCAGCACGTCGAGCAGTGCGGCCACGGTCGGCGCGAGTCGGGTCGGGTCGTTGCCCAGACCGTCCTCGTCGCAGGCGTCGTCCATCACGAACAGCCAGGAGATCAGGTCGGCCAGCAGGCGCAGGCCGTCCAGCGACGCCTCCGGGCAGGCCCGTCCGGCCAACCCGGCCGCATCCGCCCGGCGTAGTCGCTGGCCGTTACTGATCAGACCCAGGTGCTGCGCCCAGTCCGTGCTCTCCCGGGCAACCTGCTCGGTGTCGTGATGCCGGGCGCCGGAGAACGGGGGCTCCCGCAGGGCCGAGACCGCAAAGCTTCGCATCGGGCTCCCTGTCGCGCCGCTTCCCCACGAGGCGGCGCGGACAGCGTACGGGAGCGGCGCGGAGGGCCGGGAGATCGGACAAATAACGTTTCGGATATTGCCGTGACCGGTTCCGCACAGACGGTTAGAAGCCCAGCTTGGCGCTGCGGAGTCGATCCGCCGACTCGGTGCCGCCCTCGACCTGCACCCGCGCCGCGCGCTGCCGGCCGCTCAGGAACAGCACCAACTCGCCCGGGGCGCCGATCAGCCCCAGCGCCTCGCCGCCCCGACCGGCGGTCACCTCGCCGAGCCCCGGCGCCCGGACGGACACCTCGGCCGGAAACCGGCGCAGGGCCATCCGGGCCAGGGTGGCGGCCCGCCGCCACAACGCCTGCTCCAGTCCGGTGGGCAGCGCGCGGGGCTGCCACTCGGGCTGGGCCCGCCGGACGTCCTCGTGGTGGATGAAGAACTCCATCGTGTTGGCCAGTTCGTCGGTGAGCGGGTTGCTCACCGGGCTCCACACCGGCGGCTGGCGTACCTGGGCGAGCAGGTCGGCCCAGTCCTGCGCGGCGATCTCGCGCCGGACCCGCTCGGCGTGGTCGCCCAGCGGCCCGATCAGGATGCCGGCGGCGGCGTCCGGCCGCCGTTCCCGCACCACCAGGTGCGCGGCCAGGTCACGGGTGGTCCAGCCCTCGTTGAGCGTCGGGGCGTCCGGACCCAGGGTCGACATCAGGTCGGTGAGCGCCTCGCGCTCCGACCGGGCGTAGCGCGGCATGTGGTGATCGTAGGCCGAGCGCGGCCGGTCCGCCCGGTTCGTGCCGGCTCGCGAGGTGACGTCGGACATATCGCCGCGGGTCGGCGGGATGGTCGCGCTGCGGTAAGGATGAGGGAGGATTGTGGTGGCTTACGGCGGGGGAGATACGTGGCGAGCGGGACTAGTCGGGAGGTGCTCGGTCGCGGGCTGGCCGTCCTCTGGCGGGCCATCCGGGAACAACCGAGGATCTTCGCGGTCGCGGTCAGCGGCAGTGTGCTGTTCGGCGTGATGGTGGTGGGCAGCGCGTTCGTGGTCGGCGCGGTGGTCGGCGACGTGGTGGTACCGGCCATCGAAAGCGGGTCGGTCGGCGTGGGCGTACTGGCCCTGGCCGCCGCCGCGCTGCTCGGGATCAGCGTGCTGCGGGTGGTCGGCATCTTCGGCCGGCGGCTCGGCGCCGGATACATGCAGTACCGCCTCCAGGCCGACTACCGACGCCGGGTCACCCGCCGCTACCTGGAACTGCCGCTGTCCTGGCACCACCGCAACGCCACCGGCACCCTGCTGTCCAACGCGAACTCGGACGTGGAGGCCGCCTGGCACCCGATCGCGCCGCTGCCGTTCGCGGTCGGCACGCTGGTGATGCTGGTCGGCGCGGTCGGATCGCTCTTCTTCACCGACTGGGCCCTGGCTCTGGTCGGGCTGGCCGTGTTCCCGGCGTTGTTCGCGCTCAACGTGGCCTACTCCCGCCGGATGGCCCCGCGTCAGGCCCGCGCGCAGCGGCTGCGTGCCGAGGTCAGTGGCATCGCGCACGAGAGCTTCGACGGCGCGCTGGTGGTCAAGACGATGGGTCGGGAGGCCCAGGAGACCGACCGGTTCGCGGCCCGCGCCGGCCAGCTACGCGATGCGTTGATCTCGGTCGGTCGACTGCGCGGCGTCTTCGACCCGATGCTGGAGACCCTGCCCAGCCTCGGCACGCTCGCCGTGCTGGTGGTCGGCGCGTACCGGTTGCAGCAGGGCGCCATCTCGGTCGCCGAGCTGGTCAGCGTCGCGTTCCTCTTCACCGTGCTGGCCTTCCCGGTGCGCGCCATCGGCTGGGTCCTCGCCGAGCTTCCGCGCAGCGTCGCCGGTTGGGACCGGGTCCGCCGGGTGCTCGACGCCACCGGCGAGATGCCGTACGGCAGCACTCGGCTGGACCCGGACGCCGAGGCGCCCGCCACGCTCTCCTTCACCGACGTCGCCTTCGCCTACGAGCCGGCCGAGGCGCACCTGCCCGGTGCCGAGGTGCTCGGCGAGGTCACCTTCACCGTGCCGGCCGGCAAGACCGTCGCCCTGGTCGGGCCGACCGGCTCCGGCAAGTCCACCGTGACGTCGCTGGCGGTGCGGTTGGTCGACCCCCGCGCCGGGACCGTACGCCTCGACGGCGTGGACGTGCGCGAACTGGCCGCCGACTCACTCGCCGGCACCGTGGCGTTGGTGGCGCAGGTGCCGTTCGTCTTCGACGACACCGTCCGGGCCAACGTCTCGCTGGACCGGGCGGGCATCGACGACGAGGCCGTGTGGGCCGCGTTGCGGCTGGCGGAGGCCGACGGGTTCGTCGCCGCGCTGCCCGACGGGCTGGACACCAGGGTCGGCGAGCGGGGCACCTCGCTCTCCGGCGGGCAGCGGCAGCGGCTCACCCTGGCCCGGGCGCTGGCCGGGCGTCCCCGCCTGCTGGTGCTCGACGACGCCACCAGCGCGGTCGACCCGCGCGTGGAGGCCGCCATCCTGGCCGGGCTGCGCTCGTCCGAGGCGGGCGGCCCGGGAGCGTCGATCCTGGTGGTGGCCTACCGCCGCGCCACCATCGCCCTCGCCGACGAGGTCATCTACCTGGAGCAGGGCCGGGTGATCGCGCGAGGCACCCACACCACGCTGCTGGCCACCGTGCCCGGCTACGCCAACCTGGTCACCGCGTACGAGCAGGCCGAGGTCGACCACGAGCGGCAACCGACGTACGACGAGGTCACCCCGCTGGCCTCCGGCCTGGAGGTGGACCGGTGAGCGCGAGGAACGCAGCGCAGCGGAGTACCGCAGTCGTGAACGGAGAGCCGGTCCGGCTGAGCGCGAGGAACGCAGCGCAGCGGAGTACCGCAGTCGCGAACGAAGGATGTCGCCGGTGAGCGCGAGTGTGACGACGGAGGTGCCGGAGCCGGCGGAGTCGACCTGGCGGACGCTGCGGCGCGGGTTGGCGCTGTCGCCGGAGTTGCGGGTCGGCCTGGCCGGCACCCTCGGCCTGGCGTTGGTCTACATGGTCGGCCGGGTGGCCGTGCCGGTGGCGGTGCAGCAGGGCATCGACCGGGGCATCGCCGGTGGGCTCGACCTGGACCCGTTGTTCGTCGTCGTGGCGGTCACCGCCGCCGTGCTGGTGGTGACCACCGCCTGCGGCTATCTGATGATGCGGCGGCTGTTCACGGTCAGCGAGACGGCGTTGGCCGGGGTCCGGGTGCGGGCGTTCCGGCACGTGCACGACCTGTCGATGCTGCACCAGCAGTCCGAGCGGCGGGGCTCGCTGGTCTCGCGGGTCACCAGCGACGTCGACCAGATCACCCAGTTCCTCCAGTGGGGCGGCGTGATCCTGCTGGTGAACCTGGGGCAGTTGGCGGTGACCACGGCGGTGATGCTGGCGTACTCGTGGCAACTGACGCTTGTGGTCTTCGCGGCGTTCGTGCCGGCGGTGCTGGTGATCCGGCTGCTCCAGCGTCGGCTCGCCGCCGCGTACGGGGTGGTGCGGCAGCGGACCGGCACGTTGCTGGCGGCGGTCGGCGAGAGCGTGGTCGGCGCGCCGGTGATCCGGGCGTACGGCATCGCCGGCCGGACGTCGCGGCGGCTGGACGAAGCGATCGACAGTCAGCAGCAGGCGCAGAAGAAGGCCATCCGGATCAGCATCCTCGGCAGTTCCGTGGGGGAGTTGGCGGCCGGGGTGGCGCTGGCCGGTGTGGTGGTGCTCGGCGTGCTCCTCGGCGCCGACCAGACGTTGAGCATCGGCGCGATCACCGCGTTCCTGTTCCTGGTGACGCTCTTCATCCAGCCGGTGCAGATCGCCACGGAGGTGCTCAACGAGGCGCAGAACGCGATCGCCGGGTGGCGGCGGGTGCTGGACGTGCTGGACGTCTCGCCGGACGTGGCCGACCCGGGCCCGCAGGGGCGGGAGCTGCCTGGTGGTCCGCTGGACATCCGCTTCGCGCAGGTGCGTTTCGCCTACCCGGACGGGCCGACCGTGTTGCACGACGTCAGCTTGGACATCCCGGCGAAGAGCCGGGTCGCGGTGGTGGGCGAGACGGGCAGCGGCAAGACCACCTTCGCCAAACTGCTGACCCGGTTGATGGACCCGACGGCGGGTGCGGTGCTGCTGTCCGGGGTGCCGTTGACCGACGTCCGCTTCGACTCGTTGCGGTCCCGGGTGGTGATGGTGCCGCAGGACGGCTTCCTGTTCGACACGTCGGTGGCGGACAACGTGCGGTTCGGTCGTCCCGAGTTGACCGACGAGCAGCTCACCGCGGCCTTCAGCGACCTGGGGCTGGCCGACTGGCTGGAGGGGCTACCGGCCGGGTTGGCCACCGGGGTGGGTGAGCGCGGTGAGGCGTTGAGCGTGGGGGAGCGGCAGTTGGTGGCGCTGGCCCGGGCGTACGTGGCCGACCCGGATCTGCTGGTGCTGGACGAGGCGACCAGCGCGGTCGACCCGGCCACCGAGGTACGCCTGCAACGGACCCTGGACGCGGTGACCCGGGGACGGACCACGCTGGCGATCGCGCACCGGCTCTCCACCGCGCAGGGCGCCGACGAGGTGATCGTGGTGGACCGGGGTCGGATCGTGCAGCGTGGGCCGCACGAGGAGTTGATCCGGGACCCGGACTCGGTCTACGGCCTGCTCTACGCCTCCTGGCTGGAGCAGACGCGGTGATCGGCGCGGACGTGTCCCGGCGAGGCCGGTGCCTGGATCCGGTGGACGTGATCGGCACGATGCCCTAGTCTTCGGGTTAGGTAAGCCTAACCTTAGAAGGAGGTCGTGCCATGCGGCCGAGCCCTGCCGAGATCGTTCGTACCCTCGTCGCGGGCCGGTTGGCCGGTCTCGTCCACGTGGCCTGCCGACCCGGTCTGCACCACGTCCGCCACGTCACCGACCGCGACGGCCGGGTGCTGCTGCTGGTGCCGGTGGTCAGTGACCTCACCGCCGCCCTGCGTACCACCGGTCCGGACCGCCCGCTCGCCGTGGCGCTGGACGTCCTGGACCTGCCGCCCGCTGCGGGCGCACCGTCGCTGGGTCGCGCGCTGGTCTCCGGCTGGGTACGCCAGTTGGCCGGTCCCGAGGAACGCGCCGCCGCGCTGGACTTCGCCGAGGTGGACGCCACCGGGGACCTGCTCGACGTCGGTACCCGGTTCCGGCTGTGCCGCTTCGAGGTGGAGCAGGCCCAGTGGGACCGGGCGGGCACGCTGCGCCGGGTCGACCCGGCGGCGTACGCCGAGGCGGAGCCGGACCCGCTGCACCCGGTCGAGGCGGTGCTGCTGGCCGACCTGGCCGACCGGTACGCCGACCGGCTGACCGCCTACCTGCGCCGCCGGCTGGGGCTGACCGACATCGACGTGACGCCTCGGCTGGAGCGGATCGACAGGTACGGGATGTTGGTCTCGTTCGGGCATGCGGGTGCCCGGCACCGGACCCGGCTCGCCTTCGCGCGCCCGGTGGCCGGACACGACGAGTTGCCCCGGATCTTCGACGAGATGCTGCACCCGGCGGCCGGCGCCTGAGCGCGCCTCAGTCGACCAGCTCGCCGGTGAGGTAGCGCTGCACGGTCGGCCCGACGGTGGCGACCAGGGTCTCCGGCTCGGCGGAGGCGATCGGCTCCAGCCGGATCACGTGCCGCATGACGGCCAGCCCGATCAACTGGGTCGCCACCAGCCCGCCGCGCAACGGAAGCTGGGCCGGGTCGACGTCGAGGTGATCGAGGATCCGGCGCAACACCTGGGTGGTCAGGAACTCCCGGACCAGCCGGGCGGTCCACTCGTTGCCGACCGCCGACCGCAGCAGGGCCACCCCGGCGGCGCCGGCCGGCGAGTCCCACACCGCGACGAACGTACGGACCAGTCGTTCCCCGATCCCGTCGCGGTCGCCCGCGAGCACTGACGGCAGCAGCTCCCGGGGGTCGACCGGCGCCTGCACGGCGGCCAGGAACAACTGCTCCTTGCTGCCGAAGTAGTGGTGCACCAGGGCCGGGTCGACCTCGGCGGCGGCGGCGACGGCCCGGATGGTGGCGGCGTCGAAACCCCGCTCCGCGAAGGCGGTGCGGGCCGCCGCCAGGATCGCGTCCCGGGTCGCCGGATTGCCGGGTCGCCGTCCGCTGCGCCGTGCCATCGCCCCCTCTTCCCGCTCGGTGGCCCCGTCAGCCGCTGCGCCGTCGCAGCGTGGCCGAGGCGAGCACCAGCGCCAGCACCGCCGCACCGGCGACCACCGCCACGTCCCGCCACATCGTCGCGGTCGGCTCGGCGTGCGCGCCGACCTCCTGAAGGGCCTCGACGGCGTACGACAGGGGGAGCACGTCGCTGATCGCCTGCAACCAGCCGGCCATCTCGTCGCGCGGCACGAAGAGCCCGCAGAGCAGCAGTTGTGGGGCGACCACGACCGGCATGAACTGTACGGCCTGGAACTCGGTGCGGGCGAAGGCACTGCACAGCAGCCCGAGCGCGACGGCGAGCACGGCGTTCAGCGCCGCGACCAGGATCACCAGCGCGCTGCTGCCGGCGGTCTCGAGACCGAAGACCCAGTACGCCACGGCCGAGGCGATGGTGGCCTGCACCGCGCCGGCCAGCCCGAACGCGATGCCGTACCCGAAGAGCAGGTCGGTGCGGGACAGCGGGGTGGTGAGCAGCCGTTCCAGCGTGCCGCTGGTCCGCTCGCGCAGCATGGCGATGCTGGTCACCAGGAACATGATGAGGAACGGGAAGAAGCCGAGCATCACCAGCGCGATCCGGTCGAAGGTGGACGGCTGGCCGGGCGGGGTGGGCTGGTCGGCGTACATGTAGTAGACCAGGGTGAGCAGCACGGTGGGGACGACCACCAGCAGCGCCACCGTACGCCGGTCGTGGCGCAGTTGCCGCAGGATGCGGCCGACGGTGGCGGCCAGGATCCGCAGGTTCATCACGCCTCCCCGCCGCTCGCGTCGTCGGCCTGGCCCGCCCGGATCAGCCGCAGGAACGCCTCGTCGAGGTCGTCGACCCCGGCGGCGGCCCGGATCGCGGCCGGGGTGTCGTCGGCGACCAGCCGCCCCGCGCGGATCAGCAGCAGCCGGTCGCAGCGGGCCGCCTCGTCCATCACGTGACTGGACACCAGCAGGGTCGTCCCGGCCGCGGCGAGGGCGTGGAACCTCGCCCAGAGCTCGGCGCGCAGCACCGGGTCCTGGCCGACGGTGGGTTCGTCGAGCACGATCAGCTCCGGCTCGCCGACCAGCGCGCAGGCCAGTGACGCCCGGCTGCGTTGCCCACCGGAGAGGGTGTCGACGATCTGGCCCGCCGCCGCTGCCAGCCCGACGTCGGACACCGCCCGGTCCGCCTCGGCCCGGCCCCGGCCGTGCAGGGCGGCGAAGTAGCGGGCGTTCTCCCGCACCGTCAGGTCCGCGTAGACGCTCGGCGCCTGGGTGACGTAGCCGACCCGGTGGCGCAGCTCCGTCGCGCCCGCCGGGTGTCCCAGCACGGTCACCGTGCCGGCGGTGACCACCTGCACCCCGACGATCGCGCGCATCAGCGTGGTCTTGCCGCTGCCGCTGGGGCCGAGCAGCCCGGTGACCGCGCCGCGCGGCACCTCGGCGTCGATCCCGTGCAGTACCCGCCGTCCGCCCCGGTCCACGACCAGGCCCCGGACGGCGATCGCCTCCGCCATCGCCCACCTCCGAAACTCATCATCTGTTGAAATCAACGGTAGTTGAATTACGTCGAGCGGGCCAGGGTGTGATATCGCCATAGCACGGGCTTTAGCCTCCGTATCGGACACCATGTCCGTTGTAGGGCATTGCGCCCGGATCGGACCTGCGGCACGATGGCGCAGTGGATCACGCTCCGTCACCGGACAGTGGGTTCTTCGACGACTGGGCCGCGCGGCTGCGGGCGACCGCCGACCGGCCCGTGGTCGGCATCCTGCTGCGCGGAAGCCACGCCCGTCGAGCCGCCACCCCGCACAGCGACGTCGACGTCGACGTGCTGGTCAACGGAGCCCCGTACGCCGTACGTCGGGCGTACCTCACGGAGCACTCCGGACGCCTGACCCACGTCTCGGTCGCTGCCCGCGACATCCGGTCCTGGGTGACACGGCTGGGCGAGCCGGCCGACTGGGCGTTCGGGCTGCCGGTGACGGCTCCCGCGCGGCTGCTCTGGGCCGACCCGCACTGGCGGGACCGGATCGACCTCACCGTGCTCTGCCAGCCGGCCGACGAACCTCGGCTGGAGGACCTGATCGCCACGCTCGGCAAGGTGGCCGCCGCGCGCGACGCCGACGACCCGCTCGGCGTCCGGCTGGCCGCCGCCGACCTGGCCCGGCTCTGCCCCTCGGTGCTGCGGTTGGCGAACCCCTCGGTCCGGGTGGTGTCCCGCCGCTCGGCCTTCGCCGCCGCGCTCGACCTGCCGGTGGCTCCACCCGGCTACCGGCAGGACATGCTGCGCTGCCTCGGCCTGCTGCCCGGATCGACCGGGCAACTCTGGGCGGCGGCGGTCCGGCTGGTCGCCGGCACCCTGCCGCTGATCCGCCCGTACGCCGCCGAGGTGGCCGAGGTGGCCGGCACCGACTTCGCCGACGCCCTGCTCGACGGGCGCCTGGACCGGTACGTCACCCAGTTGCGCCAGCCCGTCGGCCCTGCGCCGTCCGCCAGCCGGGAGCCCACTGGGGTACCGGCGCCGCGTGCGGGACAATGGGTCACTGTGCCCGTACCTGACGCGCCGACGAGCGGCGCCCACCTCTCCCCGCCGGAGCCGCCGAGTGGCCCGGACCGGCCGTCGCGACTCGACCCGGAGATCGCCGCGCGGCTGCGCCGCACCCCCGACGGCCTGGTGGCCGCCGTGGTCCGCCAGCACGACAGCGGTGAGGTGCTGATGGTGGCCTGGATGGACGACGAGGCCCTGCATCGCACCCTGACCACCGGCCGGGCCACCTACTGGTCACGCAGCCGCCGCGAGTACTGGGTCAAGGGCGCCACCTCCGGCCACCACCAGTACGTGCGGTCCGTGGCGCTGGACTGCGACGGTGACGCGGTGCTGGTCAGCGTCGAGCAGGTCGGCGCGGCCTGCCACACCGGCCGGCGCACCTGCTTCGCCACCGAACTCCCGGTCACCTCCGGCGAGGTGTCCTCGTGAGCGGGCGGTACGCGCGACTCCTCGGACGCCCCGGAGCGTCGGCATGACCGACGGCACGGTCAGCCCGGATCTGGCCACCTTCACCGACCTGGCCGCCCGCTGGCGGGTGGTGCCGGTCACCCGGCGACTGCTGGCCGACGCGGAGACGCCGGTCGGGGTCTATCGCAAGCTCGCCGGCGGGCCCGGCACGTTCCTGCTGGAGTCCGCCGAGCAGGGCGTCGGCTCGTCGGGGCTGGCCTGGTCCCGGTACTCCTTCGTCGGCGTCCGCAGCAGCGCCACCCTGGTCGAACGGAACGGCTCGGCGGCCTGGCTCGGCGAGCCGCCCGCCGGGCTGCCCACCGCAGGCGACCCGGTCGAGGTGCTACGGGCCACGGTGGCGGCGCTGGCCGGTCCGCCCGGCGAGCCGGACGGGACCATGCCCCCGCTGACCGGCGGCATGGTCGGCTACCTCGGGTACGACCTGATCCGCCGCTTCGAACGGCTGCCCTCGCTCACCGAGGACGACCTGCGCGTACCCGAGCTGGGCATGATGCTCGCCACCGACCTGGTGGTGCTGGACCACTTCGACGGCTCGGCCATCCTGGTCGCCAACGCGGTCCTGCCCCCGCTCGACGACCCGGACCGCGAGGCGCAGGTGGCCGCCGCCTACCACCACGCGGTGGGCCGGCTGGACGCGATGACCACCGCGCTGTCCCGGCCGATCCCGCCGATGGTCTCCACGGTCCGCCGCCCCAGTGCCGGCGAGGTACGCAGCCGTACCCCCGAGGGCGGCTACCCCAAGGCGGTCGAGGCGGCCAAGGAGGCGATCCGGGCCGGCGAGTGCTTCCAGATCGTGCTCGCCCAACGGTTCGAGCGCGACACCGACGCCGACCCGCTGGACGTCTACCGGGTGCTGCGCACCACCAACCCGAGCCCGTACATGTACCTGCTGCGCTTCGACGACTTCGACATCGTCGGCTCCTCCCCGGAAGCACACCTGAAGGTGACCGGCGAGGTCGACGGCGAGCGGCGCGCGCTGCTGCACCCGATCGCGGGCACCCGCCCGCGCGGGGCCACCCCGGAGGCCGACGCGCGGCTCGCCGCCGAACTGCTCGCCGACCCGAAGGAACGCGCCGAGCACGTGATGCTCGTCGACCTGGGCCGCAACGACCTGGGGCGGGTCTGTCGACCGGGCACCGTCGAGGTGCCGGAGTTCGCCACCATCGAGCGGTACAGCCACGTCATGCACATCGTCTCCACCGTGGTCGGGACGCTGCGCGCCGACCGCACGGCCTTCGACGCGCTGGCCGCGACGTTCCCGGCGGGCACCCTGTCCGGGGCGCCGAAGGTGCGCGCCATGGAGATCATCGAGGAGCTGGAGCCGGTACGCCGGGGCCTGTACGGCGGCACCGTCGGCTACTTCGGCTTCGGTGGCGACCTCGACATGGCCATCGCCATCCGCACCGCGCTGATCCGGGCCGGGCGGGCGTACGTGCAGGCCGGTGCCGGGGTGGTGGCCGACTCCGATCCGGCCGCCGAGGACCAGGAGACCCGGAACAAGGCCGCCGCGGTGCTCGCCGCCATCGCCGCTGCCGAGACACTCAGGCCGGCCCGGTGAGCGCGAGGAACGCAGCGCAGCGGAGTCCCGCAGTCGCGAGCGAAGGCTGGGTCCGGTGAGCGCGAGGAACGTAGCGCAGCGGAGTCCCGCAGTCGCGAGCGGAGGGTGGGTCCGGTGAGCGCGAGGAACGTAGCGCAGCGGAGTCCCGCAGTCGCGAGCGAAGGGCAAGTCCAGTGAGTGAGCAGACCTTGCCCGGGGGCGACGCGCCGTCCGCGTCGGGCCGGCGCGAGTTGGCGTACGCCGTGTTGCTCTGCCTGGCCGGTGCGGGGCTGGCGCTCTGGGCGGTGACCCGCACCTGGGCGGTGGACACCGACGTGGTGGGCGTACCGACACCGTTGGTGGACGAGGGGCGGACCGGGACGCAACTGCTTCCCTGGCTGCCCGCGCTCGCCCTGGTCGGGCTGGCCGGTGGCGGCGCGGTGCTGGCCACCCGTGGCCGGCTGCGGCAGGTGCTCGGTGGGTTGCTGGCGCTGCTCGGCCTGATGATCGTCGTCGGCGGCGGATACGGGCTGGTCGCCGAGATCGGCGACGAGGTCGCCCGACAGTGGCCGGCGCTCACCCTGCTCGGTGGGTTGCTGGCGGCGGCCGGCGGGCTGTTGACGGCGCTGCGCGGGCGGTACTGGCCGGCGATGGGTGCCCGGTACGAGCGCCGGTCCCGGCAGTCGGCACCGGCGGCGGGGCCGATCTGTGGGGCCGGCACCGTCGAGGCGTGGGACGCGCTCGACCGGGGCGAGGACCCGACCGAGCGCTGAGCGGCCGGTGGGTCAGCCGACCGGCTGCCGGTCCCGGACGCGGCTGGCGGCGAGTTCGGCGACCAGCTGGTCCAGTGCGGCCCGCTGGTCGGCTCGGGCCCGGTCGGCGCAGATGGCCTCCCAGGCGTTGCCGCGGGCGGTCCGGATCCGGGTCGGGCCGACCACGGCGCGCTCCAGCGTGTGGACGACACCGACGGCGAGCGACGCGACGGTACGCGAGATGGTGGTGAGTCCGATGGTCTGCTGCGGCGCGGAGGAATTCATGATCACCCCGGGGAGAGATCGTCGTGGCGATGGGGTAGGCGCGTCATCGAGTGTGCCCGAGTCCGATGCTGCCCGGTTCACGTTTCGTGGTGATGACCACGACATCAACACTGCGGCAGGGGGTCTGAGCAGGCAAAGGGTCGTTCGGCCTTGAGCTTGCTCACAGCATCGACCGACCTCGACGGAAGCCGACCGGTAAGGTCGGGACTGCCGTCGATATGGGTGGATGTCGATAAGAGGGTGACGCAGCGTCACGCCCTGTTCGCGCAGGTCGGTCATTATGCCGCAGCCCATTTCGTGAGGCGCGCCATACCCCCACCGGTCGGTGCCAGGTGGCGGCACCTAGCATCGGCCCATGACACCCGGAGAGGGGAGTCCGTTGGTGACTGCTGAGCATCCGCACGCGGAAGGGAACGAGGCCGGCCCGGCAGCGTCCGTCAGCGTGCTCGACGAGATCCTGGCCGGCGTCCGCGAGGACGTGGCCCGGCGGCAGGAGCAGGTCCCGATGGAGCGGATCCGCGAACTCGCCGCCGCCGCCCCGCCGCCGCTGGACGCGTACGCCGCGCTCCGCCGGCCCGGCGTCGCGGTCATCGCCGAGGTGAAGCGTTCCTCGCCGTCCAAGGGCAAGATCGCCGACATCGCCGACCCGGCGGACCTGGCCGGTGACTACGCGGCCGGTGGCGCCCGGGCGATCAGCGTGCTCACCGAGGGGCGCTGGTTCGGCGGTTCGCTGGAGGACCTCGCCGCCGTCCGGGCCGCGGTCAGCGTTCCGGTGCTGCGCAAGGACTTCGTGGTCTCCAGCTATCAGGTGCACGAGGCCCGCGCGCACGGCGCCGACCTGGTGCTGCTGATCGTCGCCGCGCTGGAGCAGAACGTGCTGGTCGGGCTGCTGGAGCGGATCGAGTCGCTGGGCATGACCGCGCTGGTCGAGGTGCACGACGAGGAGGAGGCCGACCGGGCCCTGGAGGCCGGCGCGCAGGTGATCGGGGTCAACGCCCGCGATCTGCGTACGCTGGAGGTCGACCGGTCGGTGTTCGAGCGGATCGCGCCCGGTCTGCCGAGCAACGTCGTCAAGATCGCCGAGTCGGGCGTGCGTGGTCCGCACGACCTGATCCGGTACGCCTCGGCCGGGGCGGACGCGGTGCTGGTCGGCGAGGGCCTGGTCACCCAGAAGAGCCCGCGGGAGGCGGTGGCCGAGCTGGTCAACGCCGGCAACCACCCCGCCACGCCCCGCCCGGCGCGCTGACGCCGTCGCGGCGAGAGGATCTGACATGAGCGAGCCCGTCGAGCGAATCATCGACGCGGTGACTCAATGGCGGCGCGTAGCGGAGCGGAGTGTCGGCATGAGCGAGCCTGTCGAGCGAATCGTCGACGCGGTGGCTGATGGCGGCGCGCAGCGGAGCGGAGTGTCGGCATGACCGAGCCCGGCGAGCGAATCATCGGTGCGGTGGTGCCTCACGGGGGCACGCGGCGGAGCGGAGTGTCAGCGTGAGCGAGCAGGCGTCTTTTCCGGACGCGGCCGGGCATTTCGGCCGGTTCGGTGGCCGGTTCGTGCCGGAGGCGTTGGTCGCCGCCCTGGACGAGTTGGACGCGGCGCACCGCGCGGCGATGGCCGACGAGTCGTTCCGGGCGGAGTTCGCCGCCCTGCTGCGCGACTACGCCGGCACCCCGTCGCTGCTCTACGAGGCCCGCCGGTTCTCCGCCCGGGTCGGCGCCCGGGTACTGCTCAAGCGGGAGGACCTCAACCACACCGGCGCGCACAAGGTGCGCAACGTGCTCGGTCAGGCGCTGCTGACCCGACGGATGGGCAAGAAGCGGGTGATCGCCGAGACCGGTGCCGGTCAGCACGGTGTCGCCACGGCCACCGCCGCCGCCCTGTTCGACCTGGACTGCGTGGTCTACATGGGTCAGGTCGACACCGAGCGGCAGGCGCTCAACGTGGCCCGGATGCGGATGCTCGGCGCCGAGGTGGTGCCGGTCACGAACGGCTCGCGCACGCTCAAGGACGCGATGAACGAGGCGATGCGGGACTGGGTCGCCAACGTCGACGACACGCACTACCTGATCGGGACCGCGGCCGGCCCGCACCCGTTCCCGGCCCTGGTGCGCGACTTCGTGCGCGGCATCGGCGACGAGGCGCGGGCCCAGTGCCAGCAGCTCACCGGCGGCCTGCCGGACGCCGTCACCGCCTGCGTCGGCGGCGGCTCCAACGCGCTGGGCATCTTCCACGCCTTCGTCGACGACCCGCAGGTACGCCTCTACGGCTTCGAGGCCGGCGGCGACGGGGTGGCCACCGGACGGCACGCGGCCAGCATCACCGGCGGCTCCACCGGCGTGCTGCACGGCACGCGGACCTTCGTGCTGCAGGACGAGGACGGCCAGACCGTCGAGTCGCACTCGATCTCTGCCGGCCTGGACTACCCGGGCGTCGGCCCGGAGCACGCCTGGCTGCACGACACCGGCCGGGCCCGCTACCTGCCGGTCACCGACGACGAGGCGATGGCCGCGTTCGAGTTGCTCTGCCGTACCGAGGGGATCATCCCGGCGATCGAGAGCGCGCACGCGCTCGCCGGCACCCTGGCCGTGGCTCCGAAGCTCGCCGCCGAGCTGGGCCGGGAACCCACCATCGTGGTCAACCTCTCCGGTCGCGGCGACAAGGACGTGCACACCGCCGGCGAGTACTTCGGCATCCTGGGTTCGGAGCGAAGCGGAGCGGCGGCATGAGCGAGCGTCAGCGAGCGAATCATCGATTCAGTGCTCTGGTGTCTCATGGCGGCGCGGAGCGAAGCGGAGCGGCGGCATGAGCGAGCGTCAGCGAGCGAATCATCGATTCAGTGCCCTGGTGTCTCATGGCGGCGCGGAGCGAAGCGGAGCGGCGGCATGAGCGAGCGTCAGCGAGCGAATCATCTCGCCGTGGGGTCTCATGACGGCGCGGAGCGAAGCGGAGCGGCGGCATGAGCCAGATCGGTGGGGCGTTCGAGAAGGCGCGGGCCGACGGCCGGGCGCTGCTGGTGGGCTGCATGCCGGCCGGCTTCCCGACGGTCGAGGGCAGCATCGCCGCGATGAAGGCGATGGTCTCGGCGGGCGTCGACGTGATCGAGGTGGAGATCCCGTACTCCGATCCGGTGATGGACGGCCCGGTGATCCAGCGGGCCAGCGACATCGCGCTGGCCGGCGGGGTGCGCACCCGGGACACGCTGCGCATCGTGGAGGAGGTCGCGGCCACCGGTGCCCCGGTGGTGACGATGACCTACTGGAACCCGATCGAGCGGTACGGCGTGGACGCCTTCGCCCGGGACTACGCGGCGGCCGGCGGCACCGGGCTGGTCACCCCCGACCTGATCCCCGACGAGGCCCAGGAGTGGCTGGCCGCCTCGGACGCGCACGGGCTGGACCGCACGTTCCTGGTCGCCCCCTCGTCCACCGACGCCCGGCTGGCGATGACCGTCGAACACTGCCGTGGCTTCGTCTACGCCACCGCGATCATGGGGGTCACCGGGGCCCGGGCACAGACCTCGGAGGCGGCGCCGGTGCTGGTGTCGCGGGTCCGGGAGATCAGCGAGATCGCGGTCGGCGTCGGGCTGGGCGTGGGCACCGGGGAGCAGGCCGCCACCGTCGCCGGGTACGCCGACGCGGTGATCGTCGGCAGCGCCCTGATCCGCTGCCTGCTCGACGCCCCCGACCAGGAGGCCGGGCTGACCGCGCTGCGGACGCTCAGCGCGGAGCTGGCCGAGGGCGTACGTCACCCTGCGGCCTGACGGGGGAGCGCCCGACCATGTCTCTGGATATCCGGTGGCAGGCGACGGACGGTGACGCCTGTCGCCTGCCACCGAGGTCCTGACCGGTCAGCTGCCGCGGCTGCTCGGCGAGGCGTCCTTTGGCGATTGCCTCGTCACCGTTGCCCAGGTTCGCTCTCGGGGGTGGGCTCGCCGGACGATGGTGCCGCGCTGCTCCGCGGACCGCTCACGGCAACGACGGACTGGTGGGTGGCGCCGACGGTGGTCAGCGTCTTGACGGCGGCCCCGTCCGCCGTCCGGTCGGTGAGAAGTTGGCGAAGAGCCTCTCCTTCCACGTCGACCTTGGGCAGCACTCGGTCGAGCCAGCGGGGCAGCCACCACGCTCTGCGTCCGAGCAGTGTCATCACCGCCGGCACGATCGTCATCCGGACGACGATGGCATCGAAGAGTACGGCGATGCCGAGCGCGAACCCCATCGACTTGATGACTGCCTCCGGGGAGAGGACGAAACCGGAGAACACGCTGATCATGATGATCGCGGCGGCGGTGACGACCCGGGCTCCGTGGGTGAATCCGGTGACGACCGCGTCGGTGGGTTCAGCGCCGTGGACGAACTCCTCCCGCATTCGGGTGACCAGGAAGAGTTGATAGTCCATGGCGAGGCCGAACACCGTGCCGATCAGGAAGATCGGCAGGAAACTGATGATCGGCCCGGTCTGGTCGATGCCGAGCAGGTCGGCGGCCCAGCCCCACTGGAAGACCGCCACCACCACGCCGAACGTTGCACCGATGGACAGGAGAAAGCCGAGCGTGGCCTTGATCGGGACCAGCAGCGACCGGAACACCAGCACCAGCAGGATGAGCGCCAGCCCGACGACCACCGCGAGGTACGGCAGCAGTGCGTCACCGACCTTCTCCGAAAAATCGAGGTTGATCGCTGTCGGGCCGGTCACCTCGATGGTCGTCGCGGGCGTGCCCGTGTCGAGTTCGCGTACCCGGTGGACCAGTTCCTCGGTCTCGGCGGTGCTGGGGCCACTTACCGGCACGACGTTGAGGATCGCCGTGTCACCGGCCTCGTTGACGAGAGCCGGCGACACGGCTGCCACGTTGTCGAGTGCCTGGATCCTCTCCGTCGCCTGGGCCGCCTCTGCCTGGATCGAACCGACCTCGGCGTCGACGACTACGGTCAGCGGTCCGTTGAAACCGGCTCCGAAGCCGTCGGCCAGCAGGTCGTACGCCTTGCGCTGGGTGGACGTGGGCGAGGCGTTGCTGTCGTCGGGCATGCCCAGCCGCAGGTCCAGCGTGGGAATCGCGACCACCCCGAGTCCGACGACCGCGACCAGCAACACGACGACCGGCCGTCGGGCGATGAGTCGGGCCCACCGGGCACCGACGGCGGTGCGTGCGGTCTGACCGGCGACGTTCGTCTTGGAGGGCTTGCGTCCGCTTCCGATCCGTTTGCCGGCGACACCCAGCAGCGCCGGCAGGAGGGTCAGCGCGATGAGGACGGCAACGGCGACGGTGAACGCGGCGGCGAGGCCCATCTGCGTCATCATCGGTAGGTTGACGACGGAGAGCGCGGCCAGGGCGATCATGACGGTGAGACCGGCGAACACGACGGCAGATCCGGCGGTACCGACCGCCCTACCCGCTGCCTCCTCCCGGTCGTGCCCCTCGCCGATCTCGTGCCGGTACCGAGAGACGATGAACAGGGCGTAGTCGATGGCGACCGCCAGGCCGAGCATCAGTGCCAGGGTGGAGGTGGTTGACGAGAGTTCGATGAAGCCCGTGGCGATGCTGATGACACTGACGCCGATGCCGATACCGAGGATCGCGGTGAGCAGTGGAAGGCCAGCTGTGACCAGTGAGCCGAGGGTGATGAACAGGACGATCGCTGCGACGAATACCCCCAGGATCTCTCCCAGGCCCTGTTCCGGTTGTGCCTGGACTGCCTCACCTCCGACCTCCACGGTGAGGCCGCTGCTTCGCGCGACGTCCAGCGCCGAGACGAGGGCCTCGCGAGCATCCTCGGTCACTGCGGGCGGGGGCACGCGCAGGGTCACCTGAGCGAATGCGACGGTGCCGGACTGGTTGACCGCGTTGCTCGTGAACGGGCTGCTGACCGCGGTGACCAGCGGCGCCCGTGTCAGAGCCGCCACGGTGTCGTCGATCACCGCGCGGTGGCGCGGGTCGTCGAGCGTCTCTCCCTCGGGGGCGCCGAAGACGACTCTGGCGGTGGCGCCGTCGGCGGCTACCTCCGGGAATCGTTCCTGCAACAGGTCGATCGCCCGTTGGGAGGGGGTGCCCGGGATGCTGAACGAATCGGAGGTCTGCCCCGACAGGGTGGCGGAGCCGACCAGCGCGGCGACGAGGACCGCCAGCCAGGTTGCCGCCACCAGCCAGCGTCGGCGGAAAGTGAACCGGCCCAGCCGGTAGAGCAGTGCAGCCATGACGAAACTCCTGACACGGATGGGTGGTCGTTCAACCCACATGGGTCGTAGACGGTTCTGACACTGGACGCGGTTCGCGGACCGCTCGGCGGACGTGTGGCTGGCCTTGTGTCTGGAGCGGTTGGTCGAGACCGAGGGGTCGGTGCCAGAACCTCAAGGTGAGGCTTGCCTCACCTTGAGGCCGAACTCTAGCACGAATGGTGAGGCATGCCTCCGCTTGATACGCTGGATGCATGTCGATCACCCCGGCTGACACTCCTGACGCTGGACGGCCGCTGCGGCGTGACGCCCGACGGAATCGAGAGGCTCTGCTGGTCGCGGCTCGACAAGCATTTGCCGAAGCGGGCCTGGAAGCGTCGCTGGAACAGGTGGCACGCCGCGCCGGTGTCGCCATCGGCACCCTCTACCGGCACTTTCCGACCCGTACCGACCTTGTCGAGGCGGTCTTCATGGAGAAGGTGCGGGCCTGGGAGGAACTGGGGTTACGCGCCGCCGAGGTCGACGACGCTTGGGAGGGCTTCCGTCTCTACCTGGAGACCACGTGTGAGCTGCAGGCCGACGACTGGGGCTTCGACGACCTGGCGAGAGCGCATGTCGTGTCCTCGTCCGTGCTCGACGAGGCGCACCGCCGGATGGGGCAACTCGCCGCGCGGATTCTCGAACGTGCCCAACGGCAGGGCGCCGTACGCGCCGACGTGACTGCGGAGGATCTGGCCTTCGTCATCTGGTCCCACAGCGGCATCGCCCGGGCCACCCGGGACATCGCCCCCCGGGTCTGGCGCCGCCACCTTTACCTGATGCTCGACGCCTTCCGGGTCGATCGCGCGCATCCGTTGCCTGAGCCTCCGTTGACCTCTGGACAACTTCAGCAGGCGACCCACGCGCTGGGTCGGTCCTGTTCCCGCCCCGGCTGACCGGTTCCTACCCGTTCGGCGGCGTGCTGCCGACTGGGGCTGGGCAGAACCCCGGGGCGACCGGGGTGACGTTCCGGGGGTCCGCAGCGGTAGCGTGTGCACCCGTGAGTCTCGCCTCGCCGATGCCCCTGGCCGCCCTGCCCAGCCCGAGCACCGCCGTATGGCATCTCGGCCCGATCCCGCTGCGGGCGTACGCCCTGTGCATCATCGCCGGCATCGTGGTGGCCTGCTGGGTCACCGATCGACGGTTGCGCCAGCGCGGCGTGGCCCCCGGCGCGGTGCTCGACATCGCCCTCTGGGCGGTGCCGGCTGGCATCATCGGCGCCCGGATCTACCACGTGATCACCTCACCGGCGGCGTACTTCGGCACCGGCGGTGACCCGATCAAGGTCTTCTTCATCCACGAGGGCGGCCTGGGCATCTGGGGTGCGGTCGCCGGTGGCGCGGTCGGCGCCTACATCGCCGCCCGGCAGCTCGGCATCCCGTTCGCGGTGGTCGCCGACGCGCTGGCGCCGGGCCTGCCGCTGGCGCAGGCGATCGGCCGGCTGGGCAACTGGTTCAACAACGAGCTGTACGGCGGCCGGACGGACCTGCCCTGGGGGCTGGAGATCCACCGGATGGACGGCGGTCAGGCGCTGCGCGACGAGGCGGGGCGGCCGATCCTGGAGGAGGGGCTCTACCACCCGACCTTCGCCTACGAGGCGCTCTGGAACGTGGGCGTCGCCGCGTTGGTGTTCTTCCTCGACCGCAAGCTGGGTCTCGGCCGGGGCCGGGCGTTCGCCCTCTACGTGATGGGCTACACCGCCGGCCGGTTCTGGATCGAGATGATGCGGACCGACGACGCCACCAGCATCCTCGGCGTACGCCTCAACGTCTGGACGGCGGCCGTGGTCTTCGTCGGCGCGTTGATCTACTTCCTGCGGGTGCGCGGGCCGCGTGAGTACCTGATCCCGGTCGGACTGCCGGCCGCCACCGCGGCACCGGCCGGCTCCGACGTCTCCCAGGTCGACCTGTCGGCGACGCGCGGCGGCCGGACCGAGCCGGCGGTGCCGGAGGGCTACCGGGTGGTCAGCGAGGAGCAGTTCGCGCACTGGCGGCAGACCGGTGAGGCTCCCGGCGAGGTGACCGACCCCGCCGACCCCGCCCCGGGCACCGACCCCGCCGATTCCGACCCGGGCACCGGCGCCTCGACTGACGACGGGGACACCCCGACCGCCGCCGAGAGCGCGGCGGCACGTCCGGCCGATCGCGACAGCTGAGGCCATGCGCAGCGCGGTCGTGGTCGGCGGCGGGCTGGGCGGCCTGGCGGTCTCCGGTGCGCTCGCCCGCTCGGGGTGGCAGGTCACCCTGCTGGAACGGGCCGACCGGATCCGTCCCGAGCCGACCGCCGTGGTGCTCTGGCCCAACGGCGTCCGTGCGCTGCGTGCCCTCGATCTCGGTGCCGGCCTGGACGCCATCGCCACCCCGCTGCCGGACGGCGGCGTGCGCCGCCCGGATGGGCACTGGCTGGTGCAGCCCCGGCAGACCCCGGCCGAGCGCCTGCCGGTCGTGGTGCACCGGGAGGACCTGCACGACGCGCTGATCGCGGGCCTGGGCGAGCGGGTCGAGCTGCGAACCGGCGTGACGGTACGCACCGTACGCGCCGCCCCGGGCGCCCGCCCGGCGGTCGGTGACGGCCGGCAGACGTTCGAGGCCGACCTGGTGGTCGCGGCCGACGGCGCGGACAGCGTGATCCGCCGCCAGCTCGCCCCGGAGGCGAGCGTGGTCAGCTCCGGCTGTGCCGCCTGGCGCGCGGTGGTCCCCTGGTACCGCGCACCGAACCTGGCCGACGGTGGGCCCGTCGGCGGGGAGATCCTCGGTGCCGGATACCGCTTCGCCGCCGCCTCGCTGGGCGAGCGCGGCTCCTCCGGCGCGTCCAGCCGGGGCGGCATCTACTGGATGGCCACCGCCGCCGGGGCGCCCCGCCCGGAGCCGCCGGAGACCCAGTTGGCGCTGCTGCGACGCTGGTACGCGGGCTGGCCCGGACCAGTCGACGAGCTGCTGGCCGCCACCGACCCGGCCGACCTGGTGCAGCAGGAGATCCGCGAGCTGCGTCCGCTGCCCAAGTCGTACGGCTTCCCGGTCGGACCGGGCGGGGTGGTGCTGCTCGGTGACGCCGCCCACGCCATGCCACCGCACCTCGGGCAGGGCGCCTGCCTGGCCTTCGAGGACGCCGTGACGCTCGCCGCGCTGCTGCGGGAGTCCACGCTGCCGGACGCGGTGGTGGCGTACGACCGGACCCGTCGCCCCCGCGCGGCCACCGTGGTCCGGCAGACCCGCCGCATGTCGGCGGTGCTGCAGACCCGGGGCCGGCTGGCCCTACGCGCCCGCGACGCCGCCCTCGGCACCATCACCCCCCGCCTCCTAGGCAGCGCCGCCTCCGTGGCCGCCCAGTGGCGCCCCCCAACCTGACCCACCCCCACCCTGTCCCGCCCCCAGCCGCCCAGCACGCGTCACCCCCCTGCCGCGTCGATCATGGAGTTCTGGCTGCGGCAAAAGACCACAAAACATGCCAGAAGCCTGACCACAAGTGCATGATCGGCGCGGATCCGGCGAGGTACGGCACGGCGAGCCGCCGTGATCCGCCCCACCCCCGCCAGCAGCCGCCTCGGCCCGCCCCACCCCGCCCTGCTGCCCGCCGCCCCGCCGCCCCGCCCGCCCGCCGCCCGTCCGCCGCGTTGATCAAGAGGTTTTGGCGCTAGTTGATCTCCGGGAGCGACCAAACTTCTTGATCAACGCGGCGGTGGGGGGTGATCAACGCGGCGGGGGATGCGGCGAACGGGGTGGGGTGGGAGTGGGGTGGGGAGGTGGGGGAGGGCGGTGGGGGTGGGGGTGGTCAGGGGGTGACTGTGGCGGGTTCGGCTATGCAGGCGGTGCCGATGCGGCGGAAGCCGACGCGCAGGTAGACGCGGGCGATCTCTTCGCTGCCGGCGGAGAGGAAGACCAGGCCGGTGCCGTCGGCGAGCAGGGCGCGGGCCAGGGTGGCGGTGACCGCGGCGGCCAGGCCCCGGCGGCGTGCGCTGGGCAGGGTGGCCACTCCGGCGATCTCGGCCACGTCGCCGACCCGCATGGCCATCCCGCTGGCCAGGGCGCCCTCGATGGGGGTCTCGGCCAGGGCGGAGAGTCGACTGCCGTCGGCGATCCGGGCCCGTTCCTCGTCCAGGGCTGCGACGTCGAGGCCGATCATGGCGGCGTCGCGTTCGGCCGGGCCGCCGGTGCCTCGGCCGGTGCCGGGCGCGGCGAAGCCGACGGCTGCGACGGCCCGGCGGGCGGCCACGTCGGCGGCGAGGTCCGGCGCGTCGGCGGCCAGCATCCGCACCGGTACGTCGGTGAACGTCGCCGGGTCGCCGACGGCCTCCGGGTCGAGCACCATCAGCGGGGCTTCCAGTACGCCGAGTCCGGCTGAGCGGGCGACCGCGAGCAGGTCCGGGTTGATCTCGTGCACCCATTCCAGGGCCTCGGGCAGGCCGAGTTCCCGCTGCCGGTTGCGAACCGTCGTCAGGTCGGCCAGCGAGGGCGGTCGGTCGGCACCGAGGCGTGGACGGGCATAGAACGGCCATCCGGGGCCTTCGCGGACGAACAGCACACACCCGCCGTGTTCCTCCGCGCGGGCCACGTCGCGGGGCACCGCGTCGTAGAAGCGCTCCAGCCGATCCAGCAGGTCGGCGTACGGTCTATCCACCGCGCGAGACTACACGTCCCAGAGTCTGGACGGTGTGATCAATCTGCACTGGCCTTGCGTACCGCGCCCTAACGTAGACTCAATAGTCCGATACAGGGCCGACGTCGTCCCGACCATGATCCACGCCTGAGTGACGACAGGAGGCCCGGGTGGCCTTTGCGTACCCACACCACCCCCAGCCGGCACCGCGCGACGGCCAGGTAGCGTCCCCTGCCGGCCTGTACGACGCCGCCCACGAGCACGACGCGTGCGGTGTGGCTTTCGTGGCGGACCTGCACGGCCGGCGCTCGCACACGGTGGTCGCCAGCGGTCTCGGCGCCCTGTGTCGGCTGGACCACCGAGGTGCCCGGGGCGCCGAACCGAACACCGGTGACGGCGCGGGCATCATGATCCAGGTTCCGGACGCCTTCCTGCGCGCGGTGGTCGACTTCCCGCTGCCTCCGGCCGGCGAGTACGCCACCGGCCTGGTCTTCTTCCCGGACGACGACGCCGCCGAGGCCCGCGCCCGCCAGGTGATCGAGAAGTACGCCCTGGTGGAGGGTGCCGAGCTGCTCGGCTGGCGGGACGTCCCGGTGGACGCCTCCGACCTCGGCGAGACGGCTCTGGCGGCGATGCCCCGGGTGCGGCAGCTCTTCCTCGCCGCGGACCGGCTGACCGACACCCCCGCCGGTCCGGCCGGCTCCCCGCTGCGCGGCATCGAGTTGGAGCGGGTCGCGTTCTGCGTCCGCAAGCAGGCCGAGCGTGAGTCGGCCGAGCGCGGCGTGCCGGCGTACTTCCCGTCGCTGTCCGGGCGGACCATGGTCTACAAGGGGATGCTCACCCCGGACCAGTTGCCCGCGTTCTATCCGGACCTGACCGACGAGCGGGTGGACAGCGCCATCGCGCTGGTGCACTCGCGCTTCTCCACGAACACGTTCCCGTCCTGGCCGCTGGCGCACCCGTACCGGTTCATCGCGCACAACGGTGAGATCAACACGATCCGCGGCAACCGGAACTGGATGCAGGCCCGCGAGGCGCTGCTGCGGACGCCGGAGCTGTCCGGCAACATCCGCCGGGTCTTCCCGATCTGCACCCCGGCCGCCTCGGACTCGGCCAACTTCGACGAGGTCCTGGAGTTGCTGCACCTGGCCGGGCGCAGCCTGCCGCACGCGGTGCTGATGATGATTCCGGAGGCGTGGGAGAACGACCCGGACATGGCCGCCGACAAGCGCGCCTTCTATCGGTTCCACGCCAGCCTGATGGAGCCGTGGGACGGCCCGGCCTCGGTCGCCTTCACCGACGGCGAGATCGTCGGCGCGGTGCTCGACCGCAACGGGCTGCGTCCGGGCCGCTGGTGGCAGACCGCCGACGGACTCGTGGTGCTGGGCAGCGAGGCGGGCGTGCTCGACCTCGACCCGGCCACCGTGGTCGCCAAGGGTCGGCTCCAGCCCGGCAAGATGTTCCTGGTCGACACGACCGCCGGTCGGATCGTGCACGACGACGAGATCAAGACCGAGCTGGCCGCCGCACAGCCGTACGCGGACTGGCTGCACGCCGGGCTGATCGAGATGGACGACCTGCCGCACCGCGAGCACGAGGTCTACACCCACGACTCGGTACGCCGTCGCCAGCAGACCTTCGGCTACACCGAGGAGGAGCTGAAGATCCTGCTCGCCCCGATGGCCCGCACCGGCGCGGAGCCGATCGGCTCGATGGGCACGGACACCCCGATCGCCCCGCTGTCCACCCGGCCACGGCTGCTCTACGACTACTTCCACCAGCTCTTCGCCCAGGTCACCAACCCGCCGCTGGACGCCATCCGCGAGGAACTGGTGACCAGCCTGGCGACGACCATCGGGCCGGAGGGCAACCTGCTCGACCCGGGCCCGGCGAGCTGTCGGCAGATCGTGCTGCCCTACCCGGTGATCGACAACGACGAGCTGGCCAAGATCCTCTCCGTCGACGAGGACGGTGACCTGCCCGGCTTCAAGGCGGTCCGGGTCTCCGGGCTCTACCGGATCCGGGACGGCGGCGCCGGCATCAAGGCCCGGCTGACCGAGATCTGCCGGCACGTCTCCGAGGCGATCGAGGACGGCGTCCGCATCCTGGTGCTCTCCGACCGGGACTCCAACGCCGACCTCGCGCCGATCCCGTCGCTGCTGCTCACCGCCGCGGTGCACCAGCACCTGGTCCGGGAGCAGACGCGGACCCAGGTGGCGCTCATCGTGGAGTCCGGGGACTGCCGCGAGGTGCACCACGCGGCGGTGCTCATCGGCTACGGCGCGGCGGCGGTCAACCCGTACCTCGCCTTCGAGTCGGTGGAGGACATGATCTCCACTGGGTCGCTGACCGGGGTCGAGCCGCGTACCGCGATCCGCAACTACGTCAAGGCGCTCGGCAAGGGCGTCCTGAAGATCATGTCCAAGATGGGCATCTCCACCGTGTCGTCGTACTGCGGGGCGCAGGTCTTCGAGGCGGTCGGCCTGGCGACCCGCCTGGTGCAGCGCTACTTCCGGGGCACGCCGAGCACGATCAGCGGCGTCGGGCTGGACGGCATCCACGCCGAGGTGGCCGCCCGGCACGCGCTGGCCTGGCCGCCGCCGGGCGCCGAGGCCGCCGACGCGCTGCCGGTCGGCGGTGAGTACCAGTGGCGTCGCGAGGGCGAGCTGCACCTGTTCAACCCGGAGACGGTCTTCCTGCTCCAGCACGCCACCCGGACCCGGCAGTACGACGTGTTCCGCGCGTACACCACCAAGGTCGACGAGCTGGCCGCGAAGGCCGGGTCGCTGCGCGGGCTGTTCCGGCTGCGGACCGGCGACCGGACGCCGGTGCCGATCGAGGAGGTCGAGCCGGTCAGCGAGATCGTCAAGCGGTTCGCCACCGGCGCCATGTCGTACGGGTCGATCTCGGCGGAGTCGCACGAGACCCTGGCGATCGCGATGAACCGGCTCGGCGGCAAGTCCAACACCGGCGAGGGCGGCGAGGACGTCGAGCGCCTCTACGACCCGGCCCGCCGCTCGTCGGTCAAGCAGATCGCCAGTGGCCGCTTCGGCGTCACCAGCGAATACCTGGTCAACGCCGACGACCTCCAGATCAAGATGGCCCAGGGGGCCAAGCCCGGCGAGGGCGGTCAGCTCCCCGGCAACAAGGTGTGGCCGTGGATCGCCCGGACCCGGCACGCCACCCCCGGCGTCGGGTTGATCTCGCCGCCGCCGCACCACGACATCTACTCGATCGAGGACCTCGCCCAGCTCGTACACGACCTCAAGTGCGTCAACCCGGCCGCCCGGGTGCACGTCAAGCTGGTCAGCGAGGTGGGCGTCGGCACGGTGGCCGCCGGGGTGGCCAAGCTCAAGGCCGACGTCATCCTGATCTCCGGTCACGACGGCGGCACCGGCGCCTCCCCGCTGAACTCGCTCAAGCACGCCGGCACCCCCTGGGAGCTGGGACTGGCCGAGGCACAGCAGACGCTGCTGCTCAACAAGCTGCGTGACCGGGTCACCGTGCAGGTCGACGGCCAGCTCAAGACCGGCCGGGACGTGGTGGTGGCGGCGCTGCTCGGTGCCGAGGAGTTCGGTTTCGCCACCGCGCCGCTGATCGTCTCCGGCTGCGTGATGATGCGCGTGTGTCACCTGGACACCTGCCCGGTCGGCATCGCCACCCAGAACCCGGTGCTGCGCGAGCGCTTCAACGGCAAGCCGGAGTTCGTGGAGAACTTCTTCCTCTTCCTCGCCGAGGAGATCCGCGGCTACCTGGCCGAACTGGGTCTGCGCAGCATCGACGAGGCGATCGGCCGGACCGAGCTGCTCGACGTCGCGCCCGCCGTCGCGCACTGGAAGGCCGGCGGGGTCGACCTCGGTCGCGTACTGCACCTGCCGGAGCTGCCGGAGGGCGCCGCGCGCCGGGGCGTCCGGGCCCAGGACCACGGCCTGGAGCTGGCGCTGGACAACGAGCTGATCGCGCTGGCCGCCCCGGTGCTGGACGCGTCACCGGCCGACGGGACGCCGGTCGGTCCGGTCCGGGCCGAGGTGACGATCCGCAACGAGCACCGCAGCGTCGGCGCCATGCTGGGCGGCGAGGTGACCCGCCGGTACGGCAGTGCCGGGCTGCCCGCCGACACCGTCGAGTTCACCCTGCGCGGCACGGCCGGGCAGTCGTTCGGCGCGTTCCTGCCGCGCGGGGTCACCATGCGGCTGCACGGCGACGCCAACGACTACGTCGGCAAGGGCCTCTCCGGCGGTCGGCTGGTCGTCCGGCCGGACGCGTCGGCGCCGTTCGTCGGCACCGGTGCCGAGGCCGGCCGGCGCGCCGAGGACCAGATCATCGCCGGCAACACCATCCTGTACGGCGCCACCGAGGGCGAGGTGTTCCTGCGTGGCCGGGTGGGCGAGCGGTTCGCGGTGCGCAACTCCGGCGCGGTGGCCGTCGTCGAGGGCGTCGGCGACCACGGCTGCGAGTACATGACCGGCGGCACGGTGGTGGTGCTCGGCCCGACCGGGCGCAACTTCGCGGCCGGCATGTCCGGCGGCACCGCGTTCGTCTGGAACCTCGACCGGCGGCGGGTCAACACCGAGCTGGTCGACCTCGCCGCCCCCGGCGAGCAGGAGCGGGTCCGGCTGCACGAGCTGGTGCAGCGGCACTTCGCGGAGACCGACTCGGCGGTCGCCGAGGCGCTGCTCAAGCGTTGGCCGGACGCGGTGGAGGAGTTCACCGCCGTGGTACCCCGGGACTACCGCCGGGTGATGGAGATCATGCGGGCCGCCGAAGCCGCCGGCCAGAACGTCGACGACGCGGTGATGAGTGCGCTCGCACCGACCGCGCAGCCGCCGCAGGCGGCACCCGCGTCGATGCCGGTTCCGTCCGCGTCGCGGGCGATCGCCCAGGAGGTGGCTCGTGCCTGACCCGAACGGTTTCCTGCGCTACCCCCGGCGGATGCCGGCGCGTCGGCCGGTACCGGTGCGGATCAGCGACTGGCGCGAGGTCTACCCGCCCGCCGGTGAGGAGCTGATCCGCGAGCAGGCCACCCGGTGCATGGACTGCGGCATCCCGTTCTGCCACAGCGACACCGCCGGCTGCCCGCTGGGCAACCGCATCCCGGACTGGAACGACCTGGTCCGCACCGGCAACTGGGACGCGGCGGTGGAGTCGCTGCACGCCACCAACAACTTCCCCGAGTTCACCGGCCGGCTCTGCCCGGCACCCTGCGAGTCGGCCTGCGTGCTCGGCATCGGCGGGGGCGCACCGGTGACCATCAAGCAGGTCGAGGTGGAGATCGCCGACGCCGCGGTGGCCCGAGGGCTGACCCCGCAGCCGAGTCCGACCCCGTCCGGGCGGTCGGTGGCGGTGGTCGGCTCCGGCCCGGCCGGGCTGGCCGCCGCGCAGCAACTCGCCCGTGCCGGGCACGCCGTCACCGTGTACGAGCGCGACGACACCCCGGGCGGCCTGCTGCGGTACGGCATCCCCGACTTCAAGCTGGAGAAGCGGCACATCGACGCCCGGCTGGCGCAGTTGACCGCCGAGGGCGTGGTGTTCCGGACCGGCGTGAACGTCGGCGTCGACGTCACCGCCGCGCAGCTCCGCGCCCAGCACGACGCGGTGCTGCTGGCCTGTGGGGCGTTGCAGGGCCGGGACACCGACACCGTGGGCCGGCAGCTGCGCGGGGTGCACCAGGCGATGGCGCACCTGGTCGCCGCTAACCGGGTGGTCGCTGCGGCCGGCGCGGGCCGTCCCGCGCTGGCCACCCTGCCGGACGGTACGCCGATCGACGCGGCCGGCAAGCACGTGGTCATCATCGGTGGTGGCGACACCGCGGCCGACTGCCTCGGGGTGGCGCACCGGCAGGGCGCGGCCGGTGTACACCAGCTCGACCTGTACCCGCGACCGCCGCAGGCCCGCGACGAGGAGCGCGACCCGTGGCCGACCTGGCCGTGGGTGCTGCGCGAGTACGCGGCGCACGAGGAGGGCGGCGAGCGCGTCTTCGCGGTCGCGGTGCAGGAGTTCGTTGACGACGGCACCGGTGCGGTGCGTGCGGTGCGGATCGCCGAGGTGACCGTCGAGAAGCGGGACGGCCGGCGCATCGTCACCACTGTCCCGGGGACCGAACGGGAGTTGCCCGCCGACCTGGTGCTGCTGGCCATCGGCTTCGAGGGCACCGAGGTGCAGCCGCTGCTGACCCAGTTCGGGGTGACCCGCAACGCGCGGGGCGCGATCGACTCGCGGGGCGACTGGCAGACCGAGGCCGACGGGGTCTTCGTCGCCGGTGACATGCACCGGGGCGCGTCGCTGATCGTCTGGGCCATCGCCGAGGGCCGGGCGGCCGCCGCCGCGATCCACGAGTACCTCGGTGGTGTCGGCACCCTCCCGGCACCCGTGCACGCCACGTCCCAACCCCTCGCTGTGTAAGGAAGGGCCCCCTACTAACGCCTCGTGCATAGCAGGGGACCCCTTTTAACCAACCGCACACGCACGCCCGGCCGCGATCGGCCGGGCGTGTCGCGTCTGCGGAGCGCCGGCTATTCACTTCATCTGCATGTTTCGATAGCATTACCGGCTAGTAACAACCCCTGGCCACGCGCGCGGTCCACGGGCTCCACCACCACCCTCTGTGGAGGTCCGTCATGTCCCACCGTCCGCTGGCCCGTGCCCTCGCCACGCTGGTCGCCCTCGCCACCGCCACCCTCGGCGCACTGGCCGTCCCCACCGCCGCCCAGGCCGCCGCACCCGTGCACTACGTCGCGCTCGGCGACTCGTACTCCTCCGGGGTCGGCGCCGGCCCGTACGACCTGTCCACCTGCCTACGCAGCCAGAAGTCGTACGCGCCACTGTGGGCCGCCGCCAACGCGGTGGCCAGCTTCCGCTTCCCGGCCTGCGGCGGCGCGGTCACCGCCGACGTGCTCGCCAACCAACTCGGCGCGCTCAGCGCCACCACCACGATGGTCACCATCACCGTCGGCGGCAACGACGCCGGATTCGCCGACGTGATGACCAGTTGCCGCTTCGGCAGCACCTCCACCTGCACCAGCGCGGTCAACGAGGCCAAGGCGTTCGCCACCGGCACCCTGCCGGCCCGGCTGGACCGCACGTACGCGGCCATCCGCGAGCGCGCTCCGAACGCACGGCTGATCGTGCTCGGCTACCCGCGTCTGTTCGAGACCCGGTCCTGCGGGCTGCTGGCGATGAGCACGTACAAGCGCACCATCCTCAACGAGGCGGCCGACGTCCTCGCCGAGGTGACCGCCGACCGGGCCGCCGCAGCCGGCGCCACCTTCGCCGACACCCGGCCCACCTTCGCCGGCCACGGCGTCTGCGGCGCCCAGCCGTGGATCCGCGACGTCACCGGCGTCATCGAGGCGTACCACCCCAACGCCGACGGCTACCGGTACGGCTACCTGCCCGCGCTCAACGCGGTCACCGGCTGACCGCTCGCAATGTTAGGAAGGGTCCCCTGCTATGCACGAGGCGTTAGCAGGGGACCCTTCCTTTCACCACACGCCCGGGCGCGACGGGACCGTGCCCGGATCGCCGCTGTCCGTTAGGGTTTCAGCGGACCAGGCGGCCGTCGGCGGAGGGGCACACGTTGGGCAGGCTCGCGTCGGCGTACGGGCAGGCGATGGCCGCCCACCGGGCCGCCCGGGCCCACCTCGACTCCGCCCGTGACGCGCTGCGCGGCGCGGTGCCGGTCACCCCGGCGGCCGACACCGACCTGGTGGCCCGGCTGGCCCGGGTCGGCACCGCGTTGGCCACCCCGACGCCGGGTACGCCCCTGGTGCACCAGCCCGTGCCGGTACGCGTCGGCGCAGCGGTCGTCGCCGGTGGCGGATTCCCGGTGCTGCTGCCGCTCGGTGCCGGGCACCATCTGGCGGTCGACACCGACGCCCGTGACCCGGCCGTGGCCGCCCTGCTGCGGGCGCTCGTGCTGCGGCTGCTGGCCACCGCCGCGCCCGGCGGCGTCCGTGTCGCCGGGCTGGACACGGCCGCTCTCGGTGCCACCTTCGGTCCACTGCGGCCCCTGGCCGACGCCGGGGTGATCGACCCACCGGCCACCACCGACGCCGACGTCACCGCCCTGCTCGACGCCGCCGAACAGCACGCCCGGGACGCGCGTCGCGCCGACCGGCCCGACCAGGAACTCCTGCTGGTGGTCGCCGCGTCTGTCCCGTCGCCCCGCGAGGCGGCCCGGCTCGCCGCGCTCACCCACGCCGGGCCCGCCGCAGCGGTCTGTGTCCTGCTGGCCGGCTGGCCGGCGACCGGGCCGGGGGAGACCGCGCCGCCCCTGGGTCACACCACCGTGGTGCGGCTGGCCGGCGACCAGGCCCACGTCGGTGGCGGGCAGGGCGGGCCGTCATCCGGGAACGTCGGCGGGCTGGCCCGGGTCGGTGACCCGCCCGGAACGCCGTTCAGCGCCGACGGCAGCGGGCTGAGCGTCCCGGTGCGTCTGGACGGCGACGCGCCGCCGGCCTCGGTCGCCGCCCTCGCCACCCACCTGGGCGACGCCGCCCGGCGCGGTGCGGCGGTCAGCTTCGCCGACCTGCTGCCCGGGCAGCGCTGGACCGCCTCCGCCCGCGCCGGCCTGCGGACCGTGGTGGGCCGCGCCGGACGCGACCCGTTCAGCATGGCCTTCGACGACGCCACCCCGCACTGGCTGGTCGGCGGACGCACCGGCGCCGGCAAGACGGTCTTCCTGCTCGACGTGCTCTACGGCCTGGCCGCCCGCTACTCCCCGGCCGAGTTGCAGCTCTACCTCCTCGACTTCAAGGAGGGGGTGAGCTTCACCGAGTTCGTCCCCACCGGACACGACCCGTCGTGGTTGCCGCACGCCCGTGCCGTCGGCATCGAGAGCGACCGCGAGTACGGCGTGGCCGTGCTCCGCGAGCTGCGCCGCGAACTGCACCGGCGGGCCACCGCCCTCAAACGCCACGGCGTCACCAAGCTCGCCGACCTGCCCGTCGACACGCCGGTGCCCCGGATCGTCGCCGTGATCGACGAGTTCCAGGTGCTGCTGGCCGCCAACGACCCGCTCGCCCGCGAATCGGTGGACCTGCTGGAGGAATTGGCCCGCAAGGGCCGCTCGTACGGCGTACACCTGGTGCTCGCCAGCCAGAGCACGACGGGGATCGAGGCCCTCTACGGGCGGGCCGAGGCGGTCTTCGGTCAGTTCGCGCTGCGGGTGGCGCTGGCCGGCGGCGGGGGAGTCCTCGACCAGCTCAACGACGCGGCGGCGACCCTGCCGGTCGGCTCGGCCGTGGTCAACACCGCCGCCGGTGCGCCCGGCGCGAACACCGTGATCCGGTTCCCCGACGCGCACGCCGCCGGTGGCGAGCTGACCCGGCTGCGGCACGACCTGTGGCAGGCCCGTCCGCCCGGCGCGCGCCCGCCGTCGGTGTTCCGGGGGTACGACACCGCCCACGTCGAGGCCGACGCCACCTTCACCGGTCTACGCCCCGGCGGACGGCGTCCCCTGGCGCTGGTCGGCCGGACGGTCGACGTGGACGGCACCACCGCCATGTTCATCATGGACACCGCCCCCGGCCGGCACCTGGCCGTGGTGGGCACCTCGCCCACCGGTGCCGAGGTGCTGCGCGCCGCGACCCTGAGCCTCGCCCGGCAGCACACCCCCGGTGAGGCGACCTTCCTGCTCGCCCCGCTGGTCGCCGCCGCCGACTCGGCCGCCGACGACACCGCCGCCGAGCTCACCGCCGCCGGGCACCCGGTGCAGCGGCTGGACACCGCCGCGCTACGCGCCCGGATCGGCACCCTTGGGGCCGCCACGTCCGACGCCGGTACGTCCGATCCCAACGTGCCCGGGGCCGGCGCGCCCGACCCGTCTGCGCCGTCCGGCGGACCGGTCGCTGCGGCGCGTACCTATCTGGTGGTGTTCGGGGTGGACGCCGCCGCCGGACGGCTCGCCGAGACCGATCCGGCGACCTTCCGCTCCGGCCACGACGACCTGCGGACCCTGCTGCGCCAGGGCCCCGGCCACGGGGTACACCTGCTCGGCTGGTGGCGTGGCCTGCGTCGACTCGCCGACGACCTCGGCGGCACCCAGAACCGCGACGACGTGGCCTGCCTGGTCGCGTTGAACGTGCCCGGCGCCGACCTCGGTCTGCACCTCGGCGTGCACGACCTGGCGTACACGCCCCGGGCCGACCGGGCGCTGCTGGTGGACCGGCACGACCAGCGGGTCCGGTTGATCGTGCCGTTCGCCCGGGACGGGCACACCCCCGACGGGCAGGAGTGAGGCGTGTCCAGCTTCGACGAGTACGCCGCGCTGCTGCGGCACCTCTCCGCACAGCAGCGCGCCGGTGAACAGGACACCGCCGCCAAGACCGAACGACACCGTCACCTCGGTGCCACCGTGGACTACCTGCACCGACGCCTGCTCGCCCAGGGCCAGCGCCTCGACCACCTCGGCCGCACCATCGGCGTGGACCCGGGCACCGCGGTCCCACCGCCGGGCTTCCCGCCCGGGTCCGGCCCGCCGGTGCCACCCGGTGCCGCGCCGGTGTCGGGTGTGCCGGTCTCCGGTTCGCTCGATTCCGGGCCGTCGGGCGGCACGTCGGCCGTCGGCACACCGGGTGCCGGGTCGGTCTCGGGGATACCCGAGCCGCCGGCTGCCGCCGGTCACCAGCCGGTGTCCGGGGGACCGTCGGGGTCGCCGGGGACGGTGGGGGTCGGCGGCGCAGCCGCCGCGCCGGGGTGGCCGGGTGTCGGGGCGTACCCGCAGCCGGGGCAGACGGACCGGGCGTTGCCGGTGGCGGTGAGCGCGACGGAGGCCGGGGTGCCGGCCCAGCGGGCCGGAACGGTCGACCCGGCGACGGAGCTGGAGTTGGCGCGGCGCTGGGCGGACGAGGCGGACAAGTACGCGCAGCAGGCCGAGATGCTGGCCCAGCGGCCGGCGCTGCTGCCGGGCTGGTCGCCGATGGCGCGGGCGGTCGCCGTGTACCTCGGCTTCTCCGGTGTCGCCGTGGTGCTGATGCTGGTGATGGTGCTCGCCTCCGGCGTCGGTGCGGTCGGCTTCGGCACCCTGATCGCCTGGATGTGCGCCGGTCTGCCCGCAGCGGCCCTGATCGGCGCCTGGCTGGTGCTCGGCAAGTGGGGGCGGCCCGCCAGTGGTGCCGCCACGCCGCCCCGGTACCCGCTGCTGGGCTTCCTGCTCTGCTTCCTCGCCGTGCCGCTCGCCTACTGCGGCTACCTGCTGATGTTCCGCGCGCTGCGCTGACCCGGCCGCTGCGCCGGCATGGTCCCTGTGCTGACCTGGCCCGGCTGCGCTGCCTGGCCCCGGCTGGACTGCCTGTTCGGTGGTATCGCCTGGTCCGGCGTCCGTGTGGTCCGGCGTCCAGGCCCGCTGGGCGATGTGCGGGCGGCGCGGTGGGGAACTGTGCTTCGGGCGCTATCGAGCTGAGCGCAGCGACGGATCGCTGGCTACGCGAGTCGGCGTCGCAGGCCGGACGGACATGACGGGAAGCCCCACGACTCTGTTTCGTTCGAGGTGGGTAGATCTGTTGTCGCTGGGACGACAACAGATCTACCCACCTCTCGGTGAACCGGGTGTGCGGTGCGGGTGGTCGCGGTGTGGGGACGGATCTCGTACGCTCCTGTGTGGTCGCGAGGGCGGTCGAGCCGGGGAGGGCATGTGAGCGCAGCGGAGATGATCGCCCGGTTGGCGGCAGCCGCGCAGAAGCTGGACGAGGCGAAGGCGAAGACGGCCGCCGCCGCCCAGGATGCGGCCGAGGCGCGGCAACTCGTCGCGGGCGCGTTGCAGGGCGTGGCCGCCGGTCCGCTGATCGGGATGATCGACTCGTACCGGCAGGCGCTCGCGCAGGCCGCCGAGGGCGGTGGCCCGGCCCGGCAGCACGTCCAGGAGACGATCACCAAGGTACGCGCGTTGGGTAACTGACCGGGGCGATCAAGGGGGTGGCGGGTGGACCGCGACGGCGGGACGTTGGACGGGTTCCACATCGGGCACGTGCCGCCCGGTGTCGGCGACGAGGTGTCGGACTTCACCAGCGAGTGGGAGGACGTCCGCCTCACCAGCCGGTTCTGGGAGCGGCCGACGGCCGACGGCCACCAGGTGGACCTCCGCGTCCACGTGCTGCGGGGTGAGCGGCTCGTCGACCTCGACGCGGTACGCGACTTCCTCGCCGAGTATCACGAGCGTGATCCGGCGCAGTGGTGGCTGACCGAGTTCCCGCACGGCGACGGTCCTGGGCTGACCGACGATGCGCAGGCGTTCTGGCTGGTCGGACCCGGCGTCGCCGTCACCGTGCTGACGACCCCGGAGTTCGCCGAGGCGCTCGCGGCGACCGCGCTGGCCGTACGCGCCGCCCCTGACGACGTGGCCTGACCGCCGCGCGCTCACCGCAGCCAGCGTACGCGCTTTCGGATCAGGCTAATCGCGTCTCGCCAGGCACGATCGAACGTCCGTGAATGGCCGGAGTAGAGCTCGCGACGTGCCTTCCATCCGGCGAGTGGTCGATGGGAGACGCGTAGCAGATCGTCGAGTTCATCGATTGGTGACCCCAGTCGGAGGAGATTGCGCAGATCGTCGCACCCGAAGGCTTGGGTGATGTCCGCAACAAAGTCGCGGTGGGTGATGAACAGTTGCGGATCCCATTGTGGGACCGTCTCCCTCAGGAAGTGGATAATCAGGGTGAAGTCGTAGGACCGCTCGTCTCCGTCCCGCATTCCGGTTCGGAGTACCCAGTTCATGAAGCTGTCCCAACCGGGTGCCTCGGCCAGTTCGTGTGCTGCGGGCTCGGTCAGGTATCGGTGCAACGACTCACGGGTCCGGAACAGAAGCAGGTGACCTTCGGCGCCGAGAAGGGCGGTCTGCTCCTGCTGCTCGTCGAGGTACGCCCCGAGCGTGTACCCTTCCCCGTCTTTCGGCAGTGAGATGGTGATCGGACGGATAGCCAGTGGCTCCGTGAGGTCGACTGGGTTGTACGAAGGGTGCGTCCAGCGTGCGCGGGGATGCTGGCGCTCGCGGATCTCCCGTTCGCGTCGCTGCTGTTCGCGGTCCCGCGCCTTGCGCTCACGGGCCTCACTCTTCTGCGCCTCGCGTTCGCGTGCCTTGCGTTCCTTCGCCTCGCGTTCGCGTGCCTCGCGTTTCTCGGCCTCACGCCTGCGGGCCTCGCGTTCCCTCGCCTTGCGTTCTCGTGCCTCGCGTTCCTCGGCTTCGCGTCGACGCGCCTCACGTTCCCGCTCCTCCCGATCCCGGGCCCTGCGCTCCCGCTCACGGGTCTCCCGACTGTGGGCGTCGATGAGGAACTTGTACGCCACGTTGATCTGCTGCATCTGCCGGGTCGCCTCGGCGCGCACCTTCTCCGGACTCGACTGATGCCGGTCCGGGTGCAACAACTGCACGAGGATGTGGTACCGCTCGCGAATCTGCGCCGGCGTCGAATCCCGGTCGACGCCGAGGAGCAGGTACGGATCCTGGCCGTCAGGAGACATGTATGCGCCGTATTCACGAGTGTGAGGAGTTGGCTGCGGCGATGGTAACAGTGTCCCGCGAGCTTCGCGGTCACTGCATGGACCATGGTCGCCGTGCGTCGGACCGATCCGGGCACAGAGGACTGCGGACGGCAGCCACTACTCAATTCCCCCGGGACAGTTGCGGGCGCACCCAGTCGGTGAATCGTCGGTGCAGGTCCGGCAGGTGAGTGGCGGGCTTGGCGGCGGCGAGCTGCGCGATGGCCTCTTCCCGCAGCGTGACCAGATAGACCATCAGCCCCGGGATGTTGTCCCGGTACTCGGCGAGCAGGCGCACCTTCGCCGTCGAGCACGGCCAGGCGACGCCGCAGGCCCGGCAGCGCCACGTAGGGCGGGAGGGTACGTGCTCGCGGGCGGGCGTGCTCACCTGGCGGCCCTCGGTGCGTAGCGCCGGACCGGGGTACGGCGCGGGGCCGCCGGTGGCGGTGCGGGACGCATCCCGCCGGGGCGGACGAACAACTCGCGGCGGTCGGTGGCGTCGCCCCGGGTGTCGAGTACGTACACCTCGATCCACGTCCAACCGTCGAAGCTGTTCCGGTCGGTGCGCTCACGGATCACCCGCACCGTGATCGGCGTGTGGAACTGCGGCGACGCGTCGCGGGTCAGCCGGTAGACACCGGGCGCGACGCGGGGCGTCCCGTCCTCACGGACCGCCCTCGCCGACCTGCCTACCGATGAGGTGCTTGTCCGGACGGTGGGGCTCCGGATGGTAGGGGGCGGCGGGGTAGCGGCCCGGACGGTGTTGGTCGGCGCGAGACCGGGCGATGTGGTGGCGGTCGGCGCGGTGGCGGGGCGGTGCGACCAGCGGGACGTCGGGACTCGGTTCGCAGATTTCGGCACGGACGTCTCCTCGCGTGGGTGGTCTGGAACGGGGGTCGCCGCGAGTGCTCGCCCGGCGGCGACCCCCGTCACGTACGCACCCGCCGGGTCGCAGGGGGTCGACCTCCACCGGGTACGCCGTGCTCCTTCCACCCTGGACGGCAGCACCCTAGGCTCGGAACAGTCATCGCTCGATCGCGGAATGTGGCGACCAGGTTCGCGCCAACGCGGAACGGCGTATCGCGCCGGGGAAGGGTGAGGAAGCTGTGGGAATCTCGCCGTCGGAGTACCTGCTTCGCGAGTTGCGGCGACGTCGCGGGGCGGCCGGGTTGACCCAGGCGCAACTCGGTGAGCGGGTCTTCTGCTCGGACACCCAGGTCAGCGCGATCGAGACGGGCACCAAGCCGCCGACGCTGCCCTACCTGACCGCCGTCGACAAGGCGCTGGACACCGGCGGGTACTTCGCGACGCTCTGGAACGAGTTGGTGAACGGTGAGGCCGCGCCGGTCTGGCTGCGCGAGCTGATCCAGATCGAACGGGAAGCGACCGCGCTGCGGTGGTACGAGCACTCCTTCGTGCCGGGGCTCCTTCAGACCGAGGCGTATGCCCGCACGACCTTCCGGGCGGCGCGCACCCCGACCGCCGAGCTGGACCAGCGGGTCGCCGCGCGGCTGGAACGGCAGGCGGTCCTCGCCCGTGACCTGGCTCCGCAACTGTTCGTGGTGTTGGACGAGATGGTGCTCCGGCGTCCCTGCGGCGGCCCCGACGTGATGGCCGAGCAGGTCGAGCATCTGCTGACCTGCGCTGAGCAGCCGCATATCCAGTTGCACGTGGTGCCGTTGTCGGCTGGCATCTATTCGGGTTTGGCCGGGGCGTTCATTCTGGCCGACCTGCCCGACGGGTCACGGGCGGGCTATGTGGACAATCAGGTGGCGGCGCAGATCGCGGGGGAGCCCGCCCTCCTCGCCAGCCTCGGATTGGCCTGGGACGCGGTTCGCGGCAAAGCCCTCCCGTTGGGGCAGACGCTCGACGTTCTCAAGGAGGCGGCCAAGACATGGACCATCTGAGCGGCGCACGCTGGCGTACCTCGTCCCACTCGTCCACCAACGGCGGTGCCTGCGTGGAGGTCGCCGACAACCTGCCCGGCGTCGTCGGCGTACGCGACTCGAAGGACCCGGCCGGTCCGGCGCTGGTCTTCGCGCCGACTGCCTGGCGTGCGTTCGTGGCCCGGCTCGGCGACCGCACCTGACCCGCCGACGCCCGGCGCGACCCGACGAGCGACCCGGACGCCTCCCACCTGCCTGCCCGCCTCCCGCCCCGCGGTGGGTAGGCCTGTTGTCGCTGGGCCGGCTACAGAGCTACCCGCCGCCGAACGTGGTCAGCCGGGTCGTTCGGCGGTGGTGGCGAGGAGGTGGGCGAGCGCGGTCCGGGCGTTCTGGAGGGTGGAGATCCGCGCGTCGAGGCCGCGGAGCTGGTCTGACAGGGTCGGTGCGGCACAGTGTTCGAGTTCCGGGCCGGGTCCCTGCACGCAGGGCAGCACCTCGCGGATGACGCTGGTGGTCAGCCCGGCGGCGAGCAGCGCCCGGACGCGGCCGACCACGACCGGGGCGTCGTCGGCGTAACGGCGGTGGCCTGCACCGATCCGGTCCGAGGTGAGCAGTCCCTGCTCCTCGTAGTAGCGCAGGAGCCGGGGGCTGACGCCGGTGAGGCGTGACAGTTCGCCGATCTTCATCCCGATGTGATCTGCCTCATCCGCACTGGAAACTGACACCGATGTCAGATCGTACGGTGCCGATATGACGTACTTCGTTGTGCAGCGCGACGGCCGGACGGCGACCGCCGAGGACCTGGCGCCGCTGGCCTTCGCGGGCCACGCGCACTTCACCGCCATGCAGGTACGCGGGGGACAGGTGCGGGGCCTCGACCTGCACCTGGAGCGGTTGCGGTCCGCCTCGGGACGGATGTTCGGTCGGGTGGTGCCCGACGAGCGGGTCCGTGCCCACCTGCGGGCGGCGCTGGCGCAGAGCCCGGACGATGTCTCGTTGCTGGCCACCGTGTACTCGTCGGCGGGCGAGTTCACCCTGCCCGGTCCGGACGACGAACTGGCGGTGCTGGTCCTGACCGGGCCGGCGGCATCCGGGCCGCCGGGGCCGCTGACGCTGGCGACGGTCGAGTACGAACGGGTGCTCCCGGAGGTGAAGCACGTCGGCGAGGTGGCCAAGACGCATCTTCTCCGTCAGGCCGTGGGGCGAGGTGCCGACGACGCCGCCTTCGTCGACCGGCGGGGCCGGTTGAGTGAGGGGACGATCTGGAACCTGGCCTTCTGGGACGGCACGTCGGTGGTGTGGCCCGACGCGGAGATGCTCGGCGGGACCACGATGGGCATCGTCCGCCGCCAGGTGGACCGCCTCGGCGTCCCGCAGCGCGTGCGGGAGGTCACCGTCGCCGACCTGCCGACGATGGCGGGGTGCGTGGTGATGAACTCCTGGACGCCGGGTGTGCCGGTGCACCGGATCGACGCGGTGCCGTTGCCCGAGGCGCCGTCCTTCCTGTCTCTGCTGCACCGGGCCTACCAGGCCGAACCGCTCACCTCGCCATGAGGGAAGGGGCTCGACAAACGAAGTCCTGCTCACCGGCGACAGCGCCGGGGGCGGAGCGGGGGTGAGGGTGGGGTGGGGGAGTCCAGGCCGAACTGCTCGGCCCGGTTCACGGGTCGGTGAGCAGGAGCCAGTCGTCGTCCAGGGGCGCGACCGTGGTGCCGTCGGGCCAGACGTGGGCGGCGGACGTCGTCGCGCGGGCCCGGTCGACCCGGGGGCGGTGGGCCAGCGTGGCGGACTCGAAGCTGACCGGGCCGTGGAAGCGGGCACGACCGAAGTTCGCCGTACCGGGGAAGTGGGCACCGGTGAACCAGACGTCGGCGGCGAACTCGGTCCAGCGGAACAGGGCCAGGTCGGCGAAGTGGGTGCTCCGGAAGTCGACGTGGCCGCCGAAGGCGGTGTGCTCCATGGACAGTCCGCCGAGGAACGACGCCTGGGGGAAGAACGCGCTGCCGCCGAACGTGCTGTGGTCGAAGGTGACCGACCGGCGGAACGTGGCGCCGCGCCAGGAGGTCTCGCCGAGAGTGGCGCGCCGGGCGGAGACCCGCCCGGCGAACTCGGCGCCGTCGGCGTGCAGGCCGCCGGTGATCCGCGCGCCGTCCAGAACGATCTCCGCGTCGCCGGTGACCGCGTTCAGCGCCAGCTCGTCGAAGGTGGCCGCGAGCACCAGTCGGCCACCGAGCCGGGCACCGGTGAAGCGGGTGAGGCCGGTGCAGGTCGCGCCGGTCAGGTCCGCGTCGTCCAGGGTGCACCCGGACGCGTCGAGGTCGTGCAGGCGGGCGCCGGTCAGGTCCAGTCGCATACCGGGCCAGAACGCGTCGCCGTCCGCGCGCAGGTGCGCGGTCACCACCCGCTGCGCGGTACGGCGTACCTCCGACTCGCGCGCGTCGTCGTCCGGCGGCGGCATCCGCAGGTACGCGCAGAGCACCGCCACGATGGTCGGGCGCTGTGCCGGGTTGTCCTGACCGAGGCGTTCCAGGGCGTGCAGTCCGCCGAGGCGTACCGCCGCGTTGTCGTTGCCGAGCAGCTCCACGGCCCGGGTGTACAGCTCGGTGAGTCGGCGCTCGGCGGCGTCGTACGCGGCGGCCTCGGCCTGACTCTCCTGGTGCCGCTGCCCGGCCTCGGCGACCGCCTCGACGTGTGCCTGCACCCGGTCGCGGTGCTCCTGGTCCCGGGCGGCGACGGTCTCCTGGTGTCGTTGCGCCCGCTCGCTGATCCACTGTCGGCGGGCGGCGAGCAGCAGGGCGAGCCCGCCGCCGGTGCCGGCGACCACGGTCAGTCCGGTGCGGATCGCGTCGATGCGCAGGCCGGCCCGGGTGTCCGGGGCGGCGGCACGGTCGGCCTCACCGAGCAACCAGTCCAGCACCCACCAGCCGAGCAGGGCGGCGACCAGCAGCCCGATCAGGATCAGCCACCAGGGCATGACCCGGAGACGCTCGTCGGGGGGCGAGGTGCCGCGCACGGCTCACAGCATGCCATCGAACTGCGCCGTCCGCCGGTGCCGCCCGTCTGGAGTTGCGGCGGAACCTCCGGCACGGTACGCCATGCGTACGCAGATCCGCCGATGTCTCCGGGGGCCCACCCGGCGGCGGTCTGGAAGTCGAGGATGGAATGGAATTCTTGACCAGTCCCGAGCTGTGGATCGCGTTCGCGACCCTGCTCCTGCTGGAGATCGTGCTGGGCATCGACAACGTCGTGTTCATCTCGATCCTGTCCGGCCGGTTGCCTGAGCATCAGCAGGCCCGCGCCCGGATGATCGGCATCTCGCTCGCCCTGATCACCCGTCTGATCCTGCTGGCCTCGTTGTCCTGGATCATCGGCCTGACCGCCCCGCTGTTCACCGTGCTCGGACAGGAGATCTCCGGGCGGGACCTGATCCTGCTGCTCGGCGGGTTGTTCCTGGTCGGCAAGGCGACGTACGAGATCCACGAGCACCTGGAGGGATCCGACCACGCCAAGTCGGGCAAGAAGGCCGCCTCGTTCAGTGTGGTCATCGCGCAGATCCTGGTGCTGGACGTGGTCTTCTCGCTCGACTCGGTGATCACCGCGGTCGGCATGGTCGACGAACTCGCCATCATGGTGGCCGCCGTGGTGATCGCGATGATCATCATGTTGGTCTCGGTCAATGCGGTGAGCACCTTCGTCAACCAGCATCCGACGGTCAAGATGCTCGCCCTGTCGTTCCTGCTGATCATCGGCGCCAGCCTGATCGCGGAGGGTCTCGACCAGCACATCCCGAAGGGCTACGTGTACGGCCCGATCGCCTTCTCGATCTTCGTGGAGTTCCTCAACCTGCGGGTTCGGTCGCGTCAACGACGCCGTCAGGAGAACCAGCCGGTGCAACTGCACCCGACGTACGTCAAGAACGGTCAGGCGCGGCCCGAGCCCGAGCCCGAGCCGGAGAAGACCCCGGCCGGCTGACGCCCGTACCACCCTGGACGCCGCACGCACCCGGTCGGTGCGTGCGGCGTCCGCCGTCCGGCGGTGTGCCCCGCTCTCCGCGGTGTTCGTCGGGTGGCGGCGAAAAGATCGCTACCCGCGCGTAACTTTTCATTGACGTTTCCGGATTGTGGCCCGCATCATCGAGGCACGGTCGATCGGACACCCCCACCGCCTCCACCCGGCAACCCCGGGATCCCCCTTGGGAGGTGCAGCGATGCTGCTCCGAAAGGCTGTCCCCGTCCTGGCCCTCGCCCTCGCCGCCGTGCTGACGTTCCCCGCCGCAGCCGCCGCCCGCACCGTCCCCGACGGCTCGGCGACACCGGCGGACGCGACCGCCACCACCGTCGCCGGGCCCACCGGCGTCACTCCCGGAAGCGCTGCCTCGGTCGGCTCCGTCTCCGAGGACCCCGTCCCCGCCGCCGACGGACTGCGGGCCCTCGCCGGGGCCAACCCGGTCATCGTCGTCGGCGGGCTCAGTGGTTTCGCCGCCGTCTACGAACCGCTCGCCGCGCGGCTGCGCGCCGACGGGTACCGCGTCTGGATCTATCCGCTGCCGAACCTCGGGCTCGGCGACATCACCGCGTCCGCCGGAAGCCTGCGCAGTTTCGTCGGCCAGGTCCGCGCCGGCACCGGCGCGGCAAAGGTCGACCTGGTCGCCCACTCCGAAGGGGGCCTGGTCAGCCGCTACTACATCAAGAACCTGGGCGGCGGGGACGCCGTCGGGCGGTACGTCAGCCTGGGCACCCCGCAGTACGGCACGTACGTCGCCAACATCGTGGCCTTCCTCGGCCTGGGCAGCTGTGCGGGAGTCGTCGCCTGTCAGCAGATGACGATCGGCTCGCCGTTCCTCACCGCCCTCAACGCCGGTGACGACACCCCCGGTGACGTCCGCTGGACCACCGTGCGTACCCGCCAGGACGAGTTGGTCCGCCCGGTCGACAACGCCATGCTGGCCGACGGGGCGACGAACGTACTGATCCAGTCCAGGTGTCCACTCCGCGTCGTCGGGCACCTCGGTCTGGTGGCCGACGGCACCACGTACTCCGTGATCCGCCAAGCCCTCCGCGACCAACCCGTCAACCCCGCCTGCCTGGCCCTCTGACCACCTCCCACCCCACCCGCCCTCCCTCCCGCCCCCCGCCCCGCCGATCATGGAGTTGTGGTGAAGGAAAAGTGGCGATTACACCCGTTTCGTCACCACCACAACTCCATGATCGGCGCGGAGGGCCGTCGCGCGGAGGGCCGTCGCGCGGAGGGCCGTCGCGCGGAGGGTCGTGGGGCGGGGAGGGTCGTGGGGCGGGGTCAGGTGGCGGTGGTGAGGGACTCGTACTCGGCGTCGGTCAGCTCTATGGTGGCGGCGGCGACGTTCTCCTCCAGGTGGGCCACCGACGACGTGCCGGGGATCGGCAGCATCACCGGCGAGCGGCGCAGCAGCCAGGCGAGCGCGAGCTGGCCGGGCGGCGCGCCGTGCTCGGTGGAGATCGCGTCCAGCGGGCCGCCGGGGCGGGCCAGCTCGCCGGTGGCGATCGGGAACCACGGGATGAACGCGATGTCGTTCGCCTCGCAGTAGGTCAGCACCTCCTCGGCGCTGCGGTCGGCCACGTTGTAGAGGTTCTGCACCGAGACGATCGGCGCGATCCGGCGGGCCGCCTCGACCTGCGCGACGCTCACCTCGGAGAGCCCGATGTGCTGGATCTTGCCCTCCTGGCGCAGCAGCACCAGCTCGCCGAGCTGGTCCTCCAGCGGCACCTTCGCGTCGATGCGGTGCAACTGGTAGAGCCCGATGCTCTCCAGGCCCAGGTGACGCAGGCTCAGCTCGCACTGCTGGCGCAGATACTCCGGTCGACCCACCGGGCGCCACACGCCCGGGCCGCCGCGGGTGAGGCCGGCCTTGGTCGCGACGACCAGATCCTCGGCGTACGGGTGCAGCGCCTCCTTGATCAACAGCTCGGAGACGAACGGCCCGTACGAGTCGGCGGTGTCGATGAAGGTGACACCCAGCTCGTATGCCCGGCGCAGCACCCGGACCGCCTCGGCCGGGTCCTTCGGGTCACCCCAGACGCCCGGGCCGGTGATCTGCATGGCCCCGTAGCCGAGTCGGTCGACGGTCAGCTCACCGCCGATGCGGTAGGTGCCGGAGGACTTCGCGGGTCGCGGGTCGGTCTCGCTCGCCATTCGCCGTTCCCATCGTGTCGTTCGTCGGTGACCGGTGCTGGTCACCCTGGGATACACCTTTCCCCTGGTACGGCGGATACACCGCCGCGAGCGGGTATCCGATCGTGGCCCGTCCCGGAGGTGTTGATCAACCGGGACGGCCGGGTGGAATCCGATGAGCTGCCGGTGCGGGTCGCCGGTGGCGTGAGACGCTCGGGGGTACCGCCGTGCGTGCCACCGCAGCGCGCGGGTGAGCTGCGGAAAGGAACGTGATGGCAGGAGAGCCGCGGGTCGACTTCGCGCTCGACACGTTCGAGTGCATCGTGCTGTATCCGGGTACCGCCGGGCGGGCGTTGCCGGCCGAGACCATCCAGCGTCTCCAGGCCGAGCACGCCGAGCACATGGCGGCGTTGCAGCGCCGGGGGATCATCCTGGTGGCCGGCGCGGTGGACGGCAACGACGCCCGGGAACCGGACCCGCCGCTCGGATTCGGGCTGGCGCGTACCGGCTCCGTGGACGACGTACGCAGCGTGATGGAGGCCGACCCGGCCGTGCAGGCCGAGCTCTATCGGGTGGACGTGATGACCTTCCTCTGCCCGGCGGGCTCGTTGGAGTTTCCGCTGGCCAAGACGGAGAGCTGAGGCGAGGGCGGGATTCTCCGGTCGATCTTCACGCAGTGATGTCGCGAGCACTCTCGGTCACCGGAGTGGAGCGCCTCGTCGCCCATTGGTGTCAGGGGCGTACCATTCCGGCGCGCGGTCGCTGTTGCCCGCCGTTGACGTCCGGTGCGGCTTCGCCCGCCGGCTGCGCGCGTACGGCGCGCAGCGTTGGACAATCGTTCCGCCATGCGCAAGGGGTCGGCCCGTGGTCCGACCTGGAGGAGAGACTAGCCTGATGGGCGTGACACGCCGCGCGAAGATCGTCTGCACTCTTGGCCCCGCCACCTCGTCGCCCGAGCGCATCCGTGGGCTCGTCGAGGCCGGCATGAATGTGGCGAGGCTCAACTTCAGCCACGGCAGCCACGCCGACCACGAGGCCGTCTATCGGCTCGTCCGGGAGGCGGCCGAAGCGACCGGTCAGCCGGTGGCGATCCTGGCCGACCTGCAGGGACCGAAGATCCGGCTGGGCCGGTTCGCCGACGGGCCGCACGAGTGGCGTACCGGCGACTCCGTCGTGATCACCGGCGACGAGATCCTGGGCAGCAAGGAGCGCGTCTCCTGCACCTACCGCCGCCTTCCGCAGGAGGTCAAGCCCGGTGACCGGCTGCTGATCGACGACGGCCGGGTCGCCGTCGAGGTCACCGACGTGACCGGCAACGACATCCGGGTGCTGGTCACCGAGGGTGGGCCGGTCAGCAACAACAAGGGCGTCTCGCTGCCCAACGTCGCGGTCAGCGTGCCGGCCCTCTCCGAGAAGGACGCCGCCGACCTGCGGTTCGCGCTCGGTCTCGGTGTCGACCTGGTGGCGCTCTCGTTCGTCCGCTCCGCCGACGACATCAAGCTCTGTCACTCGATCATGAGTGAGGTCGGCGTGCACCGGCCCGTACTCGCCAAGGTCGAGAAGCCGGAGGCCGTCGACCACCTGGAAGCGATCGTGCTGGCCTTCGACGGCGTCATGGTCGCCCGTGGCGACCTCGGCGTGGAGCTGCCGCTGGACGAGGTCCCGCTGGTGCAGAAGCGCGCCGTGCAGCTCTGCCGCGAGAACGCCAAGCCGGTCATCGTGGCCACCCAGATGCTCGACTCGATGATCGAGAACTCGCGGCCCACCCGCGCCGAGGCCTCCGACGTGGCCAACGCCGTTCTCGACGGCGCCGACGCGGTGATGCTCTCCGGCGAGACCAGCGTCGGCAAGTACCCGGTGCTCACGGTCAGCACCATGGCCAAGATCGTCACCACCACGGAGGCCGGTTCCATCGCCGTGCCCCGGCTCCAGCACGACCCGCGTACGCACGGCGGGGCGCTCACCGTCGCCGCCTCCTCCATCGCCCGGGCCATCGGGGCGAAGGCGCTGGTCGCGTTCTCGCAGACCGGTGACACCGTGCGCCGGTTGAGCCGGTTGCACTGCGACCTGCCGCTGCTGGCCTTCACCCCGGTCCCCGAGGTGCGCCAGCAGCTCGCCCTCTGCTGGGGCGTGGAGACCTTCCTGATGCCGTTCGTCCAGCACACCGACGACATGTTCCGGCAGGTCGACCAGGCGCTGCTCGGACTCAACCGGGGCAACCCCGGTGACCTGGTGGTGGTCGTGGCGGGCAGCCCGCCCGGCAGCCCCGGCTCGACCAACACGCTGCGGGTGCACCAGCTCGGATCGCTCGTCGACGCCGCCACCGCGAGGGCGTTGCAGTGACCGACGGCGAGGGGACCATCGTCGGCCAGGCCGCCGTGGACCAGTTGCTGGAGGTGCTCGACCTGGAGTCGACGGGCACCATGTCGTTCCGGGGGATGAGTCCTCCGGTCGGCCCGCAGCGGGTCTACGGCGGTCAGGTCGCCGGCCAGGCACTGGTCGCGGCCGGGCGCACCGTCGCCCCGGACCGGGTGGTCCACTCGCTGCACGGCTACTTCGTCCGGGCCGGGGATCCGGCCGAGCCGATCGCGTACGAGGTGGAGAACATCCGCGACGGCCGGTCCTTCTCGGTACGCCGCTCGGTCGCCCTGCAACACGGCAAGCCGATCTTCTTCATGTCCGCCTCGTTCCAGCGGCACGAGGAGGGGCTCGACCACCAGACCCCGGTCCCGCCGGACGTGCCCGCCCCACAGGACGTGCCGACGATGTCCGACCGGCTGGCCCGCTATCCCGAACGGCTCGGCATCTGGGGGCAGATCCCGCGCCCGATCGACGTGCGGTACGTCGGCGAACCCGGTTGGGTACGCCCCGGCGACCGCCCGGCCGAGAAGCACCAGCGGGTGTGGATGCGCATCGACGGCAAACTCCCCGACGATCCGCTGCTGCACGCCTGCGCCCTCACGTACGCCTCCGACCTGACCCTGCTCGACTCGGTGCTCTCCGTACACGGCGAGGTGTGGGGGCCGGGCGGGGTGGTCGGGGCGAGCCTGGACCACGCCCTGTGGTTCCACCGCCCGTTCCGCGCCGACGAGTGGTTCCTCTACGACTGCGGCAGCCCGTCCGCCTCCGGTGCGCGCGGTCTGGCCACCGGCCAGTTGTTCACCGTCGACGGCCGGCACATCGCCAGCGTCGTGCAGGAGGGGCTGCTGCGCCGGGTGGGCGAGTAGCCCGCGACCGCCGGGCGCTCCGGGCAACCGCGTAAACCGATCGGTCAAGGGGTGATCGTCCAGGTGGATCGGGTGGCCCGCTAATCTGTCCGGCATGCGACTCTCCGCTCGGGTGGACTACGCCCTTCGCGCGGTCACCGAGCTGGCCTCGGTGACCGGGTCCGGGCGCGGTCGCCCGGTGACCGCCGACCAGATCGCCCGCGCCCAGGAGATCCCTCCGAAGTTCCTGGAGAGCATCCTGCTGCAGATGCGCCGGGGCGGCATCGTGCAGGCACAGCGAGGGCCGGAGGGCGGCTACTGGCTGGCCCGTCCGGCCGAGGAGATCTCCCTGGCCGAGGTGATCCGGGTGATCGACGGACCACTGGCCCACATCCGTGGCCAGCGCCCCGAACAGCTCGGCTACCACGGCGCGGCCCGCGCCCTGCAGGACGTCTGGATCGCGCTGCGCGCCAGCGAACGCCAGATCCTGGAACTGGTCACCGTGGCCGACGTGGCCCAGGGCACCCTGCCCGAGCAGGTCACCAAGCTGGTCGCCGACCCGCGCGCCTGGACCTGATCCCGCCCGCCGGGGGAGCCGACGGCCCTGATCCCGCCCGCGTCGGTGGTCCCGGCCCGGCGTGTCGTGCGGGTGTACCGCCACGATCGCGCGCGCGGTCCGGGGCGCGGTGTCCGTGCGTCGTCTCACTGACCGATCAGGGGGTTGACCGGAGGGTACTGCGTACCGCATTCTCGACCAAGTTGATAGGAGATGCCGAAAAGTAGGGGGCGTCCGTGCGCAAGTTGCTCGTCATCGCACTGGTCGGGCTGGCCGCGCAGCTGGTCGACGGTGCGCTCGGCATGGCCTACGGACTGACGTCCACGACCTTGCTGCTGGTGGTCGGCGTCGCGCCGGCTGCGGCGTCCGCCTCGGTGCACCTGGCCGAGATCGGCACCACGCTCGCCTCCGGAGCGGCGCACTGGCGGTTCGGCAACGTCGACTGGCGGGTGGTGCGCCGCATCGCCCTGCCGGGCGCGATCGGTGCGTTCGCCGGGGCCACCTTCCTCAGTTGGCTCTCCACCGACTCGGCCGCCCCCTGGATGGCCGCCATCCTGTTCACCCTCGGCGCGTACCTGCTCGTCCGGTTCTCCCGGCCGCTGCGCCGCAACCCGGCCGCGGGCCGGCTACGCGGGCGTTTCCTCGGCCCGCTCGGGCTGGTCGCCGGCTTCGTCGACGCCACCGGCGGCGGCGGATGGGGGCCGGTCGCCACGCCGGCCCTGCTGGCGTCCGGGCGGATGGAGCCGCGCAAGGTGATCGGCTCGGTGGACACCTCCGAGTTCGTCGTCGCCTCCTCGGCCAGCCTCGGCTTCCTGATCGGCCTCGGCACCGAAGGCTTCCTGCTGCCGATCGTGCTCGCCCTGCTCGCCGGTGGTCTGATCGCCGCGCCGATCGCGGCCTACCTGGTGCGGATCATCCCGGCCCAGATGCTCGGCGCGGCGGTCGGCGGCGTGATCGTGCTGACCAACGCCCGCGTCCTGCTGGGCGCCGTCGAGCTGCCCAGCGCCGTGCCGGTGGTGGTCTACCTGCTGCTGGCCGCCGGCTGGGTGGGCGCGCTGGTGCTGGCGGTGCGGGTACTGCGGCGGACCCGCCGCGAGGACGCGCTCGTGGCGGCCACCGCACCGACCGACGCTGCCACGTCGTCCGCCGAGGCGGACGCCGCGCGGACCGAGGCCGACAGCAGCACCCGCGCCCTCTCCGGCGCGGACCGCTGACCGCCCGCCTCACCCGCTGCCGCACCGCCCTCGGCGAACCGCCTCCCGGCTCGCCGAGGGCCCGCGCCCGCAGCCCGCGTGGTCCCGGCCCGGACCTCGCGCTGGTGTCCGACTCAGTCGGCGTCGGTGCGCGCGGTCTGCGAGACCAGGTCCCAGGCCTCGTCCACGTGAACCTCGGTGGTCTGCGGCGCACCGACGGCCAGCCGCAGCGTGTGCCGGCCGGCGACCCGGGTGTGCGTCAGATAGACGCGACCGGTGGCGTTCACCGCCGCCAGCAGCCGCTCGTTCGGTTCGTCGTCGCCGCGCAGCCGGAAACAGACCAGGGCGTACGGGTGCGGGGTGACCAGTTCGAAGCGGTCGTCGGCGCGTACCCGGTCGGCGAAGCGGGCGGCCAGGGCGACACCGCTGCGGATGTGCGCGCGTAGTCCCTCGACGCCGTACCAGCGCAGCACGAACCACAGCTTGAGCGCGCGGAAGCGCCGGCCCAGCGGCACCTGCCAGTCCCGGTAGTCGATCACCGCGCCGGATTCGGTGGCCGCGTTGCGCAGGTACTCGGGCAGCACGGTCAGCGCCTCGACCAGCTCACCGGCGTCGGCCACCCAGAACGCGTCGCAGTCGAAGCCGGTCAGCAGCCACTTGTGCGGGTCGAAGCAGTAGGAGTCGGCGTACTCCAGCCCGTCGTGGCCGAACCGTAGTTCGGGGCAGACCGCCGCGGAGCCCGCGTACGCGGCGTCGACGTGCAGGAAGACCCCGTGCTCGGCGCAGATCGGCCCGATCTGCGGCAACGGGTCCACGGCGGTGGTGGAGGTGGTGCCGACGGTCGCCACCACCAGGGCGGGGGTCACCCCGGCGGCGATGTCCGCCTCGATCGCGGCGCGCAGCGCCGACGCCGACATGGCCCGGGTGTCCGGGTCCACCTCGATCAGCCGTACGCCGTCGGCGCCGAGCCCGGCGATGCGGGCCGCCTTCTCCACCGAGGAGTGGCCCTCGGTGGAGGTGTAGACGCGGTACCGCCGGTCCACGCCGACCTGCCGCCACCGTCCCCGCGCGGCCCGGTGCACCGCCACCAGGGTGGCCACCAGCGTAGCGGAGGAGGCGGAGTCCTGGATGACCCCGCCGCCGGGGCCGGTGGAGCGGAACCTCTGCGGCAGGTCCATCAGGTCGGCCAGCCAGTCGAGCAGCACCGTCTCCATCTCGGTGCAGGCCGGTCCGGTGGCCCAGAGCATCCCCTGCACGCCGAGCCCGGCGCTGACCATGTCGCCCAGCACGCTGGGTCCGCTGGTGTTGGCCGGGAAGTAGCCGAAGAAGCCGGGGTGCTGCCAGTGGGTGAGCCCGGGCGTCACCAGCGAGTCCAGGTCGGCCAGGAGCGCCTCGACCGGTTCGCCGTGGGTCGGCGGTCCGGCCGGCAGCCGGGCGGCGACGGTGCCGGGCGGGTCCGGCGAGGTGACCGGACGCTTGTCGAGGGTGGCCCAGTAGTCGGCGATCCAGTCGACGACCGCGTACCCGGCCCGACGGAACTCGTCGGGTGTCATGTGCCCTGCCATGGCGTGAGTCGATCAAGAAGGGGGCGTGGTGGCAAGCATCCGGCGTGATTGTGTCGAGAAAGCGCTTGCCCTAGCATCACCACTGCGCGGGGCCGCGTGTACCGACGTCGATACGTCGGGATCTCTGCCTTTCAGCGCGGGACGTCACCGCCGGACCGGGCACGTCGGCGCAGGCGTGGACCGCGCGTGACCTCCTTCGGAGGGACGAGCATGCCTCGCACCACCCGCCGGGCCGCTCTGCTGGCCACGGCCACCGCCACCATCGTCGCGGCCGGAGGGTTGACCACCCTCACCGCCTCGGCCGCCGCCGCCGGCTGCCGCGTCGACTACCGGGTCACCAACCAGTGGTCCGGCGGCTTCGGCGCCGACGTCACCGTGACCAACCTCGGCGACCCGCTCACCGGCTGGACCGTCACCTGGACCTGGCCCGCCGGACAGCAGGTCAGCCAGGCCTGGAACGCCACCGTCAGCCAGTCCGGCACCCAGGTCACTGCCCGCAACGTGGACTACAACGCCGCGCTCGGCACCGGAGCCAGCACCGCATTCGGCTTCAACGGCTCCTGGTCCGGCAGCAACCCCGCACCGACCGCCTTCGCCGTCAACGGCACCACCTGCACCGGCGGCACGACCCCGCCGCCCACCACGCTCCCGCCCGTCACGCCCACCCCGACCACACCGCCACCGCCCACCACACCACCGCCGACGACTCCGCCGCCCACCACCCCGCCGGCCGGCACCATGCAGGCGGAGAACCTCGACCGGGGACTGGTCAGCGTCCGCGCCGGCGCCGGCAACCTGGTCTCCTGGCGGCTGCTGGGCACCGAGACCTCCGGTGTGGCGTTCCACCTCTATCGTGGCGGCACCCGGGTCACCGCCACCCCGATCACCGGCGCCACCAACTACCTGGACAACGGCGCCGCCGTCGGCAGCACGTACACCGTGCGGGCCGTCGTCGGCGGCGTCGAACAGGCCGCCTCGGCGCCCGCGCTCCAGTTCCCCGCCGGTTACCTCGACGTGCCGTTGCAGATCCCGCCGGGCGGCACCACGCCCAGCGGCGAGGCCTACACCTACGTCGCCAACGACGCCAGCGTCGGCGACCTCGACGGCGACGGCCGCTACGAGTTCGTCGTGAAGTGGGACCCCTCCAACGCCAAGGACAACGCCCAGTCCGGCTACACCGGCAACGTCTACGTCGACGCGTACACCCTGACCGGCACCCGCCTGTGGCGCATCGACCTGGGACGCAACATCCGGGCCGGCGCCCACTACACCCAGTTCCAGGTGTACGACTACGACGGCGACGGTGACGCCGAGGTGGCCATGAAGACCGCCGACGGCACCCGCTCCGGCACCGGCCAGGTCATCGGCAACGCCAGTGCCGACCACCGCAACTCCAGCGGATACGTGCTCGCCGGCTCCGAGTACCTCACCATGTTCGACGGCCGTACCGGCGCCGCCCTGTCCACCGTGGCCTACGACCCGCCGCGCGGCACCGTCTCCTCCTGGGGCGACAACTACGGCAACCGGGTGGACCGGTTCCTCGCCGCCACCGCCTATCTCGACGGGCAGCGCCCTTCACTGATCATGGCCCGGGGCTACTACACCCGCGCGGTGATCGCCGCCTGGGACTTCCGCAACGGCAGCCTCACCAAGCGGTGGACCTTCGACTCCAACGCCTCCGGCAACGGCGCCGCCGCCGGCCAGGGCAACCACAACCTCTCCGTGGCCGACGTCGACGGCGACGGTCGACAGGAGATCGTCTACGGCGCCGTCACCATCGACGACAACGGCCGCCTGCTGCACTCCACCGGCACCGGCCACGGCGACGCCATGCACGTCGGCGACCTCGACCCGACCCGCCCCGGCCTGGAAGTGTTCAAGGTCAACGAAAGCGGCAGCCAGCCCAGCTCCTACCTCGCCGACGCCCGCACCGGACAGCGCATCTGGTCCACCCCGGCCGCCGGCGACAACGGCCGAGGCGTCGCCGGTGACATCTGGGCCGGCAGCCCCGGCGCCGAATCCTGGTCGTCCGCCGTCAGCGGCCTGACCAACACCCGAGGCCAGAACGTCGGCCGCAAACCGTCCTCCACCAACTTCCTGATCTGGTGGGACGGCGACCCGGTCCGCGAACTGCTCGACGCCACCCGCATCGACAAGTACGGCCCCAACGGCGACACCCGCCTGCTCACCGGCAGCGACGTGGCCTCGAACAACGGCACCAAGTCGACGCCCGCGCTCTCCGGCGACATCCTCGGCGACTGGCGCGAGGAGGTCGTCTGGCGGACCAGCGACAACCGGGCCCTGCGCATCTACAGCACACCCACGCAGACCGGCACCCGCCTGCCCACCCTCATGCACGACCTGCAGTACCGGGTGGCCGTCGCCTGGCAGAACACCGCCTACAACCAGCCGCCGCACCCGAGTTTCTTCCTCGGCGACGGCATGAGCACCCCGCCGGCACCGCGCATCTACCTGCGTTGACGTCGAAGGGGAGAAGGCGGTAGGCAGATAAACGGACAGGCACCGGGCCGCGATCGCGGAATCCGCACAATCGCAGCCCGGTGCCCCACACCGCGGCACCCCCGACCCGTCCCGACCGGGGAGTGCCGTACCACCACCGGTAATAAAGTTAAGCGGGCTCCGCGTCGCGAGGGTGACGCTGTCGTGAAGATCGTGTTTCGTGCCCACCGAACCGCTGTGACCTGGGTTACTGCCTCAGCGACGCAGGCCCCCGGCCACCTCGGTCGCGATCAGCTCGAACGAGCGCACCCGGTCGGCCACGTCGTACACCATCGCGGTCAGCATCAACTCGTCCGCACCGGTCCGCGCCAGCAACTCACCCAACTGCCGACGGACCGTCTCCGGCGAACCGAGCGCCTGGCCCTCCCGGCGCTGCACCACGAACTCCCGCTCCAGATCCGTGTACGGATACGCCGCCGCCTCCTCCGGTGAGGCGAGCGGCTCCGGCCGCCCCGACCGCAACCGCAGGAACGACAACCCCGCCGGCCCGGACAACCACTCGGCACGCTCGTCGGTCTCCGCACACACCGCGTTCACCGCCACCATCGCGTACGGCCGCTCCAACCACTGCGACGGCCGGAAACTCTGCCGGTACAACGCCAACGCGGGCACCGTGTTCTGCGCGCTGAAGTGATGCGCGAACGAGAACGGCAACCCCAGCGCACCCGCCAGCCGGGCACTGAACCCACTGGACCCGAGCAACCACACCGCCGGCCGCTGCCCGCGCCCCGGGGTGGCCGTGATCGGCCCCGACCCGTCCTCGCTGAAGTACTCCATCAGGTCGGCCAGTTCCCGGGGGAAACCCTCCGCCGACAACCCCTCCATCGTCCGGCGCAACGCCAACGCGGTCACCTGGTCGGTGCCGGGCGCGCGACCGATACCCAGGTCGATGCGGCCCGGATGCAACGCCTCCAACGTGCCGAACTGCTCCGCGACCACCAGCGGCGCGTGGTTCGGCAACATCACCCCACCGGACCCGAGGCGGATGGTCTCGGTGTGCGCGGCCAGGTGCGCGAGCAGCACCGCCGGCGCCGACGACGCGATGGCCGGCATGTTGTGGTGCTCGGCCACCCAGAATCGGTGGTAGCCCCACTCGTCGGTACGCCGCGCCAACTCGGTGGTGTGCCGCAACGCCTCGGTCGCGGAGGCGCCGGCCGCGACGGGGGCCAGGTCGAGGACAGACAACGGTACGTCGATCACACGGCTGGCCAACCCGCCCGATGCCACATTTGTTCCCTACCGGCGGACGACGTGAGTCAGCCCATTCCCCGCGCCTGCTCGAAGATCAGGCTGGTCTGGCTGTGCTGCACCGCCGGATCGACGGCCAGGTAGTCGAGGACGAAGTCCCGCAACGCCTCCGCCGACGCCGCCCGCACGTGCAGCACGTAGTCCTCCGCCCCGGCCACGTGGAACACCGACACCACCCCCGGCAGCCGGACCGAACGCGTCCGGAACGCGTCCACCGCCGCCCGCGCGTGCTCGGTCAACCGCACCGACACCAACGCCTGCAACGGCAACCCCACCGCCGCCGGATCCACCTCGGCGTGGAAACCCCGGATCGCCCCGCACTCCCGCAACGCCCGGGTACGCGCCAGACACGTCGACGGCGCCACCCCCACCCGCTCGGCCAGCGCGTTGTTCGGCAACCGCCCGTCGGCGGCCAACTCGGTCAGGATCGCGCGATCGGTGTCGTCCAGGGCCGCGAACGGCCGCACATCGTTCGAAACGAGGGGCATGACACCATCCTCCACCGAACATCATCACGCCCGATAGGGGTAACGGCGAATGATCTTCGGAAGTGTTGCCCCCTTGGTGCGCGATGTTCGATCCTTGCCGCCATGACGACCGTGGACACCCGAGCCGTGCACGCCGGCCGCGACGACCTCGCCGCGCTGGGCGTCCACGTGCCCCCGATCGACCTCTCCACCACCAACCCGCTGCCCTCGGTCCACGACGGCGGCGACGCGTACGAACTCCTCGCCACCGGCGGCACCCCGACCCCCGGCACCAGCGCCGTCTACCAGCGGCTCTGGAACCCCACCGTGGCCCGCTTCGAGACCGCCCTCGCCGAACTCGAAGGCACCACCGACGCCGTCGCCTTCGCCAGCGGCATGGCCGCACTCACCGCCGCCCTGCTGGCCGCCACCCGCGACGGGAAACGACACCTGGTCGCCGTCCGCCCGCTCTACGGCGGCACCGACCACGTGCTCGCCACCGGCCTGCTCGGCACCGACGTCACCTGGGCCCGTCCCGACGAGGTCGCCGCCGCGGTCCGCCCCGACACCGCCCTGGTCGTCGCCGAGACCCCCGCCAACCCCACCCTCGACCTCGTCGACATCCGTGCCCTCGCCGACGCCGCCGGCAACGTACCCCTCCTGATCGACAACACCGTCGCCACCCCGGTCCTCCAACAACCCGCCCGCCACGGCGCCGCGCTCGTGCTGCACAGCGCCACCAAGAGCATCGGCGGCCACGGCGACGTCCTCGCCGGCGTCGTCGCCTGCGACCCGCACTGGGCCGCCCGGCTGCGCCAGGTCCGCGCGCTCACCGGTGCGGTCCTGCACCCGCTCGGCGCGTACCTGCTGCACCGGGGCCTGCAGACGCTGCCGCTGCGGGTACGCGCCCAACAGGCCGGCGCGGAGAAGATCGCCGCCTGGCTCGCCGACCACCCCGCCGTCGCGCGCGTGCACCACCCCGGACTCGACGACCACGCCGGGCTGATCGGCCGCCAACTCGCCGGTCCCGGCAGCCTGCTCGCCTTCCGGGTACGCGGTGGCGCCCCCGCCGCGGCGGCGGTCGCCGGTGCCTGCCGGCTGATCACCCACGCGGTCTCGCTCGGCGGCGTCGACACCCTCGTCCAGCACCCCGCGTCGCTGACCCACCGCCCGGTCGACGGCGACGCGAAACCCGACGGCGGCCTGCTGCGGCTCTCGGTCGGGCTGGAGGACCCCGAGGACCTCTGCGCCGACCTGGCCCAGGCGCTCGCCACCGTCTGACCCGTCGGGGCGCGGTCAGCACTTCGGCCCGACGTGACGGTCCAGCACGGCGACCGCCTCCCGGCGCGCGACGGAGAGGCTGTTGCGGCGGTTCATCCGCCAGGCCACACCGAGCACGTCCAGTGCCCACTGGCACAACGCCATGATGTCGGTCGACTCGTTGACGAACATGTAGCGCGGATAGACGTACGTCCGGCCCCGCACCGTGACCCGGTTGGCGAACCGGCAGCCGTCGGAGTGGAACAGGCCGCGCAGGAAGCTGCCGGCGTGCGCCTTGACGATCGGCCGTTGCCAGGCCGTCAGCACGATCGGCCGGCGGTGTTTGGGGCCCGGCCCGTGCTGCGGCAACAGGCACGGCCAGTGGACGCCGTAGCTCTGCACGCTGACGCAGCCGGCGGACGGGACGCGTTGCACCGAGGAGGCGAGGACGCTTCTCATGGCGGTCTCGGCCGCGTCGACCAGCCCCGGCCAGGTCTCGGCACAGGCGATCCGGAGCACCGGCACCCGGGCGGCGGTGACCAGGTGCCCGTCACCGAGATAGAGACCGAGCAGGTAGGCGTACTGGCCGGGGTCTGTCGGATTCTCGACGTCGCGGCACCGGAAACAGCGCGATGCCGTACTCCGCTGTCTCGGCTCCGGCTGGACCCGGCACCAGTGGCGGACGGTGGGGTAGGGGAGCCCGACGGCGCGGGCGACCTCCGCGACGGTCGCGCCGGCGCGGTGCAACCGCAGCGCTCGTAGACGCAGATCGGGTGGGTGCACCGGGGCATTCTCGAACGCCCGTGCGACACTTCTGGTGTCCCCGGTGGGACTCGAACCCACACTGTCGGAGGTTTGAGCTCCGTTTCTCTGCCAATTGGAATACGGGGACGTTCGCGCTCAACGCCTGTCGCGTCGGCCCATAGGTTACCCACTACGCTAGGAGCGGCGACACCCGGTACCGCGGGTGTCGGGCACAGACTGGGTGGGAGTGGCTCGTGGCCGAGACGCAGACGGATGCCGCGCGCAGGCGGGTACTGATCGCCGAGGACGAGGCGCTGATCCGGCTGGACCTGGCCGAGATGTTGGCCGAGGAAGGCTACGAGGTGGTCGGGGAGGCCGGCGACGGCGAGACCGCCGTACGCCTGGCCGAGGAGCTCAAGCCCGATCTGGTCATTCTCGACATCAAGATGCCGATCATGGACGGACTGGCCGCCGCCGAGCGGATCGCCGGTGCCCGGATCGCCCCGGTGATCATCCTGACCGCGTTCAGTCAGCGTGACCTGGTCGAGCGGGCCCGGGCGGCCGGCGCGATGGCGTACCTGGTCAAGCCGTTCCAGAAGTCCGACCTGGTGCCGGCGGTGGAGATCGCCCTCTCCCGCTACTCGGAGATCGCCGCGCTGGAGGCCGAGGTCGCCGGGCTCACCGACCGGCTGGAGGTCCGCAAGAGCGTCGAGCGGGCCAAGGGTGCGTTGATGACCACCTACAACATGACCGAGCCGCAGGCGTTCAAGTGGATCCAGCGCACGGCGATGGACCACCGGATGACCATGAAGGAGGTCTCCGAGCGGATTCTCGCCGAGACCGCCGGTGGCGGCGAGGTCACCCGCCCGGCTCCCTGACCGCTCGCCGTCACGGGGCAGTCGCGATGCCCGGCGGCCGTTAGCATCTGGCGGCATGGGTGCCCGGCGTTCCACGCTGACGCGGCGATCCGGGGCGCGTCGTCTGGGCGTGTCCCGTGTTCGGCGGTTGTTCCTGGTGGTGGGTGGCCTGCTGGCGGTGGTGCTGGCGGGGTGTCCGGCGCCGCAGCGGGACGACGCCGGCCCGGAGCCGGCACAGCTGCACTGGGAGCGCGTGGAGTTGCCGAGCCCGTCGGAGCCGGGCCGGGTCCTGGTGCGCGATCTGGTGGTGTGCGCCGGGCACTGGTATGCGGCCGGCGCGGTGGCGGATCCGGCCGGGGCCACCAGTCCGGCGGTGTGGTCCAGCCTGGACGGTGCGACGTGGACGCCGGTGCCGCTGATCGCGGATTCGTTCTACGGACGGCAGAGTGTGCTGTTCTCCGTGGGCTGCCGGGACGGCGCGGTCGCCGCGGTCGGCGGCAAGGTCGGTGGCGCGCACGGCAATCCCCGGGTGAGCACCTGGGGGCAGCGTCGGGACGGCACGTTGGTCGAGGTGGCGGCCTCGTTCGAGTTGTACGGCGGCCCGAAGGCGGTCAACGTGTCCCGGTTGACCGGTGGCCCGGACGGGTGGTTGATCGTCGGGAACCGGGCCAGCGGGGCAGCGGCCTGGGTGTCGTCGGACGCGGCGGAGTTCGCGATCGTCGAGGGGGCGCCGGAGCTGGCCAGTGACGGCCAGGGCGTGACCTGGGCGTTCGACGCGGTGGCGGGGCCGTCCGGCTGGTTGGCGGTGGGCGGGCTGTTGGCGCCGGGACGGATCGACCGGGATCCGGCGGCGTGGACCTCGCCGGACGGGCGTACCTGGCGGCGGACGGTCCTGCCGGGCGGCCAGGAGTACGAGGAGATGCAGCGGGTGGTCCTGGTCGACGGGGTGCCGCTGGGGGTGGGGTTGCGCGGTCGGGCGTTCGGCGCGTGGCGTCAGGAGTCGGCCGGGTGGGCGGCGGCGGGCGGGTTCGGTCAGGTTGCCGGCGGGGTGCCGTCGGTCGGTGGGGTGGCCGTCTCCGCCGGGCAGGTGCTGGCGGTGGTCTCCGACGGCGAGCGGTACGGCGGTTGGCTCTCCGGCGACCGGGGTGACGGTTGGCGGCCGGTGGAGTTGCCGGTGGCGGCGCCGGTCGGGGCGGCTCGGGCGGTGGCTCTGTCGGCCGACGGTGGGCGGTGGTGGTTGGCGGTCGACGACGGGGTGCGGACCTCGGTGTGGGTGGGCCGCCCCGACCCGTCGTCGGAGTGATCCAGTCGTCACTCTCGGTGGTTTTCGAGGTGGAAACCTGACCTTCACGAGGGTGTCGTACGGCAGCTCTGTCCGGGCGTGTCGGCGGTGTTCCGGGGTGTTCCAACTGGCGGACAGGTGTCGGCTAACGACCGGTCAGCGGATTGACCTGTTACGGGAGTGGCAGGGTTGACGTCTCTCTTCGTAACGGTTTCGCAGACCCCGCTCCGACCTCTTCCTTGGCCGAATGAGTGTGGGTACGCTCCGCCAGCACGAGCCGTAATGCAGGGGGCGTCCCTGCCCGGCCGGCGGTGGACGGGCCACACCTTGTCGCCGCCCCGCCGGGTCCCGGTGCCCACCTGCTTCTGGAGGAGGTCAGGAAGCCGTGAGGCGAAGCTATTCAAGGGCGCTGGGTACTGCCGCGCTCGCCGCGGTGCTGGTCGCCGCCGCTGGTTGCCAGGACGCCGGCGGCAGCGGCGACAACACCGCGTCCGGTGACTGCGGTGGCAAGATCGCCATCTTCGGTGCGTTCACCGGCGACAACGCGGGTCTGGTGCTGCCGTCGCTGAACGCCGCGAAGCTCGCGATCAAGCAGCACAACGACGCGAACGCCGACTGCAAGGTCGAGATGGTCGAGTTCGACACCCAGGGTGACCCGGCGCAGGCCACCCCGGTCGCGAACCAGGTCGCGGGTGACACCTCGTTCCTCGGTGTCATCGGTGGTCACTTCTCCGGTGAGTCGGACGCCACCATGCCGGTCTACGAGGCCGCCGGTCTCGTGATGGTCGCCCCGTCGGCGACCCGGACCGACCTGACCCAGAAGGGCAACAAGTCCTTCTACCGGGTGGTCGGCAACGACGGCACCCAGGCGGGCGCCGTGGCGACCTACCTGAAGGGCGAGAACGCGCAGCGGGTCTTCCTGATCGACGACGCCAGCGCCTACGGCGCCGGTATCACCGCCGAGCTGACCAAGAACCTGGGCGCCACGGTCGCCGCCAGCGACAAGATCCAGGAGCGGCAGTCGCAGTTCGAGGCGACGATCTCCAAGATCAAGGCGGCGAACGCCGACTTCGTCTTCTACGGTGGCTACACCCGTGAGGCCGCGCCGCTGGTCCGCCAGATGCGTGCCGCCGGTGTGCAGGCGAAGTTCATCGGCCCGGACGGCCTGTACGACCCGGCCTTCCCGGCCGGTGCGTCCGGTGGCGCCGACGGCTCCATCATCACCTGCCCGTGCCTCCCGCCGGACAAGGCCGGTGGCACCTTCACCGCCGACTACCAGGCCGAGTACGGCCAGCTGCCGGGTTCGTACGGCGCTGAGGGCTTCGACGCCGCGCAGATCTTCATCGACGCCTTCAAGGACGGCAAGAACACCCGTGCCGACGTCCTGGAGTTTGTGAAGAACTACGACAAGCAGGGCGTGTCGAAGTACATCAAGTTCGACGCCAACGGCGACGTGGACCCGTCGAGGGTCGTCATCTGGGCGTACCAGATCAAGGGCACGGAGATCTCTCCGCTGCAGGAGCTCAAGCTCAGCTGACGAACAGTATCGGGGTGCGGCCGGGGTGATCCCCCGGCCGCACTCGATGCAAGGAGACCTGGTGAATTTCGCGGACCTCTTCAGCCACATCGGTCAGCACACCGTCGACGGGTTGTCCAAGGGGGCGATCTATGCCCTGATCGCTCTCGGCTACACCCTGGTGTACGGCGTCCTGCGCCTGATCAACTTTGCTCACTCCGAGGTCTTCATGGTCGGCACCTTCGCGGTGCTCGGCCTGTGGACGGCCTTCGGGGTGGAGAACAACCCGCCGCTCGGTCAAGCGGTGCTCTTCCTGGTACTCGGCCTGATAGTCGCGGCGATAGCCTCCGGCGGCACGGCCCTGGCGATCGAACGGGTCGCGTACCGACCGCTGCGGCGCAAGAACGCGCCGCCCCTCATCTTCCTGATCACCGCGATCGGTCTGTCGCTGGTGCTGGTGGAGGTCTTCGGCCTGGTGTTGCCGAAGCTGCTGGGCGACCTGGTGCCGTCCATGTTCGGCCGCGGCCGGATCATCCTCGGCATGCCGACGATCATCGAGCAGAAGACGCTGTTCACGATCGGCAACACGGAGATCAACAACGTTCAGTTGATCGTGATCGTGTCCGCGGTGGCGATGATGGCGGTGCTGGACTGGTTCATCAACCGCACCCGGTACGGCCGGGGTGTGCGGGCGGTGGCGCAGAACCCGGAGACGGCGGCCCTGATGGGTGTCAACCAGGAGCGCGTGATCATGCTGATCTTCGTGCTCGGTGGCATCATGGCGGGCGCGGCGGCGCTGCTGTGGGGCATGCGTTTCGGCTTCACGCAGAACAGCATCGGTTTCGTGCTCGGCCTCAAGGCGTTCACCGCAGCCGTTCTCGGCGGCATCGGTAACCTGCGCGGCGCGTTACTGGGTGGGCTGTTCCTCGGCATCGTCGAGGTCTACGGCGCCACCATCTTCGCGTCCAACTGGGAGGACGTCATCGCCTTCGTGGTGCTGGTCATCGTGCTGATGTTCCGCCCGACCGGCATTCTGGGCGAGTCGCTGGGGAGGGCCCGAGCATGATCGACAAGATTCGTGACCTGGACCGTAAGCGCACCAATGCGCTGCATTCGGTCGGCGACCGGTGGCGGGCACTGCCGAGGTGGCAGCGGGCGCTGTCCTTCGTGGCCTTCGTGATCTTCCTCTACTACCTGCCGCTGCTCGGCATCCCCGGCCTGACCTGGCTGCGGACCGACTCGATCTCGGGTGGTAGCAACTGGGCCGGTGTGCTGTTCACCTGCGCCGTCTACGTGTTGGTGGCGATCGGTCTCAACGTCGTGATCGGCCTGGCCGGTCTGCTGGACCTGGGCTACATCGGCTTCTTCGCCATCGGCGCGTACGCGGTGGCGCTGTTCGGCTCGGTGAACTCGCCGGTCGTGAAGTGGATCCAGGCGGAGTTCAACCTGCCGACGACCTGGGCGGTGGCCTGGGCGATCTGTGTGTTCATCGCGTTGGTGATGTCGCTGATCTCCGGGGTGATCCTGGGCTGGCCGACGCTGCGGCTGCGCGGTGACTACCTGGCCATCGTGACGCTCGGCTTCGGCGAGATCATCCGGATCGTGGCCCGCAACCTGGAGGGCGTCACCCGGGGTCCGCAGGGCATCTCGGCGATTCCCGGGCCGGAGGGTCCGCCCTCGCCGGACAACCAGATCTTCGGCCTGGTCGACGTCAAGCCGTGGTACTGGCTGGCGATCACCGTCGTGCTGCTCATGGTCTTCGCGGTGCGGCGGCTGGAGAACAGCCGGGTCGGTCGGTCCTGGCTGGCCATCCGGGAGGACGAGGACGCCGCGGCGGTGATGGGTGTCTACCCGTTCAAGTTCAAGCTCTGGGCGTTCGCCATCGGTGCGGCGCTCGGCGGTTTCGCCGGCTTCCTGTTCGCCAGCCGGTACGCCTTCATCGACCCGACCCAGTTCAACGTGAACCTGTCCATCCTGTTCGTGGCGATGGTCGTGGTCGGTGGGTCCGGCAACATGGTCGGCGTCTCGGTGGGCGCGGTGCTGCTGGCGTACCTTCCGGAGCGGTTCCGTGAGGTCGCCGACTACCGGTGGCTGGCCTTCGGTCTGGCCATGGTGCTGGTGATGATCCTGCGTCCGCAGGGCCTGATCCCCAGCGGACGGCGGGCCCGTGAGCTGAAGGACCGCGCGGCGGAGGCAGAGGAGGCGCCCGCTCATGTCTGACGAGACCAACACCCCGTCCGACGAGACGGAGACCCCGGTGGCGCAGAAGATCCCGGCGCAGCCGGGACCGCGCAAGACGCTGCTGGAGATCGACGACGTCACGCTGCGCTTCGGTGGCGTGGTCGCGCTCAACGGGATCAGCTTCGAGATCAACGAAGGCGAGATCCTCGGCCTGATCGGGCCGAACGGCGCCGGCAAGACCACCTGCTTCAACGTGATGACCGGGGTCTACAAGCCGACGTCGGGCGCGGTCCGGTTCCGCGGTGAGCGGGTCACCGGCCGTAAGCCGCACCAGATCAGCCGGATGGGCATCTCCCGGACGTTCCAGAACATCCGGTTGTTCCCGGAGATGTCCGCGCTGGAGAACGTCATGGTCGGGACGGACTCCCGGCACAAGACGAGCGTGCCCGGCGCGCTGTTCCGGCTCTACCGGGTGCGGCCCAAGGAGGAGGAGCTGCCGCAGGTCACCGCCTCCGGCGGGATCGTGCGGACCTGGCAGCAGGTGCGGCGTTCCTTCGCCAAGACCTTCGGTCTGTCCCGGCACATCCTGGAGGAGCGGGCGGCCGAGGAGAAGGCGATGGAGCTGTTGCGCTTCGTCGGCATCGCCGACCGGGCGAACGACGCGGCGCGCAACCTCCCGTACGGCTACCAGCGACGACTGGAGATCGCCCGGGCGCTCGGCACCGAGCCGAAGCTGCTCTGCCTGGACGAGCCGGCGGCCGGGTTCAACCCGGCCGAGAAGGAGGATCTGCTCGGGCTGATCCGCCGGATCCGGGACAAGGGCGTGACGGTGCTGCTGATCGAGCACGACATGCGGCTGGTGATGGGTGTCACCGACCGGATCGTGGTGCTGGAGTTCGGCAGCAAGATCGCCGATGGGCTGCCGACCGAGGTCAGTCGAGACCCGCGGGTGATCGCGGCGTACCTGGGGGAGCCCGCCGATGCTGCTTGAGTTGAACGACGTCAGCGTCTCGTACGGTCGGATCGAGGCGTTGCACGGCATCAGCCTCACCGTCAACGAGGGCGAGGTGGTGGCCCTGATCGGTGCCAACGGCGCCGGCAAGACCACCACCATGCGGGCGATCTCCGGTATCCGTTCGCTGTCCGGCGGTCGGATCACCTTCGACGGCGAGGACATCAGCAAGCTCCGTGCCGACCTGCGGGTGGTCCGGGGTCTGTGTCAGTCACCCGAGGGCCGGCAGATCTTCCCCGGCATGACGGTGCTGGAGAACCTGGACATGGGGGCGTACACCCGGCGGGACCACGCCGGCATCGCCGCCGACCTGGAGAAGGTGCTGGAGCTGTTCCCCCGGCTGCGCGAGCGTCGCAAGCAGGCCGGTGGCACGCTCTCCGGCGGTGAGCAGCAGATGCTCGCCGTCGGTCGGGCGCTGATGAGCCGGCCGAAGCTGCTGCTGCTGGACGAGCCGTCGATGGGCCTGGCCCCGATGATCATCCAGCAGATCTTCGACATCATCGTGGAGATCAACCAGCAGGGCACCACGGTGCTGCTGGTGGAGCAGAACGCGCAGCAGGCGCTCTCTCGCGCGCACCGGGCGTACGTCCTGGAGACCGGGCGGATCGTCAAGGAGGGGACCGGGCAGGAGCTCCTGCACGACCCCTCGATCAAGGAGGCGTACCTGGGCGTGGCCTAGTCGCCGCGTGCCGTCGACGGCCGCCCGTCCCCGTGTCCGGGGGTGGGCGGCCGTCGACGTTTCCGGTCGGCCGCCGGTGCCGCCGCGCGGGGGGTGTCGGGGGCACGGGCTAGAGTCGCTGCCGTGACAGCTACGACGCCGCGCCTGCTCCTCGTCGACGGACACTCCCTGGCATACCGGGCGTTCTTCGCCCTGCCGGTGGAGAACTTCTCCACCACGACCGGGCAGCCGACCAACGCCGTCTACGGCTTCACCTCCATGCTGATCAACGTGCTGCGCGACGAGCAGCCGACGCACATCGTGGTCGCCTTCGACGTGTCCCGCCGCTCCTTCCGCACCGAGAGGTACGCGGAGTACAAGGCCGGCCGCAGCGAGACGCCGACCGACTTCAAGGGCCAGGTCAGCCTGGTCAAGGAGGTCCTGGAGGCGTTGCGGGTGCCGGTGGTGGAGAAGGAGGGCTACGAGGCCGACGACGTCATCGCCACGCTCGCCTGCCAGGCCCGTGACCAGGGCATGCCGGTGCTGATCTGCACCGGTGACCGGGACGCCTTCCAACTCGTCGGCGACCACGTCACCGTGCTCTATCCGCGCAAGGGCGTCTCCGACCTGGCCCGGATGGACCCGGCCGCGATCGAGACGAAGTACGGCGTCGGCCCGCAGCGTTACCGCGACCTGGCCGCGCTGGTCGGCGAGACCAGCGACAACCTGCCCGGTGTCCCGGGCGTCGGCCCGAAGACCGCGGCCAAGTGGATCAACACGTACGGCGGGGTGGAGGGTGTGATCGCCCGCGCCGACGAGATCAAGGGCAAGGCCGGTGACAGCCTGCGCGAGCGGCTGGCCGACGTGATCCGCAACTACGAGATCAACTGCCTGGTCACCGACCTCGACCTGCCGGTGCGGCCGGAGGACGCCCGCTGGCAGGGGTGGGACCGCGAGGCGGTGCACCAGGTCTTCGACACCCTCCAGTTCCGTATCCTGCGGGACCGGCTCTACCAGTACCTCGACGCCGTGGAGCCGGAGGCGGAGGCGGGCTTCGACCTGACCGGCGAGGTGCTCGCCGCGCCCGGTGCGCTGGCCGGGTGGCTGGAGACGCACGCGACGGCCGGCACGCCGGTCGGCGTCGCGGTGAAGCTGGACACCGGCCCCAACCGCCGGCACACCGCCGTGGTCACCGGCATGGCGCTGGCCACCGCCGACGGCGCGGCGGCCTGGTTCGACCCCGCCGCGCTGGCGCAGGACGACGAGGCCGCCCTGGCGGGGTGGCTGGCCGACGAGAGCCGGCCCAAGGTGCTGCACGACAGCAAACCGGCCGTGCTGGCCTTCGGCGCGCACGGCTGGTCCCTGGCCGGCATCGCCCGGGACACCCAGATCGCGGCCTACCTGGCCCGCCCGGACCAGCGCTCGTACGACCTGACCGACCTGGCGCTGCGCTACCTGCACCGTGAGCTGCGGGTCGACACGCCGGACGACGGCCAGCTCACGCTGGACGGGTTGGGTGGTGACGGCGAGGCCGAGCAGAACCTGATGCTGCACGCCCGGGCCACCCTCGACCTGGCCGAGGCGATCGACGCCGAGCTGTCCCGCGACGGGGAGCAGTCGGCGCGGCTGATGGCCGGGGTGGAGCTGCCGCTGATGCGGGTGCTGGCCGCCATGGAGCGCATCGGCATCGCGGCCGACACCGACTACCTCTCGGAGTTGGAGGCGCACTTCGCCGCCGAGGTGAAGGCCGCCGCCCAGGGCGCGTACGAGGTGGTCGACCGGGAGTTCAACCTGGGTTCGCCCAAGCAGCTCCAGGAGATCCTCTTCGGTGAGCTGAACCTGCCCAAGACCAAGAAGATCAAGACCGGTTACACCACCGACGCGGACGCCCTGCAGTGGCTCTACGCGCAGACCGAGCACCCGTTGCTGCACCACCTGCTGCGGCACCGTGACGTGGCCAAGCTCAAGTCGACCGTGGACGGTCTGCTCAAGTCGGTCTCCGACGACGGGCGCATCCACACCACGTTCAACCAGACGGTGGCCGCCACCGGCCGACTCTCCTCCACCGAGCCGAACCTGCAGAACATCCCGATCCGCACCGAGGAGGGGCGCCGGATCCGTCGCGCGTTCGTGGTGGGCGAGGGATACGAATGCCTGCTCACCGCCGACTACAGCCAGATCGAGATGCGGATCATGGCGCACCTGTCGACGGACGACGCGTTGATCGAGGCGTTCAACTCCGGTGCCGACTTCCACGCCGCCACCGCCTCGTCGGTCTTCGGGGTGCCGGTCACCGAGGTCACGCCGGACCAGCGCCGCAAGATCAAGGCGATGAACTACGGCCTGGCGTACGGGTTGAGCGCGTTCGGTCTGTCCCAGCAGCTCGGCATCACCGCCGAGGAGGCGCGGGGGCTGATGGAGGACTACTTCGCCGGGTTCGGCGGGGTCCGCGACTACCTGCACGAGGTGGTGGCGCGAGCCCGCCAGGACGGCTACACCTCCACCATCCTCGGTCGCCGCCGATACCTGCCCGACCTGGTCAGCGACAACCGGCAGCGGCGTGAGATGGCCGAGCGGATGGCCCTCAACGCCCCGATCCAGGGCTCGGCGGCGGACATCATCAAGGTCGCCATGCTGCACGTCGACACCGCGTTGCGGGAGGCGGGCCTGGGGTCCCGGATGCTGTTGCAGGTGCACGACGAACTGGTCTTCGAGGTGGCGCCGGGCGAACGGACGGCGCTGGAGGAGCTGGTACGCCGCGAGATGGGTGCGGCCTATCCGCTCTCCGTGCCGTTGGAGGTGTCGGTCGGCGAGGGCCGGGACTGGAACAGCGCCGACCACTGACCCGTGCGGCGGTCAGCGGTCAGACGGTGAGCGCGGTGTCCGGGGACACGGCCGGCGTGGCGGTGTCGGGGCCGGTGGCCGGGGTGGCGTCGCGCAGTGCGGCGGCGAGCCGGTCGCGGAGCGCGACCTGGGCGGCGATGCGGGCGTCCAGCACGGCCAGACGGTCCCGGGCGATCCGGAGCCCGGCGGGGGAGGGCGCCGCGGCGGCCACGTCCCCGTCGAGGCAGGGCAGGAACGCCCGGACGTCGGTCAGCGTCAGCCCGGCGGCCAGCAGGTGCCGGATGTTGCGGACCCGGACGACGGCCCGGTCGTCGTACTCGCGGTAGCCGTTGGCGGTCCGGTGCGAGTCGATCAGGCCGTGTTCCTCGTAGTGGCGCAGCGCCCGGGGCGTGCTGCCGGTGACCCGGGCCAGTTCCCCGATCCGCAATCCGGGCACCGTCCTCTCAGGCGACGACCGCTCCGCCGTCGACCGGCAGCACCACCCCGGTGACGAAGGCGGCTGCCGGTTCGCAGAGCCGCAGGATCGCCCACGCTACCTCCTCGGGGTGGCCGATCCGGCCGAGCGGGGTGTGCGCGAGCTGCCAGGCGCGTACCGCCGCGCGTTGCTGCGGGTCGAGGCCCTGGTGCGTACCGATCGGGGTGTCGATCGCGCCGGGGGCGACCGCCACCACCCGGACGCCGCGCGGCGCCAGTTCCACCGCCCAGCTTCGGGTCAGCGAGTCGAGGGCGGTCTTGCCGGCGGCGTAGAGCGCGGAGCCGGGCCAGGCGCGCTGTCCGACCGCCGTGGTGACGTTGACGATCACGCCCCGGGTGGCGGTCAGCGCCGGAACGGCGGCGTGCGCCAGCCGGACCGGGGCGAGCAGGTTGGTCTCCAGTTGCCGGCGGGCTGCCGTCTCGTCCAGGTCGGCCAGGTCACCGCCGCCGGCGATGCCGGCGTTGTTGACCAGTACGTCCAGGCGTCCGTGGCGGTCGACGGCGGCGCGGAGCACCCGGTCGGGCGCGTCGGCGGCGGTGACGTCGACGGTCAGCGGGGTGATCAGCGGGTGGTCGGCGGCGGTCTGCGCCAGCGGCGCGGCGCGGCGGCCCACCGCGATGACGTGGGCCCCGGCGGAGCTGAACGCCCGGGCGGTGGCCCGGCCGATTCCGGTGCCGGCACCCGTCACGACGACGACCCGGCGTGGCATGTGATCGTTCATGCCGCCGATCGTCGGACCCTGCCGTCAGTGACAGGGTCAAGCCATGCCTCGGCCGGGCCGGATCGCCGAGGTCGGCGCGGGCCGCGGGCAGCTTGCCGGGGTCAGCGGGCCGGGCCGCGCCGGTTCTTCGGCGGGGCGCCGTGCCGTTCCAGTGCCTTGCGGGACGGGCCGCCGGGCGGGGGCAGCGGGGCCTTGACCGGGTCGTGACCCCAGTTCATCAGCGAGTACCGCCAGCGTGTCTCGCGGACGTCGCCGCTGGGTCGCTGGGCCATGTGCCGCCGGACGTAGCCGACGACCTTGCGCATGTGTTTGTAGTCGGCCGCGCTGAGCTGGTCCCGCTTGCGGCGGAGCAGGTCGACGATCCGGCGGCCGGATTCGTGGCCGACCGACTCGCCGCCCGCGGTCCCCTTCTTCTGCCAGCCGACGTGCTTGGACTCCGGCGTCTCCAGCCACTGCTGGAGTTCGCCGGGCTTCATGTTCACCGCCTCGGTGAACTCCCGGTAGGTCTGCTGGTCGTCAGTCCCGCTCACGGCGCAGCACCTCCGGATGGTGGGCGACGTCGCGGCCCGAGTCGTCGTTGCGGATGCGGTACTGCGGGGCCTGCGGGGACGCGTCGACGGTGTGTCCGCGTACCCGGGTGCGTTCGGTCAGTTTCTCCTGCACCACGCCGTGCGCCCGGCCGCTGTGGCTGGCCCAGGAGACGTGGTCGCCTCGGCGGAACTCCTTCTCGGCCATGTCGCGGGTTACCCGGGGGAGTGGGACGGAAACGGCGGCTACGGGCGCGCGCCGACAGCTCGGTCGGGTCGCTCGGTGACGAAGATCGCGGTGCCGGGGAAGAGCCGGCCGCGCAGCGGGCTCCACTGGCCCCAGATCCCCTCGTGTCCCGCCGGCCACTCCGGCTCCACCAGGTCCACCAGGCGGAATCCGGCACCGACCAGTTCGCGGATCCGGTCGCCGAGGGTGCGGTGCTGCTCGACGTAGGTGGCCACGCCGCCCTCGTCCTGCTCCACGTACGGCTGCCGGTCGAAGTAGGAGTGCACGGCGGTCAGTCCGCCCTCGCCGGGGTCGTCGAGGAAGATCCAGCGCATCGGGTGGGTGACCGAGAAGACCCAGCGACCGCCGGGGCGCAGGATCCGGTGCACCTCGCGCATCAGGGCCGCCGAGTCGTCGACGAACGGCACCGCGCCGAACGCCGTGCAGGCGATGTCGAAGCTGGCGTCGGCGAAGGGCAGCGCCAGCGCGTCGGCCTGGGCCAGCGGTACGCGTACGCCGCTGCGGTCGGCGGCGCGGGCGGCGTGGCGCAACATGCCGGCGGACAGGTCCACCGCGACCGGGTGGGCGCCTTCGGTGGCCAGCCAGCGGGCGCAGGACGCCGCGCCCGCGCCGACCTCCAGCACCCGGCGTCCGGCCAGCTCGCCGAGCAGCCGGGCGTCGGCCTCGCGCAGCCCCTCCGGGCACCAGACGAAGTCCACGTCGCCCAGGAAGGCCCCGTGTTCGGCCTGGTAGGCGTCGGCGTCGGTGTCCCACCAGCGGCGGTTGGCGTGGCGGATCTCGGCGTCGCCGACCCGGCGCCGGGTCACCCGGTTGTCGTCGTTCACCCGCTCACGCTAGGCGTCCGGAGGGGGTGGGAGGACGGTGGGCCGGGGTGTCGTGGCACCGGCTGGCCGAAATCTCCGCTTTCGCGGGTGGTGAGGTGATGAGGAGACGGGAGGGCTTGCACGCTGTGGTAATGCAGCGGGTAGGGTAGACGATGCGCTCGCGGATCGTGTGCCTCGGCAGGGAGCAGGTGCGCGGTCGACGGAGTCACATCAAGATCTCGTTCAGCGATTTCCGGGTGGTGGGTCCGCCGGCGGATCCGTTGGCGCGCACAGGTCACCGCGACACCAGCCTGCTGTGACACACCATCCGACCGGAGCAACCGCCCACATGACGAGCAGCATCGAGGCCCCCTCGAGCGCCACCAAGGTCACCGTCGACGATCTCGGCTCTGAGGAGGCTTTCCTCGCCGCGATCGACGAGACCATCAAGTACTTCAACGACGGCGACATTGTCGAAGGCACCGTCGTCAAGGTCGATCGGGACGAGGTCCTGCTCGACATCGGCTACAAGACCGAGGGTGTCATCCCCTCTCGTGAGTTGTCGATCAAGCACGACGTGGACCCGGCAGAGGTCGTCTCGGTCGGTGACCACATCGAGGCCCTCGTCCTCCAGAAGGAGGACAAGGAGGGTCGGCTGATCCTCTCGAAGAAGCGGGCGCAGTACGAGCGGGCCTGGGGCACGATCGAGAAGATCAAGGACGAGGACGGCGTCGTCCGCGGTTCGGTCATCGAGGTGGTCAAGGGTGGCCTCATCCTCGACATCGGGCTGCGCGGCTTCCTGCCCGCCTCCCTGGTCGAGATGCGGCGTGTGCGCGACCTGCAGCCGTACGTCGGCCGCGAGCTCGAAGCCAAGATCATCGAGCTGGACAAGAACCGCAACAACGTGGTCCTGTCCCGCCGTGCCTGGCTGGAGCAGACGCAGTCCGAGGTGCGCACCGAGTTCCTCAACAAGCTCCAGAAGGGGCAGGTCCGCAAGGGCGTCGTCTCCTCGATCGTCAACTTCGGCGCGTTCGTCGACCTCGGCGGCGTGGACGGTCTGGTGCACGTCTCCGAGCTGTCCTGGAAGCACATCGACCACCCCTCCGAGGTGGTCGAGGTGGGCCAGGAGGTCGAGGTCGAGGTCCTGGACGTCGACCTGGACCGCGAGCGGGTCTCGCTGTCGCTGAAGGCGACCCAGGAGGACCCGTGGCGGCAGTTCGCCCGCACCCACGCGATCCAGCAGATCGTGCCGGGTAAGGTCACCAAGCTGGTGCCGTTCGGCGCGTTCGTCCGCGTCGACGACGGCATCGAGGGCCTGGTGCACATCTCCGAGCTGGCCGAGCGCCACGTGGAGATCCCCGAGCAGGTCGTGCAGGTCGGCTCCGAGGTCATGGTCAAGGTCATCGACATCGACCTGGAGCGCCGCCGGATCTCGCTGTCGCTCAAGCAGGCCAACGAGGGCTTCGTCGAGGGCGAGGAGCACTTCGACCCGACCCTCTACGGCATGGCCGCGACGTACGACAACGAGGGCAACTACATCTACCCGGAGGGCTTCGACCCGGAGACGGGCGAGTGGCTCGAGGGGTACGACAAGCAGCGCGAGACCTGGGAGAACCAGTACGCCGAGGCGCGGCAGCGCTGGGAGGCGCACCAGAAGCAGGTGCAGACCTCTCGGGCCGCCGAGGCCGAGGCGGCTGCCAACCCGCAGCCCGCCCCGACCGGCACCACCACCTCGACCAGCGCGGCCCCGAGCCGTCAGGCCGAGGAGCCCGCGGGCACCCTGGCCACCGACGAGGCGCTCGCCGCTCTGCGGGAGAAGCTCGCCGGCGGTAAGTGACCCGCTGCTGACGACGACGGGCCCCGCCCCGACCTGGATCAACCGGGTCGAGGCGGGGCCCTCGCCGTCGACCGGCCCGCACGCGCGACCCCCGCCACCCGGGCTTGGCGCAACCGGCCTGGTCAGGTTGACTGGTGCCGTGTTGAAGATCGGACTCACCGGCGGGATCGGCTCGGGCAAGAGCGCGGTGGCGCGCCGGCTGGTCGAGCGCGGGGCGGTACTCGTCGACGCCGACCGGATCGCGCGGGAGGTCGTCGCCCCCGGCACCGACGGGTTGGCCGAGGTCGTCGCGACCTTCTCCGAACGGGTACTCGCCGCCGACGGCGACCTGGACCGGGCCGCCCTCGGCGAACTGGTCTTCGCCGACGAGTCGGCCCGCCGCCGGCTGGAGGCCATCGTGCACGGCCGGGTGCGGGCCCGTACGGCGGAACTGGTCGCCGCGGCGCCACCGGACGCCGTGGTGGTCAACGACGTGCCGCTGCTGGTGGAGGTGGGGCTGGCCGCCACGTACCACCTGGTGGTCGTGGTGCGCACGGAGGTGGAGACCCGGCTGCGCCGGTTGGCCCGCGACCGGGGGATGAGCCGCGACGAGGTGGAGCGGCGGATCGCCGCGCAGGCCGACGACGCCCGACGCGCGGCGGCGGCGGACGTGCTGCTCACCAACGACGGCACCCTCGACGAGTTGCACGCGGCGGTCGACGCGCTCTGGCGGGACCGGCTGGTGCCCTACGAGGTCAACCTGCGGCAGCGACGGCCGGTCCGGCTGGACCGGGTACGCCTGATCGAACCCGATCCGACCTGGCCGCAGCAGTACGCCCGGCTGGCCGCCCGGATCCGGCACGCGGTCGCCCCCGCCGACCTGCGCGTGGACCACATCGGGTCGACCGCGGTCACCGGACTGGCCGCCAAGGACGTCATCGACATCCAGCTCAGCGTGTCGTCGTTGGCCGAGGCGGACGGGCCGATGGCCGACCGGCTCGCCGACGCCGGGTTCCCCCGGTTGCCCGGCGAGTGGTGGGACACCGCGCGCACCGGCGGCGGCCGGTGGGAGAAGCGGCTGCACGGCAGCGCCGATCCGGGCCGCCCGGTGCACCTGCACATCCGGGAGACCGGCTCACCCGGCTGGCGGTACGCCCTGCTGATGCGCGACCACCTGCGCGCCGATCCGGACCGGCGGGCCGCTTACCTGGGACTCAAGCGGGAGCTGGCCGCCTCCGCGCCGGAGAGCGGCGCGTACGCCACGGCGAAGGACCCGTGGTTCGACGAGGAGCACCTGCGCGCCGAGGAGTGGGCCGCCCAGACCGGGTGGCGTCCCTGACCGGAGGCTCTCAGGTCGGTGGGGTCAGCCGGGGCACCCGCCCGACGGTCAGGTCGAGCTGTGCCCAGGCCCCGGCCGGGGTCCGTGCCTCCAGCCGGCGCAGCAGCCCGGTGCGGTCCACCCAGTAGCGCGTCGGTCCCCGGGCGGTCTCGACCTCGACGACGTCCACCGGTACGCCGTCGTGGCTGTCGCCGCGGACCCGGCGGGTACCGCCCTGCGGACCGGTGCCCCGGGCGGCCCGCAGCGCGGCGGACACCAGCGGATCCAGCGCCGAGGTGCGGTGCGGGCCGGTCCGCCAGCCGGTGGCCGGGGGTGGCAGCGGTGGCCGTGCCGCCGGATCCGTCGCGGGCCGGGTCTCGATCCGCGTCACCGCGTGTCGGTCGTGCCGGACCAGCACGCAGCGGTCCGTGGCGTCGAGTTCGGTGACGCCCAGGTACGCGGTGCCCGCCGTCCAGCTCAACCAGCCGGAGCCGCGCAGGTCGAGGCCGGTGCCGACCGGGCCGACCAGGGTGACGGTGGCGCCACCGGCGGCGCGCAGGCGGGCGGGCAGCCGTCGCCAGCGGTCCCGTTCGGTGGTGGTGAGGGCACGGGGCAGGCCGGGTCGGCCGCCCAACGCGTCGACCGGGCGCAGCGTGGGTCGGTCGGCGCGGTGCACCTGGAGTTGCACCGTGCCGACGCCGGGCAGTGCGGTCTCGAGCCGGTGCAGCCGTCCGGCCGCGTCCAGCCAGTACCGGGCGGTGTCGCCGGGGACGGTGCGGGGCGCGGCGGTGGGCGACCCGGTCGGGGAGGGGGCGGGGCGCGGCAGGGTCGCCTCCAGCACGTCGACCGTCTCGCCGTTGACCTGCTCGTGCCGCAGCCAGCGGCCGGTCAGTTCGTCGGCGGGTTCGGGCCGGTCGCGGGCGAGGTCGAAGAGCAGGTGGAGCAGGGGGTCGAGGCTCGGGTCGGCGGGCAGTCGCCAGCCGCCGCCCGGGGGCATCAGCGGTGGCATGGCCGGGGTCGACATCGCCTCCGGGTCGGGGCGGAGCACGGTCACCGTGGGGGTGGCCTGGGCCAGTCCGCGCAGCGGGCCGGCGCCGGGACCGCTGACGTCGAGGTAGACCAGTCGGCGGGCCCAGTCGACCCAGCCGAGCAGGTCGGTGCGGCCGGCGGTGCCGCTGACCGTGAGGTGCAGCCCGGCACGGACGTCCCGGTAGTTGACGACCCGCATGGCGGCCAACCGGTCCCGCTCGGCCGCCGTCAGCTCGCGGGCGGGCGGTGCGGCGGGCGTCCAGTTCACCAGCGTCGCGACCAGGGTGACGGCGGAGGCCGCGGCGGTCAGGGCGAGTGCGGCCAGGACGACGCGGCGACGTCGGGCGGCGGCCTGCCGGGACTGCTCGACGTCCTGGTCGGTGCCGGCGAGGTCGTCGTCCTCGGCCGGGTTGCCGGCCGCCGGGTCGAGCATGCCGTGCACCACGGCCGCCCGGCGCACGCCGGGGCGCGGTCGGGGTGTTCCGGTGGCCGGATCGGGCCTGGTCAGGCCGAGGATCGCCGGTGGGGTGATGCCGGCGCGGTGCCGACGGGCACCGGCGCGGTGGCGGCGGCTGTCCCGTCCGGCGGGGCCGTCCGTCGGACGGTCGGCCGTGAGGTGCGCCTCTGCCGTGAGGTGCGCGCCGGGCGGGGTGTGCGCGTCGGCCGTGGTGTGCGCCGGAAGCGGGGTGTGCGCGTCGGGCGGGTCGCCGGGGCCGGTGTCGTCGGAGGCCGGTCGTGAGGTGTCCTTCACGGGAGGTTGAACGGGACGGACCGGGCTGGGGTGACGAGGTGGCGGCGCTCGCGGCGGCCGGTCTGCGCGTTCGGCGCGACCACCTCGGGCGCGCACGCCGGGCATGCCGGGTGCTGCGGCCTTCGGTGCCGGGGGCGGCGTGGCCTGTGGGGCCCGCCACCGGCCCGGTCGGCCGCCGCGAGCGGCCTACGGAAAAATCGTAGCCGGGTGAGAAGAACCACACAATGCGAATATCGAAGCCGATCAGGTGCCGCCTGTAGTCGCGGCGGAGTGTCGGTCCCCGGGCGTACGGTTGACGTCATGGCGCTCGACATTCCCCGGCTCGACGGCCGTTTCCAGGTCGTCAGCGATTTCCAGCCGGCCGGTGACCAGCCGGCGGCGATCGACGACCTGGAGCGACGGGTCCGCCGTGGTGACCGGCACACGGTGCTGCTCGGCGCGACCGGCACCGGCAAGAGCGCCACCACCGCCTGGCTGGTCGAGCGGCTGCAACGGCCCACGCTGGTGCTGGCGCCCAACAAGACGCTCTGCGCCCAGCTCGCCAAGGAGTTCAGCGAGCTGCTGCCGGACAACGCGGTGGAGTACTTCGTCTCGTACTACGACTACTACCAGCCCGAGGCGTACATCCCGCAGACCGACACGTACATCGAGAAGGACTCCTCGATCAACGAGGAGGTCGAGCGGCTGCGGCACTCGGCCACCATGTCGCTGCTCACCCGGCGCGACGTGGTGGTGGTGGCGACCGTCTCGGCGATCTACGGCCTGGGCACCCCGGAGGAATACCTGGACCGCGCGGTGCGGGTCGCCGTCGGCCAGGAGCTCGACCGGGACCAGTTGCTGCGCCGGCTGGTCGACATCCAGTACACCCGCAACGACATGGCCTTCCAGCGGGGCACGTTCCGGGTCCGGGGCGACACGTTGGAGATCATCCCGGCGTACGAGGAACTCGCCGTCCGCATCGAGCTCTTCGGCGACGAGGTGGAGAAGCTCTACTACCTCAACCCGCTGACCGGGGACGTGGTGCGCGAGGTCGACCATCTGCTGATCTTCCCGGCGACGCACTACGCCGCCGGGCCGGAGCGGATGGAGCGGGCGGTCCGCGACATCGAGGCCGAGTTGGGCGAGCGCCTGGCGGAGTTGGAGCGGCAGGGCAAGCTGCTGGAGGCGCAGCGGCTGCGGATGCGCACCACGTACGACATCGAGATGATGCGGCAGGTCGGCTTCTGCTCCGGCATCGAGAACTACTCGATGCACATCGACGGCCGGTTGCCCGGCAGCCCGCCGCACTGTCTGCTCGACTACTTCCCCGACGACTTCCTCACCGTGGTCGACGAGTCGCACGTGACGATCCCGCAGATCGGCGGCATGTTCGAGGGCGACGCCTCGCGTAAGCGGATGCTGATCGACCACGGGTTCCGGCTGCCCAGCGCCGCCGACAACCGTCCGTTGCGCTTCGACGAGTTCCTGGAGCGGGTCGGCCAGATGGTCTTCCTGTCGGCCACCCCGGGGCCGTGGGAGTTGGAGCACGCCCAGGGCGAGTACGTCGAGCAGGTGATCCGCCCGACCGGCCTGGTGGACCCGGAGGTCGTGGTCAAGCCCACCAAGGGCCAGATCGACGACCTGATGCACGAGATCAAGCTGCGCACCGAGCGCGACGAGCGGGTGCTGGTCACCACGTTGACCAAGAAGATGGCCGAGGACCTGTCGGACTATCTGCTGGAGAACGGCATCCGGGTGCGTTACCTGCACTCCGAGGTGGACACGTTGCGTCGGGTCGAGTTGCTGCGGGAGTTGCGTCGGGGCGACTACGACGTGCTGGTCGGCATCAACCTGCTGCGGGAGGGTCTGGACCTGCCCGAGGTGTCGTTGGTGGCGATCCTGGACGCGGACAAGGAGGGCTTCCTGCGCAGTGGCCGGTCGTTGATCCAGACCATCGGTCGGGCGGCCCGGAACGTCTCCGGCCAGGTGCACATGTACGCCGACAAGATCACTCCGTCGATGGCGGCCGCGATCGAGGAGACCGACCGGCGCCGGGCCAAGCAGATCGCGCACAACGAGGCGCACGGGATCAGTCCCGAGCCGCTGCGCAAGAAGATCCACGACATTCTCGACGACATCTACCGCGAGGCGGAGGACACCGAGGCGACCCGGGTCGGTGGCGCGGTGCGTCAGTTGTCGCGGGGCAAGGCGCCGGTCAAGGAGACCCGCAGCCGGTCCCGGGGCGGTGCGGCCACCCCGGCTCGCGAGGGCATGGCGCGGGCCGAGTTGGCGCAGCTCATCCAGGAGCTCAACGACCAGATGCTGGCTGCCGCGCGGGAGTTGCAGTTCGAGTTGGCCGCCCGGATCCGCGACGAGGTCGCCGACCTCAAGAAGGAGTTGCGGGGAATGGACGCTGCCGGGGTGACGTGACCGCCGCAGCGGGTGTGGTGGCGCGCGGTGATATCGGTTCGTTGCATAGCGCGAGCGAGGTATTGCCGTGCGTGACTGTCCTGCGTACTCTCCGACGGTGGGGAGGCCGGGATGCCGTTGTCAGCAAGTCCTGTCATCCGCCGGGTACGGCTCGGTGCAGAGTTGCGCCAGCTACGCCGCGGTGAGTCGCTCACCTTGGAGCAGGTCTGTGGCCAGCTCGGGTGGGCGTCCACGTCGAAGTTGTCCCGCATCGAGCTGGGTCAGAGCCGGCCGGACCTGGCCGACGTGCTCGACCTGCTCGACGTCTATCAGGTGCCGGCACCGCAGCGCGAGGCGTTGATCGTCATCGCTCGGGACGCGGCGGCCGGTCGTGGCTGGTCCCGGGCGCTGGGTGAGATGGGGGAGCGGCAACGCGCGTACGCGGAGTTGGAGGCGGGTGCGGCCGGCATCGTCGAGTACCAGCCTGCTGTGCTGCCCGGGTTGTTGCAGACCCCGGCGTACGCCCGGCTGCGGCTGACCGCCGCGGCGCTGATCGCTCCCGAGCTGGACCTGGAGGCCGAGGTGCGGGCTCGTGGGCTGCGGCAGCAGGTGCTGCGTCGGGACGATCCGCCGCACTACACGGCCCTGCTGGACGAGCGGGTCTGCGCCCCCGCCGGCACGCCGGTGGACGTCTGGCGGGAGCAGGTGTGGCACCTGGTGGCGTTGACCGAGCTGCCGCACGTCACCATCCGGCTGGTGCCCGCCGACGCCGCGCCGCACCACGGTGTGCACCCGCTGGCCGGGTTCTCCTGGTATGTCTTTCCCGACCCGGCGGATCCCCGCACGGTGATGCTGGAGACGCTCACCACCGACCTGCGGTTGGCCGCCGAGGCCGACATCGCGCGCTACGAACGGATGATCGACTGGCTGTCCGGGGTGGCGCTGCCGGCCACGGAGACCGCGACGGTGCTGGCCCGGCAGGTCGAGCGGCCGGAGATCCCCCGGCCCGCCGATCCCGTCGATGACGCCGCGCCGCCACCCGTCGAGGAGGTCCCGGCGGTGGGGCGCGACGCGGAGCGCCTCGCCGGCTGACGCGCCCCTGACAGGACGCGCACGCAGGATGCGGGTGATCGGGTGGGGACGCGCGGCCGTCGGGCCCGGCGCGCCCCCGAGCCCGTCGGGACCGGCGACCGCGCGTCGCGGGCACGATAGACGAGGGGTACGACACTTCCCAGGCGGCAGCCCGGCAGCCGCAGGTGTCGTCAGGCGGGTACGTCGACGAAGTGCTCGACGAGCGGCGGACCGGCGAAGTACGGGCCGATCAGCCCGCGCCACTGCGCGAAGCGGTCGGTCTGCCGGAAGTTGACCTCGTGCGCCTCGACCGAGTCCCACTCGACCAGCAGCACGAACCGGGTGGGGGACTCGACACCCCGGGTCATCCGGACCGACCGGCAGCCGGGCGTGTCGGCAAGGACCGGGTGCGCCGTGCGGTACGCGGCGGCGAACTCGTCCTCCTGCCCGGGAATCACGTCGATCAGCGCGACTTCAAGCACCATGTCAGCAGCCTCGCACGGCGGCGGGGTCGAGGTGGCCGCAGGGGTCTGTTCCGCCGCCGGTCGGCGCTCTAGGGTGAGCCCGCGAAGGACCGGGAGGACCTGTGATCGACTGGCTCACCAGCACGGCGTTCAGCGTCGCCGGGGCGGGCATCAGCTGGGCGGAGCTGCTGGGCTTCGGCACCGGTGTGCTGAACGTCTGGCTGATCGCCCGACAGCACATCGCCAACTGGGCGATCGGCATCGCCAACGTGCTGCTGCTCGGGCTGCTGTTCTGGACCGCCGGCCTGTACGCCGACGCGAGCCTGCAACTGGTCTACGTGGCTCTCGGCTGCTACGGGTGGTGGCACTGGCTCTACGGCGGCGAGCGGCGCAGCCGGCTCACCGTGACCCGCACCGGACGGCGGGAGTGGCTGGGGCTCGGCGTGGCCGGGGTGCTGCTCACCGGTGCGATCTGGCTGCTGCTGGACCGGGCCACCGACTCGACCGTGCCGCTGCCGGACGCGCTCACCACCGCGCTGTCGCTGCTGGCCACGTACGGGCAGACCCGCAAGCTGGTGGAGAGCTGGTGGCTGTGGATCGCCGCCGACCTGATCTACATCCCGCTGTACGGGTACAAGGGACTCTGGCTGACCGCCGTGCTGTACGTGATCTTCCTCGGTCTCTGCGTGGTGGGTCTGCGGGCGTGGCGGTCGGATCTGCGGCGGCGGGAGTCGCCCGCGCCGGTGCCGCCCGGTCCGGCGCCGGTGGTCGCGTGAGCGGCGGGACCGACCCGGCGACCACCTCGTCCGGGGCCGCGTCCCGGTTCCGGCACGGCATGGTGGTCGGGAAGTTCTATCCGCCGCATGCCGGGCATCACGCGCTGATCGAGGCGGCGGCGGCCCGTTGCGCGACGGTGACCGTGGTGGTCGCGCCGTCGCGGCGGGAGTCGATTCCGCTCGCCGAGCGGGTCGCCTGGTTGCGGGAGGCGCACGCGGGCAGCGGCCGGGTGCGGGTGGTGGGTCGCTACGACGACCATCCGGTCGACTACGCCGATCCGGCGGTGTGGGACGCGCACTGCGCGGTGTTCCGGGAGGCGGTCGGGCCCGAGCCGGTGGACGCGGTCTTCTCCTCCGAGGAGTACGGCGCGGAGCTGGCCCGTCGCTTCGACGCGGTGGCGGTCTGCGTGGACCCGGATCGGCGTGCGGTGCCGGTCTCCGGCACGGCGGTCCGGGCCGACCCGGTGGCGCACTGGCGGTGGTTGAGTCCGGCGGTGCGGGCCTGGTTCGTCCGCCGGGTCGTGGTGGTGGGCGCCGAGTCGAGCGGCACCACGACGATGGCGCAGGCCCTGGCCGCGCACTACGGCACGGTGTGGGTCCCCGAGTACGGCCGCGAGGTGACCGCCCGCAAGCTGACGCGACTGCGTCGGCGGGAGCCCTCGGCGACGGTCTTCGACGTGACCTGGGACCGGGACGACTTCGTCGAGGTGGTCCGTGGTCAGCAGGCGGCCGAGGACGCGGCGGCCCGGGTCAGCGGCCCGCTGCTGTTCTGCGACACGGACGCCCGGGCGACGGCGGTCTGGGAGGAGCGGTATCTGGGCTCGACCTCACCGGCGGTGCGGGCGGCGGCCCGGCGTCCGGCGCAGTATCTGCTGACCGACCACGAGGGCGTGCCCTTCGACGACGACGGCCTGCGCGACGGCGAGCACCTGCGGGCCTGGATGACCGAGCGGTTCCGCACCGAGTTGGCCGGGTGCGGGGTGCCGACGGTGGCGTTGCGGGGCTCGCACGCCGAGCGGCTGGCCACGGCGGTGGCCGCCTGCGACGCGTTGCTGGCGGCCGGGTGGTCCCTGGCCGATCCGCTGCTCCCGGCCATCCACGACACCTAGCCTCCTAGGAAGCTATAGCGAGAGAGTGCTGAGTCACCCTGACGGGCGGCTCAGATGCGGTGCGCGCCGACGAGAGTGGCGGTGCGCTCCTCGGGCAGCCGTTCCTCCACCACCCGGCGGTGCCGGAAACAGGCGTGCAGCATCCGCCGCTCGTCGTGTCGCCGGGGAGCGGCGGTGACGATGCCGATGTGATGGATCCGCTCGCCGGGTCGGGCGAAGGTGTACAGGTCGCCCGGCCGTTCGGCGCCGAGCGCCACCGGGTGGGTGGCGACGGCCTGGTCGGCGGCGTCGCGGGGGAGTCGCACTCCGAGCCGTCGCCAGGCCAGGTGCACCAGACCCGAGCAGTCGATCCCGTACGCGGACAGGCCGCCCCACAGGTAGCCGACGTCGACGAGTCGTGCCGCCAGAGCGGCTACCTGCGCGACGTCGGGCGGCGCGGTCGGCGCGGTCGCCAGGTGCGCCGCCGGCAGCCACAGCGGGTCGGCGTACCCGGGGGCGTGCACCGGGCGCCAGTTGTCGACGGCCGCACCGGCGGCGGCCAGTCGGGTGCCGAGCACGACGCCGGGAAGCACGACGTGTCCGCTCGGGCCGGTGCGCAGTGCGGTGACCCGGGCGTCGACGACCACCGGCGTGCCACGCTCGGCGGCGGTGGCCGGGGCGAGTTGGGCGGCGGACAACCAGCCCGGGTAGCCGCGCGGGTCGAGCCGCGCCGAGGGTTGTTCGAGCGCCACCACGTGCGCCCAGCCGTCCGGCCGGATCTCGGTGACCAGCACCCGCTCGCCGAGCAGGAGTTGGCTCAGCACGCAGGAGTCGACCTGCCGACCGGCGTCCAGGCCGGCGATCCACGCCCCGACCTCGGCCGGTGCGCCGAGTGCCGGGGCGTCGACCGCCCGCACCTCGTCGGGAGATCGCCAGAGGGTGGCGACGGCGACCCGGACCACCGCTTCGGCACCGTGTCGCACACCCACCCCCGGCCGGTTGCACCCCTGGGTCCGGACGATAGGAAAGTTCTCGACGGTCGACAATCCTCAGTCCGCATCTTTACTCCGGGTGGCGCGGTCACTCCTACCTGCACCGGGCGTGTGGTGGTGATCGTCGGATCGGGCACCCTGGTGGGCGCGGTGTACGGCGAGGGGAAGGTGAGAACGTGGGCCTGGAACGGGACTGGCGGCTCGTGGGCGCGCCCAACGCGCGGGACCTGGGTGGTCTGGTCGGTGCGCGGGGACGGCGGGTACGACCGGGGCGGCTGATCCGTACCCCGGCGCTGGGTCGGCTGACCGACGAGGACCTGACGGTGCTGGCCGGGCTCGGTCCGGCGTGCGTGGTGGACCTGCGGGACCGCTCGGAGGTGTCGGTGGCCCCGCCGGACCGGTTGGTCGGCGCGCCGACCGTGGTGCACCTGCCGGTGCACGACCCGGCCCATCCGGTCTTCACCTATGTCTCGGCGGTGCTGCTCGGGCACGACCTGGACGGGTACGCGGACCTGGCGCGGCAGGGGACACCGGCGGCGATGGCGGACATCTATCGCTGGTTCGTGACCGGGGAGTCGGCCCGGGCGGGCTTCGGCGCGGCGGTGCGGCTGGCGGCCGAGTCGCCGAACCTGCCGCTGGTGTACCACTGCTCGGCGGGCAAGGACCGCACCGGTTGGCTGACCGCGGTGTTGCTGCACGCCCTGGGTGTGGACGAGGCCGCTATCCGGGCCGACTACCTGGCCAACAACGAGTTGACCGAGAGCCTGCGCGAGGTGCTGATCGAGGCGATGCGGCGGCGGCATCCGGGGTGGGACGACGCGGCGGTGCGTCCGGTGCTGGAGGTCCGCCCGGAGTATCTGGACGCCGGGTACGCGCAGGTGCGGCGGGTGCACGGGTCGTTCGACGCGTACCTGCGGGACGGGCTGGGGGTCACCGACGAGACGGTGGCGGCGTTGCGGGCGAACCTGCTGGAGTGAGGTGGTGGCGGTCGCGCCACAGCCGGGCGGAGATGTCGGCGACCAGCCGGCGGGCGTGCGTGTCGGCCGGGCCGCTGGGCTGCTGCGCGGTCAGCGGGGTGGTGGTGCACACCGCCAGCAGGTACGGGTCGGCGTCGGTGGGGAAGACCACTGCGGCGCCGTGGCGTACGCCGCGTACCCAGCCGTTCTTGTGGGCGAGCCGGGTGCCGGCGGGCAGGCCCTCGGCGATGTCCTGGCGGACCTGCTGGGCGCAGAGCACGTCGAGCATCGCGGTGCAGGCGGCGGGTGCGGCGATCGGTCCGGGGCGGGTGGCCCCGACGGCGACGGCGCGCAGCAGGGCGGCCAGGTCGGCGGCGGTGACCAGGTTGGTGATGCCCGCGTCGCGGGCGGCGAGGTCCTCGATGCCCCGGGCGGTGACGCTGTGCCGGGCGCCGGCCGCCGCCCAGACCTCGGCGACGGCGGGTCGGCCGACGTGTTCGAGGACCAGGTTGGTGGCGAGGTTGCTGGACCGGACGATCATCCGTTCGGCGAGCCAGCGCAGTGGCTCCTCCCGCCCGAGCCGGTGCCAGACGTCCTGGTCGTTGTCGTACTCCCGGACGCAGGAGTACGCGGGTGCGTCCGGGAGGGCGGAGGTGAACCGGTTGCGGACCGGCACCGGGGTGTCCAGGTCGAGCCGTCCGGCCTCGGCGGTGCGGTGCAGCGCGGCGAGCACCGCGAGTTTCATGGTGCTCGCCGCGTAGTGGGTGGCCTCGGCGTGTCGGGTCCAGGTGGGCGGGGCGTCGAGCCGCCCCGCGTACACCGAGATCGTGCCGGGTTCCCGGTCCAGCCGCGCGTCGAGGTCGTCGGCGGACATGGCAGGGGTCAGCCGGCGTGCTTGCGGCGGGCGGCGGTGCGCGCCCGCTGGGTCTGGTCGAGCACGACCTTGCGGATGCGTACGGCGGCGGGGGTGACCTCGACGCACTCGTCCTCGCGGCAGAACTCGAGGGCCTGCTCCAGCGACAGCTTGCGCGGCGGGATCAGCTTCTCGGTCTCGTCGGCCGTGGAGGAGCGCATGTTGGTGAGCTTCTTCTCCTTGGTGATGTTGACGTCCATGTCGTCGGAGCGGGAGTTCTCCCCGACGATCATGCCCTCGTACACCTCGGTGGTGGGCTCGACGAAGAGCTGGCCGCGTTCCTGGAGGTTGGTCATCGCGAAGGCGGTGACCGTGCCTGACCGGTCGGCGACCAGCGAGCCGTTGTTGCGGGTCCGCAGCTCGCCGAACCACGGCTCGTACGACTCGAAGACGTGGTGCAGGATGCCGGTGCCGCGGGTCTCGGTGAGGAACTCGGTGCGGAAGCCGATCAGGCCGCGCGCCGGGACCAGCCACTCCATCCGGATCCAGCCGGTGCCGTGGTTGACCAGTTGCTCCATCCGGCCCTTGCGGGTGGCCAGGAGTTGGGTGATCGCGCCGAGGTACTCGTCGGGCGAGTCGATGGTGAGCCGCTCCACCGGCTCGCAGGTGCGGCCGTCGATCTCGCGGGTGACCACCTGCGGCTTGCCGACGGTCAGTTCGAAGGACTCGCGGCGCATCTGCTCGACCAGGATCGCCAGCGCCAGCTCGCCCCGGCCCTGCACCTCCCAGGCGTCCGGGCGCTCGGTGGGCAGGACCCGCAGCGACACGTTGCCGACGAGTTCCTTGTCCAGCCGGTCCTTGACCATGCGGGCGGTGACCTTGGCGCCCTTGACCCGGCCGACCAGCGGCGAGTTGTTGGTGCCGATGGTCATCGAGATGGCCGGCTCGTCGACGGTGATCAGCGGCAGCGGCTGAGGGTTCTCCGCGTCGGCGAGGGTCTCGCCGATCATGATCTCGGGGATGCCGGCGACGGCGATGATGTCGCCCGGGCCGGCCGAGTCGGCGGGCTTGCGCTCCAGGCCCTCGGTCATCAGCAGCTCGGAGATGCGGACCCGCTGGGTGCTGCCGTCGGTGCGGCACCAGGCCACGCTCTGGCCCTTGGCGATGGTGCCCTGCCGGACCCGGCACAGCGCGAGGCGGCCGAGGAACGGGGAGGCGTCGAGGTTGGTGACGTGGGCCTGCAGCGGGGCCTGCTCGTCGTACGCGGGCGGCGGGATGGTGTCCAGCAGGGTGCGGAACAGCGGCTCCAGGCTCTGGCTGTCCTGGGGCACGGAGCCGTCGGCGGGCTGGGTCAGCGAGGCGATGCCGTCGCGGGCGCAGGCGTAGACGATCGGGAAGTCGATCTGCTCCTCGTCGGCGTCGAGGTCGAGGAAGAGCTCGTAGGTGTCGTCGACGACCTCTTTGATCCGGGCGTCGGGTCGGTCCACCTTGTTGATCACGAGGATGATCGGCATCCGGGCCTTGAGGGCCTTGCGGAGCACGAACCGGGTCTGCGGCAGCGGGCCCTCGCTGGCGTCGACCAGCAGCACCACGCCGTCGACCATGGTCAGGCCGCGCTCGACCTCGCCGCCGAAGTCGGCGTGGCCGGGGGTGTCGATGATGTTGATGGTGACCGGGTCGGAGCCGTCCGCCGGCAGGTAGCGCACGCCGGTGTTCTTGGCGAGGATGGTGATGCCCTTCTCGCGTTCGAGGTCCATCGAGTCCATCACCCGCTCGGTCACCTCGCCCCGGGCGCCATAGGCGCCGGCCTGCCGCAACATGGCATCGACCAGGGTGGTCTTGCCGTGGTCGACGTGAGCGATGATGGCGACGTTGCGAAGGTCGGTGCGCAGCTGCATGAGCTCCATCCTCCCGCCTGGTCGGTAGCCGCGTGGCGTCGGGGTCACCGGAGAGTGGGGCCGCGCGGTGACGGAGAGCACTGTCACACTTGCAGGGCAGTCCTGCCGAGGTGATCCGGGGGCGCCGTGCACGACCTGCTGAACTCGGTGCAGAGCCTGCCACCGGGTCTGATCTACGTGGTGGCGGCCCTGGTGGTCGCGGCCGAGACGGCGTTGCTCGTCGGGTTGGTCGCGCCCGGTGAGGCCACGCTGCTGTTGGTGGGCTTCCTCACGTACACGGGAACGTTGCGGCTCGGTCCGGCGCTGGCGGTGATGATCGTCGCGGCGGCGACGGGCGACGCGGTGGCGTTCCGCGCCGGGCGGCGCTACGGGCCCCGGTTGCGGGCGAGCCGGTGGGGTGCGCGGGTGGGACCGCAGCGGTGGGCGCGGGCGGACGCGATGCTCGGCCGGATGGGCGGGCGGGGTGTGCTGACCGCCCGCTGGGTGGCGTTCGCCCGGACGCTGGTGCCCCGGCTGGCGGGTGCGGCGGGCATGCCGTACCGCCGGTTCGCGCCGTGGAACCTGGCCGGGGTGGCGACCTGGGTGGGCGGGTCGGTGCTGGTCGGGCACCTGGCGGGCGAGTCGTACGAGACGGTGTCGCGGCTGCTCGGGCGGGCCACCGGCGCGGTGCTGGTGCTGATCGCGGCCCTGCTCGCGGTGGTGCTGGTCGGGCGGTGGCTGGGGCGTAATCCGGACCCGGCGCGGGCGTTGTTGACCCGGGCCGCGCGGCTGCCGCCGCTGCGGTGGTTGTCGGCCCGGTACGGGCTGCTGTTCTTCCTGCTCAGTCTGCGGCTCGGTCCGGCGTGGGCGTTGCTGGCGAACCTGGCGGCCGGGGTGGTGCTGCTGTTCGTGGTCGGTCTGCTCATCGCCTGGACGTTGCGGACGGTGGTCCGGCACAGCGGTCTCGCGCTGGTGGACGGGGCGATCGCGGGATGGTTCGCGGCCCGGCGTACGCCGGATGCGGTGGAGGCGACGCAGGCGGCGGTGTCGGTGCTGCGCGGCTCGTCGCTGATCGTGGTGGTCGCGGTGGTGGCGCTGGTGCAGGCGTGGCGGCACCGGCCGTGGCAGGCGGACCTGCTCAGTGTGGTCGGCACGGTCGGCGCGTTCGTGCCGTTGGTGGTGCTGGCGGTGGTGGCCGACCTGGCCGCCGGAGGTCGGACGGTGCTGTTCTCCACGCAGAACGTGGTGGTCACCGCCAGTCTGTGCACGCTGGCCTGGTTGCTGTCGCGGGGGGCGCGGTGGCCGTTGGCGGTGGCGGCCTGGACGGTCGCGGCGGTCGGGGTGGTCGCCATCGGCGGGGCGCGGCTCTATCTGGGGATGAGCACGGCCAGCGGGACGGTGGGCGCGGTGTTGCTGGGCGCGGCGTGGCCGGCGGTGTTCATGGTGGCGTGGGCCACTCGGGACCGGGCGGTGACCGCCGGGTCGCGGGGCGATCCGGGCTACGGCTCGGCGGTGTAGCCGAGAGGGGGGTTGACCTGGGCGGGGTGGATGTGCGGGCCCCGAATCACGACCTGTGGCTGTTAGGGTGCGGCGGGCTCGTCACTGCCGAAGGGGGTCGACATGGGACGGAGCGTCACCAGGCTGGGCGTCGCGCTGCTCGCCGGAGTGTTGTTGGCGACCGGGGCAGGTTGCGCCAGAGTGGACGCTCCCGCGACGGAGGTGCCCGCGCCGGTCGCGTTGCCGACGGAGGCGGCGGAGCCGACGCCGGCCACCGAGTCGGAGGAGCCGGACGAGGCCAGTCCCACGCCGAAGGCGGTCCAGTCGATGGGGGCCGCGCCCCGGTCCGCTGCCGCGCCGTCGCCGACGGCGAGCGTGCGGCCGACGCCGCGACGGAGCGCCCCGGCACCCCGGGCGGTGCCGAAGCCGCCGACGGAGACCAACGTGCCGCCGAAGCCGCCGAAGCCCGCGCCCAGTGGCTGTCGGCCCACGTACAAGGGCGAGCAGGCCAGCCGGGCGCAGGCCAAGGCGGCGCTGACCGACGCGGCAGGCCGGACCTACTGGCCGACCTCCGCGCCGGACATCCGCGTCCCGCTGAACCTGATCAAGGCGACCGCCTGGCAGGAGAGCGGGTGGCAGTCCAACATCGTCGCCTGCGACGAGGGCATCGGCCTGATGCAGGTGATGCCGGACACCGCGACCTGGATGAACCAGCGGTTCGGGCAGAGCTACGACGTGTGGGACTACCGGGACAACGCCTACCTCGGCGGCACCTATCTGGCGTGGCTCACCAAGTACATCGGCGACATGTACTTCGACGCCGACTACCGGCTGGACGCGAGCCTGTGCACCTCGGGCGTACTGGACTCCTGTCTGCTCAACGCGGTGATCGCCGCGTACAACTTCGGTCACGGGGCGGTGGCCCGGCCGGGAGAGCCGTTGGCCATCCCCAATCCGGGTTACGTGCGCAACGTGCGGGCGCTCATGTCGGAGTGCGTCTGCCTGGGGTTTTGATCGCGGGTGATCCGGCCGGGCCACCAGAACTTCTCGCCGAGCAGGAACGCCAGCGCCGGCACGACGACCGTGCGGACGAGCAGGGTGTCCAGCAGGACGCCGAGGCAGACGATGATGCCGATCTGGGTCAGCGTGATCAGTGGCAGGACGCCGAGTAGCGCGAAGACGGCGGCGAGCAGGATGCCGGCGCTGGTGATGACGCCGCCGGTGGCCCGGAGCGCGGAGAGCATGCCCTCGCGGGTGCCGGTGGCGCGGGCGTCCTCCCGGGCCCGGGTGACCAGGAAGATGTTGTAGTCCACGCCGAGTGCGACGAGGAAGACGAAGGCCAGCAGCGGGACCGTGGTGTCCAGTGCCGGGAAGCCCAGGACGTGGTCGAAGAGCAGCCACGCGCCGCCGAGGCTGGCGAAGTACGAGGCGACCACGGTGACCACCAGCAGCACCGGCGCGATGATGCCGCGCAGCAGGAGGACGAGCACGGCGCCGACCAGCAGCAGGATCAGCGGCAGGATCACCCGTAGGTCCCGGTTGTCGGCGGCGGCGGAGTCGTAGTCGCCGGCGAGGCTGCCGCCCACCAGGGCGCCGGGGACGTCGTCGACGCCGGCCGGGGCCGGTGGCGCCGAGTCGGGTACCGCGGCGACGGCGTCGCGCAGCGCGGCCAGGGTGCGGTTCGCGGCGGCGGTGCCGGGTTCGGCGTCGAGGACGACGTCGATCTGGGCGACGGCGTCTCCGGCGGGGCCGGGTCGGGCGGAGGCGACCCCGTCGACGGTGGTGGCGGCCTGGGTGACGGCCGGTACGGCGCCCGGGTTGGTCATCACGGCGACGGGTTGGGTGGTGCCGGCGGGGAAGGCGCGGCCGAGAGTCTGCGCGCCGGCCACCGCCTCCGGCTCGACCCGGAACTGCTCGGTCTCGGAGAGGCCGGTGCGCAGGCCCAGCCCGCCCAGGGCGAGCGCGGCCAGCAGCAGGGTGGCCAGTGCCGCGACGGGCACCGGGCGGCGGATCACGGCGGCGCCGAGGCGGCCCCAGATCCGGCCCTCGCGGCCGACGCTGCCGACCTCGGGCACCAGCGGCCAGAACAGGCGGCGGCCGCCGAGCACCAGGGCGGCGGGCAGCACCAGCAGCGCCGAGGCCATCGCGAGCAGGATGCCGGTGGCGCAGGCCACGGCGAGGGCACGGTTGAGTTCCCGTTCGCTGAGCAGCAGCGTGAGTACGCCGAGCATGACGGTGCCGCCGCTGGCCAGGATCGGTTCGGCGGTGCGGCGCAGGGCCTTGCGCATCGCGACGAAGCGGTCCTCCTCGCGGCGTAGTTCCTCGCGGTAGCGGGCGATGAGCAGCAGGGCGTAGTTGGTGGCGGCACCGAAGACGAGGACGCTGGCGATGCCGGTGACGGCGCCACCGGCGAAGTTGATGCCGACCGCCGGGATGATGGTGTCCAGGGCGCGCAGGGTGATCTGTTCGGTGGAAGCCACGATGGTCAGCGGAACCAGCCAGAGCAGTGGGCTGCGGTAGGTGACCAGCAGCAGGACCGCGACGACGGCGGCGGTGAAGGCCAGCAGGGTGAGGTCGGCGCCCTCGAAGACCTTGGTGAGGTCGGCGGTGAAGGCGGGCCCGCCGGTGACCTCGACGGTCAGCTCCCCGGGCAGCGCGGTGAGCGACTCGCGCAGCTCGGCCACCTGTGCGGTGACCACGTCCTGGCCGCCGGCGGTGGACATCGGCACGACGACCAGGGCGACCGTGCCGTCGGGGGAGACCTGGGGCGGGACGACCTGGCCGCCGACGGCGAACTCGCTGAGCCCGGTGGTGCCGTCGGTGATCGCGGCCCGGTCGGCGTCGGTCAGCGGGGCGTCGTCGTCGCGGCTGACCACGACCACGGCGGCGGCGACGTCGCTCTGGGGTAGTTCGTCCTGGAGTAGCTCGACCTGGGTCGACTCCCAGCTCTCGGACAGCCCGGTGGCGGAGACCGGTGCCGGGTTGTCGGGGGTGGGCAGGGCGAAGACGATCGCGCCGAAGACGACCGTCAGCAGAACGGTGAGCCAGGCTGCGCGGCGGCTGCGCGCGACGCGGGTTAACACGGACATCCGTAAGGGCCCCTCGAAACAGGTCTCTCGACAGCCAGATATCTAGACAGTCGAGAGTTTTACCCATCAAGATAGATGTGGCAACTACTGGCGGGGTGAGAATCTCGACAACGGTGGGGAACGTCCGGCTGGGTATGCTCCGACGCGGACGTTCGGGAGGGGAAGCGACGCGACGTGGCGGCTCAGGGGATGTACCGGCGGCGGGATACCCGCCGGGACCTGCTGATCGCCGAGATCACCGCGGAGCTGCGCCGCTACGGCGTGGACGCCCAGCACGTGGGTCACGCCTTCGCCGGGCAGCACGGCCTCAACGTCACCGACCTGCAGGCGCTGATCGCGGTGATGGACGCCGAGCTGGCCGATGCGCCGATCACTCCCGGGCGGCTCGGCGAACACCTCGGCATCTCCTCCGGATCGGTCACCGCCCTGATCGACCGGCTGGAACGGGGCGGGCACATCCGGCGGGACCGCGATCCCACCGACCGGCGCAAGATCCTGCTGCGCTACGCCGACCGGGGCGCCGCGCTGGCGATGGACTTCTTCCGGCCGCTGGGCGAGCGCACCGACCGGGTGATGAGCGGCTTTCGCGACGACGAGCTGGAGGTGGTGTACCGCTTCATCTCGGCCATGGGCGCGTCGCTGCGGGAACACCGGGACACGGTCCGCGGCGCCCGGCCCGAGTCGCCCCGACGCCGGGCGGACTGAGCCGATGTGGGATCGGCTGACGTCGGCGCTCGCCGGGGCCGCGCTGCGACTGCCGCCGGGGCGTACCCGTCGGGTCACCGTCACCCGGGACATCCCGGTGCGGGCCCGCGACGGGGTGATCCTGCGCACCGACCACTACCGCCCCGACCTGGTGGACGCGGCCACCGTGCTGATCCGTACCCCGTACGGGCGGGGCGGGCCGATGCGGCTGCTCTGCCGGCTCGCCGCCGAGCGTGGATTCCACGTGGTCATCCAGTCCTGCCGGGGCACCTTCGGCTCCGGCGGGTCCTTCGACCCGTTCGTGCACGAGCGCGACGACGGGCTGGACACCCTCGACTGGTTGCGCCGGCAGCCCTGGTGGCGCGGTGCGTTCGGCATGTTCGGCGCGAGCTATCAGGGTTTCGTGCAGTGGGCGCTGGCCGCCGACGCGGGTCCGGAGCTGCGGGCGATGGTCGCCGTGGCCACCGCCTCGACCACCCGCGACTCCACCTACGCGGGTGAGTCGTTCGCCCTGGACACGGTGCTGACCTGGGTGGAGCTGCTCCAGGCGCAGACCGTGCCGTGGCTGGCCCGGCAGTGGGAGCTCAAACGCGGCCAACCCCGGCTGGCCGCCGCCCTGGCGCACCTGCCGCTGGTCGAGGCGGACCGGATCGCCACCGGGGTCACCGTGCCGTTCTTTCAGCAGTGGCTGGAGCACCACACCCCGCAGGCCGACTACTGGCGTACCCGGGTCTTCGACGACCGTCTCGATCGGGTGCGGGCCCCGGTGGCGATGGTCAGCGGGTGGCACGACATCTTCCTGCCCGCCCAGTTGCGCGACTACGCGGCCCTGCGCGCCACCGGCGCCCGGCCGAGGCTGGTGGTGGGGCCGTGGACCCACGGCAGTCCCGGCCTGTTCGTGGCCGCGCTGCGCGAGGGGTTGGGCTGGCTCGACGAGCACCTGAACGACCGCACCGCCGACCCGGTAGGCGACGGTCGAAACAGCGCCGACGGCCGGGACAGCACTGCCGGCCGGGGCACCGGTGGCGGCGCGCCGGTGCGGGTGCACCTGGGCGGTGCTGGTGGCGGCTGGCGTGACCTGCCCGACTGGCCACCACCGGCTCGGACCGTCCGGTGGCACCTGCACCCGGGCTTCGCGCTGCGCACCTCGGCGCCGGTGCCGTCAGCGCCGGACGGCTTCTGGTACGACCCGGCCGACCCGACCCCCTCGCTGGGCGGCCCGCTGCTGGTGGCCCAGCGCGCCGGGCCGTTCGACAACCGTCCGGTCGAGGCCCGTCCCGACGTGCTGACCTGGACCACCGACCCGCTGACGCACGCGGTCGAGGTGATCGGTCCAGTGCGGGCGGAGATCCACCTGCGGAGCGAGCTGGCCCACCTGGACGTCTTCGTGCGACTGTGCGACGTGGACCGGCGGGGCCGTTCCTGGAACGTGTGCGACGGGCTGGTACGCGTCGACCCGCAACGGTTCCGGCCGGACGCCACCGGCGCGGTCGCCGTGCCGGTGGAGATGTGGCCGGCTGCCCACCGCTTCGCACCCGGGCACCGGTTGCGGTTGCAGGTCTCCGGCGGGGCCCATCCCCGGTACGCGCGTAACCCGGGCACCGGTGAACCACTCGGCGCTGCCATCACTCTCCGTGGTGGACGCCGGGAAATCATCCATGACCCGGAGCATCCGTCCGCAGTGGTCCTATCGGTCGTCCACTCTGCCTCACAGCCTTCTCCAAGCTGAAACAAAGCGGCTCTGAGCTGGGCATTCGTCCAGAAGTGGGGCTATGGTGGGAGTACGCCCGGCGCTGTGCAACCACTGGCCGGGAGCGCTTGTGCAGCCTTCCTACCGCGCACGCGGTGTCACTGCCGTGCCCGGCCCCCGACGAATCAGCAGAGGGGGGAACCATGACGCGGGCACCGGCGAACCTGATGGCCGTCCGCAGCTTGCTGCTCAAGCACCTCAACCGCGATCCGAACCGGGTACGCGACGAGGACCTGGAACCCAACGAGGTCGGCATCGTCGGCGACGCCAACCACCGCGGGGGATACCACACCGGGTCGGACCGAGTCGTCGCGAACGACTACTCGGTGGTCGAGTCACCCCGGGACCGCAACGGTCTGACCCTGGACGCGGCCGCGCTGGACGTGGGCATGTTCCGGGTCAGCAGCGGCGGTCGCCAGCACGACCTGTTCACGTTCTCGACCTGGTGTGTGGCGCAGTGCGCCGCCAACACGGCGGACACCCGGGACATCCGCGAGATCATCTACTCACCCGACGGCAAGGTGGTGCGGCGGTGGGACCGCCTGGGACGGCGCAGCACCGGCGACCGTTCCCACCTGTGGCACACCCACTTCAGCTTCTTCCGCGACTCGATCAAGGCGGGACGTGACCAGACGCCGCTGTTCCGCCGTTACCTGACCACCATCGGACTCATCACGCCCGAGCAGGAGGAGACGGACATGACACCCGAGGAGCACAACTGGCTCAAGACCGTTCACCGCAACCTCACCGTCCTGGACGGGCGCAACCCGATCGGGCAGACGTACACCCGCACGACCATGGGTGAGGACCACACCGACCCGAAGTTCAAGGTCGGGCACCCGACGCTGCGGAGCCTGGGCGCGCAGTTGACCGCGCTGCAGGCGGCGGTGGAGTCGCTGGCCAACCGCGACTTCACCGACGAGCAGGCGATCATCGCCGGCGTGTTGGCCGGGCTCACTCCCGAGGAGATCGCGGCGGCGATCCCGCCGACCGTGGCCGAGCAGGTCGTGCAGGAATTGGGCCGGCGGCTGGCCGCCTGAGGCGAGGCCGGTGCACGTGCGGCGGCGGCCGGTCGTGCCGGCCGCCGCCACCCCGGCACGGGTCACATCGGTCGGACGTTGTCCGCCTGCGGCCCCTTCTGCCCCTGGGTCACGTCGAACTCGACCTTCTGTCCCTCGGTCAGCTCCCGGTAGCCACTGCTCGCGATGGCCGAGTAGTGGACGAAGACGTCCGGGCCTCCGCCATCCTGTTCGATGAAGCCGAAGCCCTTTTCCGAGTTGAACCACTTCACGGTGCCGGTTGCCATGCGTCTCTCTCCCTGTTCCAGGCGGGCGACCGCCGGCTCCACGCCGGTGGCCGCCCGATACCTTCCCGACAGTAACCGGTGAATAGCGGATTTGCGGGGCGAAGCGCCTCAGGGAGTCGCCGGCGGGGCGATCCAGGCGGTGGAGAGACGGATCAGGGATGACCCGGAGCACACCAGCCGCAGTGTGGGGAGGAATCCTGATGTCCACACCCAGGGTCAGGCAATAGCGTACGGGGCATGGCGAACCAGCTGGCCCAGGTCGGAGAACTTCCCGTCGCCCTGTTGATGGCGGTGCTCGGGGTGGTCATGCTCTTCGACGCGGTCCCGCTGTTCGGTGTCCTCGTCCCCGGCGACGTGGCGATCCTCGCCGCCGTGGCGGTCGGCAACCCGACCACGGGGCTGGCGACCTTCGTCGCCGTGGTCACCGGATGCCTCGCCGGATGGTCGCTGACCTTCCTCGTCGGCCGGCGGTGGGGCGAAGACCTGCGTCGCAGCCGCTTCGGTGGCTGGGTCGGGGAGAGCCGCTGGGCCACCGCGGAGGCCATCCTGCGTCGCAACGGCGGCCGGCTGGTGCTGGTCGCCCCGTTCCTGCCGGTGTTCAACGCACTGCTGCCGCTCGCGGCCGGCGGCCTGCACATGTCGTATCCGCGCTTCCTCGGCTTCGCCTCGCTCGGCGCGGGCGCGTGGGCCGGGCTCTATCTGGCGGTGGGCACCGCGTCGCGCTCGCTGGTCGGGCTGCTGCCCGGTGGCGCCAGCCCGATGCTGGTCACCATGGTCGGCGGCCTCCTGCTGGCCGCCCTGGTGCTGGTCGGCGTGCGGCGCCGGCTGCGCGAGGTCACACCCTGAGCTGCGGACACCGGTCCGGATTCGACGACTGCGCATCGCACCCGGACCGGCGTCGGCGGGTTCACCAGCCCCGGGCGCGCCACTCGGCCAGGTGCGGGCGTTCCGCGCCGAGCGTCGAGTCCCGGCCGTGGCCCGGATAGAACCAGGTCTCGTCCGGCAGCCGGTCGAACAGCTTGTGCTCCACGTCGTCGATGAGCGCCGCGAAGCGCTCCGGGTCCTGGTCGGTGTTCCCGACACCACCCGGGAAGAGGCTGTCGCCGGTCCACAGATGCCCGGTGCCGGTCGGGTCGCGGTAGAGCAGCGCCACCGAACCCGGCGTGTGCCCCTTGATGTGGATGACGTCCAGCGTGCAGTCACCCACCGGCACCGTGTCCCCGTCGGTGAGGGTCTGCGCCTCGATCGGCAGCCCCTGGGCGTCGTCGGCGTGCACCAGCGCGCGGGCCCCGGTCTTGGCGACGACCTCCTCCAGCCCCACCCAGTGGTCCATGTGCTGGTGGGTGGTGACCACGGTGCGCAGCCCGCCGTCACCGATCAGCTCCAGCAGCCGGGGCGCCTCGTTGGCGGCGTCGATCAGCACCTGATCACCGGTGTGCCGACAGCGCAGCAGGTACGCGTTGTTGTCCATCGGCCCGACCGACACCTTGGTGATGGTCAGGGCGTCGAGTTCGCGTACGGCCGGCGGGCCGCCGGGGGTGACATCTCCGCTGTAGGTCATCGTCTTCCTAGATCCATTCCGGTGGGCGGGGCAGGTCACCGTCGGGGGCGACGGTCAGGGCGGCGCCGGTGCTGCGGCCGGTCAACCAGGCGGCGAGTTCCTCCGCCGGACCGGTGACGACGGGCGCCCCCGCGCGCTCGCCCACCACCAGTTCGTGGCCGGCGCCGTCGAAACGCAGCACCATCGGCGGTGCGTCGTCGCGGTCGGCGAAGCCGGTGGCCACCTCGTGTAGCAGTCGGTGGCCGAAGGTCGGCGACCAGTCCGCCGGCTGGTAACCGGCGGCCAGGTCGACGTGGTGGATCTCCAACTCCCGCAGTCGTCCCCAGACCAGCAGGGCGGCCGGCCAGGGACCCCGTCGGGTCTCGACGGTGGCCGCCCAGGCCGGCACCGGCATCGCGGCGACCGCCTCGGTGAAGCGGTCCGCGCTGCGGCGCAGGTCGTCCAGGTGCTCCTCGGGCGGTCGGGACGCACCGGCCTCGATGTCGGCGTCGCGTGCCTCCGCGCTGGCGTACTGCGGGATCGGCTCGCCGGTGCGCGCCGAGGTGAGCAGGTTCACGAATCCGTCGGCGTTGCGACAGAGGTGGGCCAGGACGTGGCCACGGGTCCAGCCGGGCAGCAGCGACGGTGTCGCGAGGTCGTCGGTGTCGAAAGCGGCCGCCGTCCGCAGCAGCCGGGCGGTGGCGTCGGTCACGTCACCGGTCAGTAAAAGGGGATCCGTCGTCACGTTCCGACCCTAGCCGTCCGGGCGTACCGCGTCGCCGGGGAATTCACTTCCGGCGCGGCGGCACCGGGCCTACCGTCTGCGGTGACTGACGAGGCCGGAGTGGAAGAGGTGGCGGTCGGGCATGAGTATCACGTTGACCGCCCTGGGCTGGGACGCCGAGCGGGCGGCGCACCTGCGACGGATCCGTACCGATCATCGTCCGGGCCGGGTGGCCCGGGTCGACCGTGGGGTCTGCACCGTCCTGACCGAGGCCGGGCCGGTGCGCGCCACCTCGGGTGGGGCGGTGCTGGTCGCCGCCGCCGGTGACCCCACCCGGCTGCCCGGCGTGGGTGACTGGGTGCTGCTCGGGCGCTGGCCCGACGCCCGGATCACCGTGGAGGCGGTGCTGCCTCGGCGTACCGCGTTGGTGCGGCGTACCGCCGGCAAGGACGCCGCCGGTCACCTGCTGGCCGCCAACCTGGACGTGGCCGCCGTGGTGGAGGCGGTGCACCCGGAGCCGGACGCCGCCCGCGTCGAGCGGCTGCTGGCGCTGGCCCACGAGTCCGGCGCCCGTCCCCTGGTGGTGCTGACCAAGACCGACCTGGCGGCCGACCCGGCCGCAGTGGCGCGGCAGCTCGCGGCGCTCGCCCCCGGGGTGCCGGTGCTGCCGGTCAGCGCCGAGCACGGGACCGGTCTGGACCCGCTGCGCGCCGAGGTCGGCGCCGGTCGCACCCTCGGCCTGCTGGGGCCCTCCGGTGCGGGCAAGTCGAGCCTGGTCAACGCGCTGGCCGGGGCGACGGTCATGCCGACCCAGGCGATCCGGCGGGTGGACGGCAAGGGCCGGCACACCACCACCTGGCGGGCGCTGGTGCCGCTGCCGGGCGGTGGGGCGGTGGTGGACACCCCGGGCGTCCGGGCGGTCGGTCTGCTCGACGGCGCGGCCGGGCTCGACCGGGCCTTCGGCGACATCGCCGCCCTGGCCACCGAGTGCCGGTACGGCGACTGCGGGCACGAGGCCGAGCCGGGTTGCGCCGTGCAGGACGCGCTGCGGGCGGGCGAGCTGACGGCCCGGCGCTGGGAGAGCTGGCGGCGGTTGCACCGCGAGATCGCTCACGAAACCCGGCGGCGCGCCGCCCGGCGGCCCCGCCGTCGGGGCAGATTGTCGTAGGGCGGGTCTACAGTTGCCGGGGCGCTTTTCGGCGCCGGCACAACCGCTGGGGTACCCCCCATAACCTCGGGTTCGCCCCGAAAGCGGACAGATCTTCCTTCGTCATTCTCACCCGGGAGTACACGGACCGTGGCCGACCGTTTGATCATTCGTGGCGCACGCGAGCACAACCTGCGTGACGTCAGCCTCGACCTGCCCCGGGACGCCCTGATCGTGTTCACCGGGCTGTCCGGGTCGGGCAAGTCGAGCCTGGCCTTCGACACGATCTTCGCTGAGGGGCAGCGCCGTTACGTCGAGTCGCTGTCGTCGTACGCGCGGCAGTTCCTCGGCCAGATGGACAAGCCGGACGTCGACTTCATCGAGGGCCTGAGCCCGGCGGTCTCGATCGACCAGAAGTCGACCTCGCGCAACCCGCGCTCGACCGTCGGCACCATCACCGAGGTCTACGACTACCTGCGGCTGCTGTTCGCCCGGGTCGGCGTGCCGCACTGCCCCGTCTGCGGCGAGCGGATCTCCAAGCAGAGCCCGCAGCAGATCGTCGACCGGGTGCTGGCGATGGCCGAGGGCACCCGCTTCATGGTGCTCGCCCCGGTGGTGCGCGGCCGTAAGGGCGAGTACGTCGACCTCTTCGCCGAGCTGCAGTCCAAGGGGTACGCCCGGGCCCGGGTCGACGGGGTGGTGCACCAGCTCACCGACCCGCCGAAGCTCAAGAAGCAGGAGAAGCACACCATCGAGGTGGTGATCGACCGGCTCAGCGTCAAGGCCGGCGCCAAGCAGCGGCTGACCGACTCGGTCGAGGCCGCGCTCGGGCTCTCCGGCGGGCTGGTGCTGCTGGACTTCGTCGACCTGGCCGAGGACGCCCCGGACCGGGAGCGTCGCTACTCCGAGCACCTGGCCTGCCCGAACGACCACCCGCTGGCGATCGAGGACCTGGAGCCCCGGGTCTTCTCCTTCAACGCGCCGTACGGCGCCTGCCCGGAGTGCACCGGCCTGGGCACCAAGAAGGAGGTCGACCCGGAGTTGGTCGTCCCGGACCCGGAGCGCAGCCTGCGCGAGGGCGCGATCCAGCCCTGGGCGACCGGACACAACCTGGAGTACTTCCTGCGGCTGCTGGAGGCGCTCGGCGAGGCCGAGCACTTCACCGTCGACACCCCGTGGCGGGCGCTGCCGTCGCGGGCGCAGAAGACCATCCTGCACGGCTCCGACGACCAGGTGCACGTGCGCTACCGCAACAAGTACGGCCGGGAGCGCTCGTACTACACCGGCTTCGAGGGCGTGGTGCAGTGGATCGAGCGCCGGCACTCCGACACCGAGTCGGAGTGGTCCCGGGACAAGTACGAGGGGTACATGCGTGACGTGCCCTGTGCGGCCTGCGGCGGTGCCCGGCTCAAGCCGGAGGTGCTCGCCGTCACGCTGGCCGGGCGCAGCATCGCCGAGGTGTGCAACCTGTCCGTCGGCGAGTGCGCCGACCTGCTGGCCGGTATCGAGCTGACCGACCGGCAGAAGCTGATCGCCGAGCGGGTGCTCAAGGAGATCAACGCCCGGCTGCGGTTCCTGCTCGACGTCGGTCTGGACTACCTCTCCCTGGACCGGGCCGCCGGAACCCTCTCCGGTGGTGAGGCGCAGCGCATCCGGCTCGCCACCCAGATCGGTTCCGGCCTGGTCGGCGTGCTCTACGTGCTGGACGAGCCGTCGATCGGGCTGCACCAGCGCGACAACCACCGGCTGATCGAGACCCTGGTCCGGCTGCGCGGCCTGGGCAACACGCTGATCGTGGTCGAGCACGACGAGGACACCATCCGCACCGCCGACTGGATCGTGGACATCGGTCCCGGCGCCGGGGAACACGGTGGGCAGATCGTGCACAGCGGCTCGGTGCCGGAGCTGCTGAGCAACCCGGAGTCGATGACCGGGGCGTACCTGTCGGGTCGCCGGGAGATCCCGATCCCGGCGGGGCGTCGCCCGCAGACGCCGGGCCGGGAGCTGGTGGTGCAGGGCGCCCGCGAGCACAACCTGCGCAACCTGACGGTGAGTTTCCCGCTGGGCCAGCTCATCGCCGTCACCGGGGTCAGCGGGTCGGGCAAGTCGACGCTGGTCAACGACATCCTCTACGCGGTGCTGGCCAACCAGATCAACGGTGCCCGGCTGGTGCCCGGCCGGCACACCCGGGTCGGCGGGCTGGAGCACGTGGACAAGGTCGTCGGGGTCGACCAGTCACCGATCGGCCGGACGCCGCGCTCGAACCCGGCCACCTACACCGGGGTCTGGGACCACGTGCGCAAGCTGTTCGCCGAGACCACCGAGGCCAAGGTCCGCGGGTACGGGCCGGGGCGGTTCTCGTTCAACGTCAAGGGCGGGCGCTGCGAGGCGTGTTCCGGCGACGGCACCATCAAGATCGAGATGAACTTCCTGCCCGACGTGTACGTGCCGTGCGAGGTCTGCAAGGGCGCCCGGTACAACCGGGAGACCCTGGAGGTGCACTACAAGGGCAAGACCGTCTCCGACGTGCTGGAGATGCCGATCGAGGAGGCGGCCGAGTTCTTCTCCGCCATCCCGGCCATCCACCGGCACCTCAAGACGCTCGTCGACGTGGGTCTGGGCTACGTCCGGCTGGGCCAGCCGGCGCCGACGCTCTCCGGCGGTGAGGCGCAGCGCGTCAAGCTCGCCTCCGAGCTGCAGAAGCGGTCCACCGGGCGGACGGTGTACGTGCTCGACGAGCCGACCACCGGCCTGCACTTCGAGGACATCCGCAAGCTGCTGCTGGTGCTGGAGGGGCTGGTCGACAAGGGCAACACGGTGATCACCATCGAGCACAACCTCGACGTGATCAAGAGTGCCGACTGGCTGATCGACATGGGCCCGGAGGGCGGCCACCGCGGCGGCACGGTGCTCGCCACCGGCACCCCGGAGGAGGTCGCCGAGGTCACCGAGAGCCACACCGGGCAGTTCCTGCGGAGCGTGCTCAAGCTCGACGGCACGGCCAAGGGCGCGAAGGCGGCCACCGCCCGGGCCGCCAAGGCCAACGGCGCCAAAGCCGGCGGTGCCAAGACCGGCGGTGCCAAGACCGGCGGTGCGAAGGCGACCGGGGCCACGACGCGCGCTCGCAAGGCGGCCGCCACCCGCTGATCGGCAGGCCCGGCCGTCGCCCGTGGCGACGGTCGGGCCACCCGTTGGGGTACGCCCGGGTGGCCGATCGGGTGAACCACCGGGCAGAGTGGTGCGTGTCGTGAGATGTAGCCACGGATCATGCACGGTGGTAGCCGAACAGAGAAGCGAGGCGGCATGAGTGACGAACAGGTGCTGGCCGGACCGGACACGCGTACCCGACGGAGCCTGCTGACCGGCGTGGGCGCGGTCGGTGCGGCGGTGGTGCTGGCCGGGTGCGGTGGCGGTGACGACTCCGGTGACGGCGCGGCCCCGACCAGCGGCGGCCCGGAGGTCACCGGCACCGGTGACGCCGGGGGCGGGGACCGTGACGGGGCCCAGTCGCTGGCCAGGACCGCCGACATCCCGGTCGGCGGGGGAGCGGTCTTCGCCGCGCAGGGCGTGGTGATCACCCAGCCCAGCGCCGGTGAGTTCAAGGGGTTCGACCCGATCTGCACGCACCAGGGCTGCCCGGTGTCGAACGTCGACGGCGGGACGATCAACTGCACCTGTCACGGCAGCAAGTTCTCCATCGAGGACGGCTCGGTCAAGGCCGGGCCGGCGACCACCGGCCTGCCGGCCAAGGAGGTCAAGGTCGACGGGGACCAGATCTCGCTGGCGTGACCGGGGCACGTGGGTACGGGCGCGGCCGGGGCGATCTCGCCCCGGCCGCGCCCGTCTGTGTCACTGCGCGTACGCGGACAGCTCCCACAGCGAGAAGCCGTACGTGGTGGCCCGGGTGAGCCCGTACACCCGCACGTAGCGGGCCTGTTGCGGGGCGAAGGTGAGCACGTCGGTGCCGCCGTCGCCGGCCGTGGTCGACCAGACCGTCCGCCAGGTGTCGCCGTCGTCGGAGACCTCGACGCGGTACGACCGGGCGTACGCGGACTCCCAGGCCAGGACCACCCGGCCGACCTGCCGCACCGAGCCCAGGTCCACCCGCAGCCACTGGTTGTCCGACCAGGAACTGGCCCAGCGGGTGTTCAGGTCACCGTCGACGGCGCGGGCGGCACCGTTGCCGAGTTGGCTGCTGGAGGCGGTCACCGGCCGCCCGGTGGCCAGGTTGGTCACCGCGTCGCCACGTCGGGCCGGGAACGACACCACCTGCTGGTAGGTGGGGCGGTTCTGCCAGGCGATGGTGGCGTGCTTGATCCCGCCCAGCGGCGACTGGACGATCGCGTCCGCGCACCACTGGTCACCGGCGGCACAGGTGGCGTCGCCCGGGTACGTCTGGGCGGCCGGGGTCGTCGACGCGGTGCGCAGCGTGTCCAGCAGCACCTGACGACACGTACCCAGGTTGCCGGCGCCGCAGAAGGTCCGCCCGGGGCCTCCGGCGACCGGGTCACCCAGCACCGCCCGCAGGTCCTTGTCGACGTAGCCCCACCAGCCGTACTGGAACGCCGAGCCCTTGTGGGTCTGCGCGCTGTTCGCCGAGGACGGCAGGTTCGACACGTCGCCCTGTTGCAGGCCGGACGGCGACTCGTTGATCTGCATCGCGTTGATTACGGACTGGTAGAGGTCGGTGCCGAGCTGGTCGCGGAACATGCCCCGCACCAGCAGCGGCCACCAGGCGTCGAAGGTACGGATCGCCTCGGCGTGCTGGTACACCTTGGAGCCCTTGGCGGTCTCCACCCGCAGCGCGCCCGCCTGCCGCCAGGCCTTGAGTCGGGTGATCTCGGTGCTCAGGGCGCTGTCGGTGACCGGCTGGCTCTCCAGCACCCGGATCAGCTCGCCGAGCACCTCGGCGCCGCGCAGGTCGGTCAGCCCGGCCTTCTGCACCAGCTCGGTCAGCGAGGCCCGGTCGAACTTGCGGCCCGCCGAGATGGCCGCCTTCATCGGCTTGTCCAGCAGGTCACCCCGGTGTACGGCGCCGAAGCTGAAGTTGCCGTCGGCGGCACCGAAGTCCTTGGCCTGCTTGTTGTTCCAACTGATGTAGTAGTCCTGGTTGATCGACTGCGGGTGGGCCGAGCGCGGCGCGTACCGGGCGGTGCCGGTCGCCGGGTCGAAGTCCTGCCACTCGTAGGCGCGCTCGGCCTTCATCGGCAGGTTCGGGTTGCTGCCGGCCGCCCGCACCGGGTTGAGTCCGGAGTTGAAGTACGCCGACTGGGTGGAGTTGACGTAGAACCAGTTGAAGGCGTACTCGACGTTGTGCGCGGAGGTGAGGAACGCCTCGGCGGAACCCATCTGGGTCGGGTCGTTGAACATCTGGAAGCCGATGGCCGAGTCGGCCTCGCGACCGTAGGTGGAGCGCAGCTGGGTGAACGCGTGCGGCACGCCGCCCACCGTGCCACGCCACCCCACCAGGCCCAGCTTGGTACGCCAGGCGACCAGCTTGTACGACCCGGCGGCGGTGCCGTCGGCGACGGTCGGGGTCCACCGGTTGACCCGGGACAGCTCCTCCATCGCCAGGCACTGGCCCCGGAACAGGTAGTGGTTGCTGGCCAGCGTCGGCGTACCGCCGCCGGGGACGCAGAGCGGCACCGCGTAGGTGTCGGTGATGTCGTGGACCGAGGAGGTGGCGCTCCACGCGTAGTCCTGACCCCGGCCGAGCAGGACATAGAGGTTGAGTCCGGCGAAGGCCGCGCCCCGGGCGCTGATGCCCGGTCCCTGCAACTCCTGCACCATCAGCAGTTGCGGGGAGAAGTAGCCGGTCTGCGGCCCGAAGACGGCGATCGGGTGGCCGGTGGCGGAGTGGGCGGCGGAGACCACGGCCGCGTTGGACATGCCCCGGTGCGCCGGGTCGATGGTCAGCCCGGAGAGCGCGGCGGCCAGCTCGGAGCTGCGGTTCGAGGTGGTGGCGGCGGTGGCGGAGCCGGTCGGGTCGGTGAAGATCGGCTCGACCCGGGCCGACCCGGCGTCCGGCAGGACCACGCTGGACGCGTTCGGCGAGGCGTCACCGTACGGGAAGCTCTGCCCGTCGTGCAGGGTCAGCACGGTCTCCGGGTCGTTCTGCCCCCGGAAGGCGTTCCACACCCGGTCGCCCTCGGTCGGGCCGAACTTGGCCCGGGAAGCGATGCGCACCAACGCCGACTGCATCTCGGTGCCGCCACCACCGCCGAAGAGGCCGCCGACGACCCCGGCGATGGCGATCAGGTCGGTCATCACGAACGGCTTCGGCCCACCGGCGTTGGTGATCGCGTCGAGGTGACCGGTCAGCACGTACTCGCCGGGGCAGTTGCGGTTGGCCATGCAGGTCTGGATGTAGGCGTTGACCCCGGCGACGTACTCCTGCACGTCGGCGTAGAGCTGCTCGCCGCGCGCCCCGCCCTTGCCGCGCAACGCGTTCACCTGGGCCTGCAGGTCCGCCTCCGTGTACGGGGAGGTGCGCCACACGCTCTGCTCCAGCGCCCGGTTGCCCGGTGCGCCACCGGCGAACGGGGTCAGCGTGCCCCGACCGACGTGCCGCAGCAGGTCCATCGTGAAGAGTCGGTCCTCGGCTCCGGCGTAGCCGGCGCCGTACATGGTGCCGCCCCGGGTGGTGCCGGTGATGTGCGGGACGCCGTTGGTGCGGTCGCGCACGATGCGGACGTCGGAGCGCGGGGAGTAGTCGCGTTCGACCTGGCTGGGGGCGACGCCGAAGGAGGCGTCCCGGAAGAACGTGCTGACCTGGTCCTCGCGCAGCCCGGCGTAGCCGTAGACCAGGTTGGCGTACGTGTCGAGCTGGTCGGCGGAGTGCCGGGGCAGCGTGCCGAACGCCTGGTTGCCCAGGACCTCGACGAGGGTGGCGTTGCCGTTCTGGCCGGGCGGCAGGATCTCGGAGCACTCGCCGAGGCAGTAGTCGTTGCCGGCGAAGGCGCTGGCGACGTTCACGGCGAGGGTGCCGGCGTCGGTGGCGGGGGTGGCGGTGGCGGTGGCGGGGGACGACACGCCGACGAGCGCGGTGGCGACCGTGAGGGCGGCGGTCGCACCGGCGAGCAGCCGGCGGGTGGCGGTGTGACCAGGCATGGCGATCCTCTGTGGACGGGGGACCATCGGGCGGGATCATTACGTGAAGAACATTCGGTTACTGGATGGTAGGCGTCGGCACCCGAGATTGGAAGGCGTCAATCACGACTGCCCGGTACGCCGGACCCACGGGGGCGCAGAAGAGGCCAAGTGGGGATGATCAGGGCTGTCGGGGGTGGCGACTAGTCTCGGAGTGTGGCTGATCCGTCGACCTACCGTCCCGCGCCGGGCACCATCCCCGAGGCGCCGGGGGTCTACCGCTTCTACGACGGCACCGGCCGGGTGATCTACGTCGGCAAGGCGCGGAACCTGCGCAGCCGGCTCAACTCCTACTTCGGCGACCTGTGGGGCCTGCACCAGCGCACCCAGCAGATGGTCACCACCGCCGAATCGGTGGACTGGGTCACCGTCGGCACCGAGGTCGAGGCGCTCCAGCTCGAATACCTCTGGATCAAGCAGTACGACCCGAGGTTCAACGTCCGCTACCGCGACGACAAGTCGTACCCGTACCTGGCGGTCACCCTCGACGAGGAGTACCCACGGTTGCAGGTGATGCGGGGCAGCAAGCGCAAGGGAGTGCGCTACTTCGGGCCGTACTCGCACGCCTGGGCCATCCGCGAGACGCTCGACCTGCTGCTACGGGTCTTCCCGGCGCGGACCTGCTCCGCCGGGGTGTTCAAACGGGCCGGGCAGGTCGGCCGGCCCTGCCTGCTCGGCTACATCGGCAAGTGCTCGGCACCCTGCGTCGGCAGCGTCACCGCCGAGCGGCACCGCGAGATCGTCGACGACTTCTGCGACTTCATGGCCGGACGCACCGACTCCATGGTGCGCAAGCTGGAACGCGAGATGACCGAGGCCAGCGAGGCGCTGGAGTTCGAGCGGGCGGCCCGGCTGCGCGACGACGTCGCCGCGTTGCGCCGGGCGATGGAGAAGCAGACCGTGGTGCTCGGCGACGGCACCGACGCCGACGTGGTCGCGTTCGCCGACGACCCGCTGGAGGCCGCGGTACAGGTCTTCCACGTACGCGGCGGCCGGGTACGCGGTCAGCGTGGCTGGGTGGTGGAAAAGACCGAGGACCTCAGCACCGGCGACCTGGTGCACCACTTCTGCACCCAGGTCTACGGCGGCGAGCAGGGCGAGACCGACGTCCCGCGCGAGTTGCTGGTGCCGGAGCTGCCCGCCGACGCCGAGGCCCTCGCCGACTGGCTCTCCCAGCACCGGGGCAGCCGGGTGACGCTGCGGGTGCCGCAGCGCGGCGACAAGCGCACCCTGATGGAGACGGTCGGGCGCAACGCGAAGGACGCGCTGGCCCGACACAAGCTCAAGCGGGCCGGCGACCTCACCACGCGCGGCAAGGCGCTCGACGAGATCAGCGACGCGCTCGACATGCGTACCGCGCCGTTGCGCATCGAGTGCTTCGACATCTCGCAGATCCAGGGCACCGACGTGGTGGCCAGCATGGTCGTCTTCGAGGACGGCCTGCCCCGCAAGAGCGAGTACCGCCGGTTCATCATCCGGGGCGCCACCGACGACCTCTCCGCGATGTCCGAGGTGCTGCGCCGCCGCTTCGCCCGCTACCTCGACGCCCGCGCCGAGACCGGCGAGGCGGGCGTGGAGTCCGCCACCGACCTGGCTGCTGCTGCCGACCCGGCTGCCCCCGCCGACCTGGCTGCCCCCGCTGACTCGGCCGCTGCCGACCTTCCCGCCTCCGCTGAGGCGACGCGCGACGGTGCGGACATGGGCGAGGACGAGCCGAGGGTGGGTGTGCTGGTCGACCCGACCACCGGACGGCCGCGCAAGTTCGCGTACCCGCCGCAGTTGGTCGTGGTCGACGGCGGCGCGCCGCAGGTGGCCGCCGCCGCCCAGACGCTGGCCGAGCTGGGCATCGACGACGTGGCGCTGTGCGGTCTGGCCAAGCGACTGGAGGAGGTCTGGCTGCCCGACGACGACTTCCCGGTCATCCTGCCGCGCACCTCGGAAGGGCTCTACCTGCTCCAACGGGTACGCGACGAGGCGCACCGCTTCGCCATCACCTTCCACCGGCAGCGCCGCTCGAAGCGGATGACCACCTCCGCGCTGGACAGCGTCCCCGGCCTCGGCGAGGTACGCCGCAAGGCGCTGCTGCGCCACTTCGGCTCCCTCAAGCGCCTCTCGGCCGCCACCGTGGACGAGATCACCGAGGTCCCCGGCGTCGGCCGTCGCACCGCCGAGGCGATCCTCACCGCCCTCGGCGCCACCGACAGTCGGGCCGTCACTGACTGACCCTCGCGGTCAGCTCCGACGCGACCGCCCCATCGACCCCCGTGGCGGCCTCGGTGGGCTTCGTCGCCGCCTCGTCGGCTTCGGTGTGATCGCGGTCGAGGGCTGCCGACCGGGTTCGGTACCGGAGCGCGTCGTCGGCGCCCTTGCCAGGTGAGGTGTCACGACTATCGAGCTGACTGCATCGACGGGTCACCGCTTCCGGCAGCGTGAGTGGTTCAGCTCCGGTCACCGCGTCTGACGGCGTGAACGGGTCGGCCCGGATTACCGCTTGTCCGAGGGCGTCAACGGGTCGGCTCGGGTTACCGCGTGTCCTCGGGTGCGAACGGTTCGGCTCGGGTCACCGCGTCCGATAGCACGAACGGGTCAGCTCGAAAGGCGCCGACCTGGTCAGGGAGGAGAAGCTGCCGCACGCCAGGCAGGCCAGAGTCACCGCTCCGGCCGACTGTCGAACAGCAGGCGCGTGAACAGCGGGCGGGCGGCGGGTCAGGCCGTGTCGGTGAGCACCCCGAGGATCTGCTCGCCGTACTTCGCCAACTTGTTCTCGCCGACACCGCTGATCCGCGACAGCTCGGCCAGCGACGACGGGGCGTCGGCGGCGATCTGCCGCAACGTGGCGTCGTGGAAGATGACGTAGGCGGGTACGCCCTGCTCCTTCGCGGAGGCCGCCCGCCAGGCGCGTAGGCGCTCGAACGTACCGGCTGCCTCGGCCGGCAGTTCCGCGACCACGGTGGCCGCGCCCCGCGGCTTGGCCACCTTCGCCGGGCGGGCCGGCTCCCGGCGCATCATCACGGTACGTCGGCGGCCGAGCACCTCGGCGCTGGCGTCGGTGAGTGCCAGGGTGCCGTAGTCGCCCTCGACGGCGAGCAGGCCCTCGGCGAGCAACTGGCGCACCACGCCCCGCCACTCCGCCTCGCTCAGATCGTCGCCGATGCCGAAGACGGTGAGTGAGTCGTGCCGGTGCTGGACGATCTTGTCGGTGCTCTTACCCAGCAGGATGTCGACGCAGTGCCCGGCGCCGAACCGCTGGTTGCGTTCCCGGTCCAGCCGGAACACCGTGGAGAGCAGCTTCTGCGCGGCCACTGTGCCGTCCCAGGACTCCGGCGGGGCCAGGCAGGTGTCGCAGTTGCCGCAGGTGCCGTCCAGGCGCTGCCCGAAGTAGTCGAGCAACTGCACCCGTCGGCAGCGGACCGTCTCGCAGAGCGCCAGCATCGCGTCGAGGTGCGCGGCGAGGTTACGCCGGTGGGCCAGGTCGCCCTCGGAGGTGTCGATCATCTTGCGTTGCTGGACGACGTCCTGGAGCCCGTACGCCAGCCAGGCGGTCGACGGCAGCCCGTCCCGGCCGGCGCGTCCGGTCTCCTGGTAGTAACCCTCGACCGACTTGGGCAGGTCGAGGTGGGCGACGAAGCGGACGTCCGGCTTGTCGATGCCCATGCCGAAGGCGATCGTCGCCACCATCACCACACCGTCGGCGCGCAGGAACCGCTGTTGGTTGGCGGCGCGGGTCGCCGCGTCCAGACCGGCGTGGTACGGCAGCGCGTCGACACCGTTGGCGGTGAGGAACTCGGCCGTCTTCTCCACCGAGGCGCGCGACAGGCAGTAGACGATGCCGGCCTCGCTCGGGTGCTCGTCGCGCAGCAGGGCGAGCAGTTGCTTGCGTGCCTCCCGCTTCGGCACGATCCGGTACTGGATGTTGGGCCGGTCGAAGCTGGCCACGAAGTGCCGCGCCTCGGTCAGGTTGAGTCGGGTGGCGATCTCCGTACGGGTGGCGCTGGTCGCGGTGGCGGTCAGCGCGATCCGGGGTACGCCCGGCCACCGCTCGTGCACCATCGACAGGTTGAGGTAGTCCGGCCGGAAGTCGTGGCCCCACTGCGACACGCAGTGCGCCTCGTCGATGGCGAACAGGCTGATCCGCCCCCGGTCCAGCAGGCTCAGCGTGGAACGACTGGCCAGCGCCTCCGGGGCGAGATAGAGCAGGTCGATCTCCCCGGCGACGAATTCCGCCTCGACCAGCCGACGGGTGTCCAGATCCAGCGTGGAGTTCAGGAAACCGGCGCGTACCCCGACGGCGGTCAACGCGTCGACCTGGTCCTGCATCAACGCGATCAACGGCGAGATCACCACAGCGACGCCGTCCCGGACCAGCGCCGGGATCTGGTAGCACAGCGACTTGCCGCCACCGGTCGGCATCAGCACCAGCGCGTCACCGCCGGCCGCCACGTGCTCGATGACCTCCTGCTGGAAGCCACGGAACGCGTCGTACCCGAAGACCCGGCGCAGCACGTCGAGCGCCGCTGTCACCTTCTCGGCGACAGGCGCGTCGGAGGTGGCCAGGTCGGTGACGCTCACGTCGGCGGGGGAGACCATCCGAGGAGTCTACGATCCGCACCCGACGACGGCGGGAGCTATGCCAGCGAACTCCTGAACTGTGTGGGCATGGCCAGGACTGCCCGAGCACCCGGAAGGTCGGCCAGCCGGGCGGCCAATGTCGCCTGGGCCAGTCGCGGTGGTAGCGCAGCGCCAAACGTGAGGCCCGCGAGGAGGAGCCGGCGTGGGCCGGTGGTTTCCTCGGTGAGCAGAACCGGATCAACCCGGCCCAGTTCCGTCCGCCCGGCCAGGACGGTGAACTGTGGCGGTGCGGTGAAGACGGAGAGCATCTCCATGAAGTGGCGGTGGCCGAAGCGACGTTCGGCTGCCGGACCGACGAAGAGCATGCCGAGCAGGGGTTGAGGGACGGTGCCAGCATGGCTGACGCCGTAGCGGAACGCGCACCGGGGACGGCCGACCGTAAGGCCCCGCCACCCACCGTGCCGGGCCTGGTGACCTGTCCGGTCACCGTGCCGTCGCGTCGTCGTCGCCGTCACCCCAGCAGAGTCCGCCGACTCCGGCCGCACGATGGAAGCCGGGATGCCCCGTGACGTCCATGCAGATCTCGTTGTCCGGGCCGATCCGACCGCAGAAGACCGGCTCGACGTGGTTCCAGGCATCGGCCCGGGACAGCAGCGCGGCACCGGCCGGCAGTTCGGGCCGGAGGATCGTCAGACCCTCCGTGTAGACGACCGCCTGTTCCCGGGCCTCCTGCGGGTCGACGGCAAGGTATGTCAGGTGCAGCGTCCAGCGGCGGGGGAAACGGCCCGCGTTGGTGGGCGACGGGCCATCCGACCGCCGCTCGCGCTCCGTCGTGTAGCGGTCGACAAGCGCATCGACGTACGACGAGAGGGCGCTCGGCCTGGTCAGCGCGTGCGCGATGGCGGCCCGCTGACGCTCGGACACGTCAGCCCCATCGAGTACGGCGGACAACTCTTCCTGGAACCCGCTGGGCCCTGAGGTCCACCGCCCCCACCGCGACGATCGGTTGTCAGTCATGTCTCTCCCGTCTCTTGGTAGTGGAGTCGTTACTTGCAGACTGGGCGATGGCGGATGGAAATGCAACGTCGGATTTTAAATAGCGCCGACTTGATTCGATCTTGCTTCCTGGCCGAGAATCGGTGACTCTGAGTGGAGGTTTGAGGATGGCGCAGGTGCCGAGCCCGACGATCCGAGCCCGTCGCCTTCGACGGGAACTGCGTCGTCTTCGTGATCGGACAGGTCGCACCGCTGAGGAGGTGGCCAAGCAACTCGGCTGGCATCGAACGAAGGTCATCCGATTCGAGGTCGGACACTCGCGGGTGATGGTCAAGGACATGCAGTCGCTGCTCGACCTCTACGACGCCACCGAGGAGGAGCGGGAGGAGCTGACCACACTGCACCGTCAGGCCCGCCAAAAGGGCTGGTGGAGTGCATACGGCGACGTGCTGCCGGACGACTACGTGGGTTTCGAGGCCGAGGCCACCTCGATCAGCACCTTCGAGAGCCTCTACGTGCCGGGCCTGTTGCAGACCGAGGAGTACGTCCGCGCAATCGTCAAAGCGGGCCGCAGCACCGCCGACCAGGATGAAGTCGATCGAGTCGTGGCAGCGAGGCTCGCCCGTAAAGCGCTGTTGTCCCGAGATGAGCCGCCAGCGCTCTGGATCGTATTGGACGAAGCGGCCGTTCGCCGAGTTGTTGGCGGGCATCGAGTGATGCGTGCTCAGCTCCAGCGCCTGGTCGAGGCGTGCGAGTTGCCGACTGTGGAGATCCAGGTTCTGCCGTTCGGAGCCGGAGCACATGCTGCCATGGGCGGGGCGTTCACGCTGCTTGGCTACGCCGATCTGCTGCTGGACCCGACTGTGGTCTATCTCAGCAACGACACCAGCACCCTTCTGCTGGAGGAGGATCGTCAGGTGAACCGCTATAGACTCATGTTCGACCACCTTCGGGCCAAGGCACTCGACCCTGACCACTCCGCGGATTTCCTCGCCCAGGTAGCTGCCGAGGTTCCGGACTGAGCCCCGCCCCCTTGGAGCGTTACCGATGACTCCCTCGGATCTGGCATTAACTCACTGGCGGAAGAGCAGCCGGAGCGGCGCGAACGATTCAAACTGCGTGGAGGTGGCTGAGTTGGATCGGGCGCTGGCAATACGGGACTCCAAGGATCCGACGGGGCCGGTGTTGCGCTTCGGTCGGGATGCCTGGTCGTCGTTCGTAACCGGGCTGCGAGGCGGCCAGCCCGGCTGAGCCGGCCAGCTTTCCCCACCCGATGCCGGCGGCGTCACCCGCGCCCGGTTAGATGGCCGGATGGCGGTACGTATCGATATCGACTCCCTGCGGAACGCGGCCGGGTCCGTGGCATGCGGCGCGGCGGACAAGCTTCGGGTGGCCGGTCAACCGGACGTGATCGTTCCGGTCGGCGGGGGAGCGTCCTGCACCTTCCGTGGGGCTGGTCAGCCGCCCTACGAGGTCTGGGTGGGGATCACAGCCGACGGCTTCACTGTCGAGTGCGGCTGCCCGATGTCGGAGGAGTTGTGCGCCCACGCGGTGGCGCTCGCCGAGGCCGCTTTGGAGAATGGATTCGCGTGGTCCTCGCTGGCCACGCCGCCGTCGGCCACGGAGGTCGATCCCCGGGTCGCGGAGCTGGCCGAGGTGGCGAGCACCATTCCGGCCCGGCGGCTGGCGTTGCTGCTCGCCGAGTGGGCGGCCACGGACCGCGTGTTGGCGTCCAGGCTGCTGGCGTACGCCGGGCTGCTGGCGCCGCCCACCGACGCCGAACTGGCCGATCTGCGCCGGACCATCGACAACCTGGCCCACGAGGCGACCAGCGGCAATCGTTGGGACCTGCACGACGTGGAAAAGGCCGGCCGGGCGATCGTCGAGGAAGTGCGGGTGCTGGCCGAGCGCCCGGCGAGCCTTGAGACGCTGCTGGTGGTCGAGCGGGCGGCCCGCGCGTGGGACGGCCTTGCCGGCTACCTCTACGACGCCTGGGAAACCTACGAGGAGGAACCGGCCGAGATCGGCGGCGCGCTGCGGGCCGCCCACATCCAGCTCTGCGAGCAGGCGCAGCCGGACCCCGACGAGCTGGCCGCCCGGCTGACCGAGATCATCAAGGCGGCCGAGGTGGACTCCTGTCTCGACGAGCCGTGGGACTATCTCGGCATCTTGGGCCGCGACCGGGTCAAGGCACTGCGTCGCCGCTGACCAGGGGCAGGGATGCTCCGTAGCCGGCGGGGCCTCTAGTGGCGCGAACTAGTCGCGTTCGTGATCTTGGTGAAAATCGGCGAGAGATGCAGCGAGGCCACCTGCGGATTCTACGGACCTACGCGACGAGGCCCGTAGGTCGATCGAGTCGGTCAGTAGGTCGGTGGGACCGGGATGCGCTTGGCCCAGCGCACCTCGCCGTCGGCGTCGACGTAGCAGAAGGCCACCACCAGGGGAGACGGGTCGTCCAGCGGCAGCGCCCCGGGATCGAGGCGGAAGACCGCGATCAGGCTGCCGTCGCCGATCGCGCGAGTGCCGATAGCGCCGACGTGCGGTGCGCTTCCCTGCGTACCGTCGGACTCCTCGCGGGCGGCGGTGTCGGCCAGCCAGTCGTAGCGGGCGGCCAGCACCTCGTACTCGGTGGACCAGCCGAATCCGGCGTCCCCGGCGGCGTCGGAGCCGCCCTCGGGGCGCAGCACCCGAGGCGGTGATTGCCGGTCGTCGAGCAGCATGACCTGGTAGGAGCCCTTGCGTGGCGGCCCGGACCAGCGCAGTCGCAGCACCACCGACTGCCGGTCGGGATCGCCGTGGACCCGATGGGTCGCGTGTGGCCAGCCGAGCGCGGCGGCGGTGCGCCCCACCCGGTCCGGCTCCGGCAGACGGGCCTCGACGGTCACCGCGACCTGGTCGCCGCCGTGTGCCCACTCACGTTCGCGTTCGACGAATCGATCCACCGTGGCCAGCACCGCGATCGTGACCGAGACAAGGGCCACCACCCAGCGCAGCCGCGCCCCGTGCCTCCCCATTTCCGGAGGATAACGGCCTCGGGCGTCACGCGCCGTCAGTCAGCCGACACGAGCCGTGTTAGGAAGGGACCCTTTCTAACGCCTGGTGTATAGCAGGGGACCCCTCCTTACGCTCGCAGCCCATCGAGGGTGTGGGTGCGGCGGTGCGCTCCGTCGGGCCGGGAGCGGCGAGCTAGAGTCGGCGCTTGACCATGCCCGGTCGGCTCCGACCGCGGCGCCACGGCTTTGGGGGTTGATGGGTGGGCGAGGCGCACACGACCGGTCACCACGGCGGCGTACCCGGTGAGTCCGGGATGGTGGCCGGCGAGACGGACACCACCCTGGTCGTGGTCACCGGCCTCTCCGGTGGCGGGCGCAGCACCGTGGCCCGGGCCCTGGAGAACGTCGGCTTCTACGTGGTGGACAACCTGCCGCAGGCGCTGTTGCTGGACATGGCCGAGCTGGCGGTGAAGGCCGGTGGGGCGGCCCGGCGTACGGCGATGGTGCTGGACGTGCGCTCGCGTGCCTTCTCCACCGACCTGGCCGAGGCGATCCGGGAGTTGAAGGAGCGTGGCTACGCCCCCCGGGTGGTCTTCGTCGACGCCGACGACGAGGTGCTGATCCGGCGCTTCGAGAGCGTGCGGCGCTCGCATCCGTTGCAGGGCGACGGACGGCTCGCCGACGGTATCGCCGTCGAGCGGGGACTGCTGGAGGAGGCCCGTGACCAGGCCGACGTGATCATCGACACCAGCCACCTCAACGTCAACCAGCTCCGCCGTCGCGTCGAGGAGCTGTTCGGCGCGGAGGACGCCCGGCGGCTGCGACTGACCGTGATCTCCTTCGGCTTCAAGTACGGCCTGCCGCCGGACGCCGACTTCGTGATGGACGCCCGGTTCCTGCCCAACCCGTTCTGGGTGCCCGAACTGCGGGAGCACACCGGTCGGGAGGAGGCGGTCAGCGCGTACGTGCTGAGCCAGGCCGGCGCCGACGCGTTCGTCGACGGGTACGCGGACCTGGTCGGCGCCACCACCTCGGGGTTCGAGCGGGAGGGCAAGCGGTACCTGACCGTGGCGATCGGCTGCACCGGCGGCAAGCACCGCAGTGTGGCGATCGCCGAGGAGCTGGCGGCCCGGCTGCGTCGTGCCGGGCTGGCCGCCAACGCACAGCACCGGGATCTGGGGCGGGAATGACGCTCCGGGTGGTGGCCTTCGGGGGCGGGCACGGCCTGTCCGTGTCGTTACGGGCGTTACGTCGCTGCGCCCCCGGACTCGATCTCGACATCACGGCGGTGGTGACCGTCGGCGACGACGGCGGCTCCAGTGGGCGGCTGCGCGCCGAGCGGGGCGGGCTGCCCCCCGGTGACCTCCGGCAGGCCCTGGTCGCGCTGGCCGGCGACCATCCGGCGACCCGGCGCAGCGCCGGGCTGTTCCAGCACCGGTTCGGCCCGGCGACGCGCGGCCTGCCCGGCAAAGGCGACGGGCTGGGTGGGCACGCGGTGGGCAACCTGGTGATCGCCGGGTTGATGGAGCAGCTCGGCGACCCGGTGGCAGCCCTGGAGCACGCCGGGGCGATGCTCGGCACGGTCGGGCGGGTGCTGCCGATGTCCTGCGAGCCGGTCGACATCGAGGCCCGGGTACGCGCCGCGGACCCCGGCCGCCCGGACGAGGTGTGCACGGTACGCGGCCAGCACCAGGTGGCGGTCACCACCGGCCGGGTCGAGTCGGTGCGACTGACCCCGCAGGCCCCGGCGGCGTGCCCGCAGGCGGTCGCCGCGATCGGTGCCGCCGACTGGCTGATCTTCGGCCCGGGAAGCTGGTACACGAGTGTCCTGCCGCACCTGCTGGTGCCGCAGTTGGCCGCGGCGATCCTGGCCAGCCCGGCCCGCCGCCTGGTCACCCTCAACCTGGCCGCCGAGAAGGAGACCCTCGGCCTCTCCGTCGCCGATCACCTGGCGGCGCTGCGCTGGTATCTGCCGGAGTTGACGGTCGACGTGGTGCTCGCCGACGCCAAGGCGGTCGGTGCCCCCGAACCGGTCGACCGTGCGGCAGAATCCCTGGGAGCCCGACTGGTCCTCGCTCCCGTCGCGGTCGATGACGGCACTCCCCGGCATGATCCGGCCGCCCTGGGCGCCGCCCTGGTGCCCGTACTGGGCGCCGATCGTTAGACACGTACGTAATCTCCGGCGACACGCCGGAACGGGTCCGTGAGGGGACGCACAATGGCGATGACGGCTGCGGTCAAGGACGAGCTGAGTCGGGTCGACGTGCCCAAGCCCTGCTGCCGGCGGGCGGAGATGGCCGCGCTGCTGCGGTTCGCCGGTGGGCTGCACATCGTCTCCGGGCGGGTGGTGGTGGAGGCTGAACTCGACACCGGCGCGGTGGCCCGTCGGTTGCGGCGGGAGATCGCCGAGGTCTACGGCTACTCGAGCGAGATCCATGTACTGGCCTCCGGTGGGCTGCGCAAGGGCAGCCACTTCATCGTCCGGGTGGTCAAGGACGGCGAGGCCCTGGCCCGACAGACCGGCCTGCTGGACGTGCGGGGTCGGCCGGTACGGGGGCTGCCGCCGCACGTGGTGGCCGCCAACGTCTGCTGCGCGGTGTCCGCGTGGCGGGGGGCGTTCATGGCGCACGGCTCGCTGACCGAGCCGGGCCGTTCCAGTGCGTTGGAGATCACCTGCCCGGGCCCGGAGTCGGCGCTGGCGCTGGTCGGTGCCGCCCGCCGGATCGGCATCACCGCCAAGCAGCGGGAGGTGCGCGGCGTCGACCGGGTGGTGGTCAAGGACGGTGACGCGATCGCCGCGCTGCTGACCCGGGTCGGTGCCCATTCCAGCGTGCTGGCCTGGGAGGAGCGTCGGGTCCGCCGCGAGGTGCGGGCCACCGCGAATCGGCTGGCCAACTTCGACGATGCCAACCTGCGGCGTTCGGCGCGGGCGGCGGTGGCTGCCGCCGCCCGGGTGACCCGGGCCCTGGAGATCCTCGCCGACGACGCGCCCGAGCACCTGACCTCGGCCGGCCGGCTGCGGCTGGAGCACCGGCAGGCGTCGCTGGAGGAGCTGGGCGCGCTGGCCGACCCGCCGTTGACCAAGGACGCCATCGCCGGGCGGATCCGCCGGCTGCTGGCGCTGGCCGACAAGCGGGCCCGCGACCTGGGCATCCCGGATACCGAAGCGGCCGTCACGCCCGACATGCTCGTGGTCTGATAGGACGGTGGGTCGTCCCGGCGCGGGCGGGTCGGCGAGGCACGCCCTCGTCGCCGCGCGTCGTCGAGGCGGTGCGGCGTCCGGCGGCGCGGGTGAGGGAAACCACCCGGCGCGGCGCGGCTCGCCGCGCTCGGATATGGTCGCTGCGTACGGCAAGGGGGCCGGCACCGGCGCTCCCCGCCGTACCCACCGCCTCGGGGCGGTCAGGTCCCTCGGACCGCGGCGGGGTGGCCGAGATGAACCGTCAACGGCCGGCTCCAACGGTCGGCGCACACCACTTCGCCGGCCGAGGGTCTCCACGCCGGCGAACCAGAACGCGAGGAGATGGGACCTGTGACCATCCGGGTTGGCATCAACGGCTTCGGCCGTATCGGCCGTAACTTCTTTCGGGCAGTGCTGGCGTCCGGCGCTGACGTCGAGGTCGTGGCCGTCAACGACCTGACCGACAACGCGACGCTCGCTCACCTGCTCAAGTACGACAGCATTCTGGGTCGCCTCCCGCACGAGGTCAAGGCCACCGCCGACGAGATCACCGTCGGTGGCAAGACCATCAAGGCGTACGCCGAGCGTGACCCGGCCGCGCTGCCGTGGGGTGACCTGAACGTCGACGTCGTCATCGAGTCGACCGGTTTCTTCACCGACGCCACCAAGGCCAAGGCGCACGTCGACGGCGGGGCCAAGAAGGTCATCATCTCGGCGCCGGCCAAGAACGAAGACGTCACCGTGGTGATGGGTGTCAACCAGGACCAGTACGACCCGGCCAAGCACACCATCATCTCGAACGCCTCCTGCACCACCAACTGCCTCGCGCCGATGGCGAAGGTGCTGCACGACACGTTCGGCATCGAGCAGGGTCTGATGACCACGATCCACGCGTACACGCAGGACCAGAACCTGCAGGACGCGCCGCACTCGGACCTACGTCGGGCCCGGGCCGCCGCGCTGAACATCGTGCCGACCTCGACCGGCGCCGCGAAGGCGATCGGCCTGGTGCTGCCGGAGCTCAAGGGCAAGCTGGACGGGTACGCGCTGCGGGTGCCGATCCCCACCGGCTCGGCCACCGACCTCACCGTGACCGTCGGTCGGGAGACCACGGTGGACGAGGTCAACGCCGCGCTGAAGGCTGCCGCCGACGGTCCGCTCAAGGGCATCCTGGTCTACAACGAGGACCCGATCGTGTCGGCCGACATCGTCACCGACCCGGCGTCCTGCATCTTCGACGCGCCGCTCACCAAGGTGATCGGCAACCAGGTCAAGGTCGTCGGCTGGTACGACAACGAGTGGGGCTACTCGAACCGTCTGGTCGACCTGGTCAAGCTGGTGGGTAAGTCCCTGTGAGTGCGAGGAGCGAGCTTGCGAGCCCCGCAGTCACGAACGGAGGGGTAGCTCTGTGACCATCCGCAACCTCGACGACCTGCTCGCCGAGGGGGTGTCGGGTCGGCGCGTGCTGGTGCGCGCCGACCTGAACGTCCCGCTCGACAAGCAGACCGGGGCCATCACGGACGACGGTCGCATCCGCGCGGTGCTGCCGACGCTGGGCGCGCTGGTCTCGGCCGGCGCGAAGGTGGTCGTCTGCTCCCACCTCGGTCGCCCGAAGGGCGCGCCGGACCCGCAGTTCAGCCTCACCCCGGTCGCCGGCCGGCTCGGTGAGCTGCTCGGCGCGCCGGTGCACTTCGCCACCGACACGGTCGGCGAGTCGGCCCAGGCCACCGTGGCGGCGCTCGCCGACGGCGAGGTCGCGTTGCTGGAGAACCTGCGCTTCAACAAGGGCGAGACCAGCAAGGACGACGCCGAGCGCGGTGCCTTCGCCGACCAGCTCGCCGCGCTGGGCGACGCCTACGTGGACGACGCGTTCGGTGCGGTGCACCGCAAGCACGCCAGTGTGTACGACGTACCGGCGCGGTTGCCGCACGTCGCGGGTCGCCTGGTGCTGCGCGAGGTGGAGGTGCTCTCCACGCTCACCGAGTCGCCGGAGCGGCCGTACGTGGTGGTGCTGGGCGGTTCCAAGGTCTCCGACAAGCTCGCCGTGATCGAGGCGCTGCTGCCGACCGTGGACCGGCTGCTCATCGGTGGCGGCATGTGCTTCACGTTCCTCAAGGCGCAGGGCCACGAGGTGGGTACCTCGCTGCTCGAGAAGGACATGGTCGAGACCTGCCGCAACCTGCTGGAGCGCGGCGCGGGCAAGATCATGCTCCCGGTCGACGTGGTGGCCGCGGACGCCTTCGCCCCGGACGCCGCGCACGACGTGGTGCCCGCCGACGGCATCCCCAGCCACCGGGTCGGGCTCGACATCGGTCCGGAGACCGTGGCCGGCTTCGCCGCCGCGCTGCGTACCGGCACCCGGACGATCTTCTGGAACGGCCCGATGGGCGTGTTCGAGATGGCCGCGTTCGCGGGCGGCACCCGGGGGGTCGCCGAGGCGATCGCCGAGTCCGAGGCGTTCAGCGTGGTCGGTGGCGGCGACTCGGCGGCGGCGGTGCGGTCGCTCGGCCTGGACGAGAAGTCCTTCGGCCACATCTCCACCGGCGGCGGCGCCTCCCTGGAGTACCTGGAGGGCAAGACCCTCCCCGGCATCGCGGCCCTGGAGAACTGACTGATGGCAAGTGCTCCCCGCCGGCCGCTGATGGCCGGCAACTGGAAGATGAACCTCAACCACCTCGAGGCGAACCTGCTGGTGCAGAAGCTGGCCGCCAGCCTCACCGAGAAGCAGCTGACCGACGTGGAGACGGTGGTCCTGCCGCCCTTCACCGACCTGCGCACGGTGCAGACCGTGGTGGAGGGCGACAAGCTGCTCATCGGCTACGGCGGTCAGGACCTCTCGGCGCACGCCTCCGGCGCGTACACCGGTGAGATCGCCGGGTCGATGCTGGCGAAGCTGGGCTGCACCTACGTGGTGATCGGGCACTCCGAGCGGCGTGCCTACCACAACGAGGACGATGCGCTGGTCAACGCCAAGGTGCAGGCCGCGCTGACCAACGGGCTCACCCCGATCCTCTGCGTGGGGGAGGGGCTGGACGTCCGCGAGCAGGGCGGGCACGTGGCGCACTGCGCCGACCAGCTCGACGCGGCCCTCAAGGGGCTCACCGCCGAGCAGGTCACCAAGGTCGTGGTCGCGTACGAGCCGGTCTGGGCGATCGGCACCGGCAAGACGGCGACCCCGGACGATGCCCAGGAGGTGTGCGGCGCGGTGCGGTCCCGGCTCGCCAAGACCTTCGACCAGGCCACCGCGGACCAGGTCAGGGTGCTCTACGGCGGTTCGGTGAAATCGTCGAACGTGGCCGCGATCATGGCGCAGCCGGACGTGGACGGTGCCCTGGTGGGCGGCGCCAGCCTGGACGCCGAGGAGTTCGCGAAGATCTGCCGGTTCCCGGAGCACATCACCGGCTGATCGCTCGCTATCCTTGACTCCGCCCGTCCGCCGGTCGGTGCCGCCGTGCCCGACCTGTCCGGGCGAGGATCGTAACGAGAGGACTGACCCCCGCCATGCCGATCTGGTTCGCCTACACGTTGATCGTGTTGCTGGTCATCACGAGCGTTCTGCTCGTCCTGCTGATTCTGCTGCACCGGGGCAAGGGCGGTGGGATGTCCAGCATGTTCGGCGGTGGGGTCAGTTCCAGCCTGGCCGGGTCGTCGGTCGCCGAGAAGAACCTCGACCGCTACACCGTCCTGGTGGGCATCGTCTGGTTCGCCTGCATCGTCGGGCTCGGGCTCTGGCTCCGGCTCGAAGTCGGCACGGGGGTCTGAGCGGCCTCTCCAGTCGTACAATCTGCGCGCGGTCCGTCACTCGACGGGCCGCGCGCAGTCCGTTTCACCCGCTGCACCGCGTCGCCCGCCGTCCACCCCTCGACGGCGGTCCCCTCCGACGACAGGAGCGAGCGCCGTGTCGAACGGCCAATTCATCCGGGGCGCCCGGGTCGGGTCCGCGCCCCCACGCCATCCCGAACGCCATCAGCCGGTCCCGTGCCGCTCGGTGAGCTACTGGTGCCGCAACGGGCACCGCACCGACATCCGGCTGGCGGCCGAGGTGCAGTCCCCGCCCACCTGGGACTGCCCGCGTTGCGGTCTGCCGGCCGGTCCGGACGCCCACGACCCGCCCGGTCGGGTGCGGGCCGAGCCCTACAAGAGCCACCTGGCGTACGTGAAGGAGCGGCGTACCGAGGCGGAGGGGGAGGCGATCCTCGCCGAGGCCCTCGCGGCACTGCGTCGCCGACGCGGCGCCCGCTGAATCCCGCTGCCTGCCGCAGGCACGGGGCTCGCGCTGAAAGTGTTAGGAAGGGTCCCCTGCTATGCACCAGGCGTTAGCAGGGGACCCTTCCTTACATCGCGTCAGCGCAGGCTGCGGAAGCGGGCGGGGAGGTCGGCGGCAGCGGCGCGGTCCAGCAGCCAGAGAGTGCGGCTGGTGCCCTGGACACCGGCCGCCGGCACCTGCACCGGCCCGGCACCGGCCAGCGCCATACCGACCGCCTGGGCCTTGTCGGAACCACCGGCCACCAACCAGACCTCCTCGGCGGTGTTGATGGTCGGCAGGGTCAGGGTGATCCGCACCGGCGGCGGCTTGGGGCTGCCCCGCACCGCGCTGACCGGACGGCTCTCGTAGTGCACCGGGTGCTCGGGGAAGACCGAGGCGACGTGCCCGTCCTCGCCCACACCGAGCATCAGCACGTCGAAGTGGGGCAGGACGGCGGTGCCGGGCCGGGCGGCCCGGGCCAGCTCGGCCGCGTAGCGGGCGGCGGCCTCCTCCGGGTCGGCGCCCGCGTCCGAGGACGGCATCGGGTGGATCCGGTCCGGGTCGACCGGCAGCGCGTCGAGCAGCGCGGCGCGGGCCTGCGTCTCGTTGCGGTCCGGGTCGCCGGCCGGCAGGAACCGTTCGTCGCCCCACCAGAAGTCGACCCGGGACCAGTCCACCGCGTCCTTGGCCGGCAGGGCACCGACCGCCCGGTAGACCGCCGCCGCGATCCGCCCGCCGGTGAGCACCACCGCCGCCTGGCCCCGTTCGGCCTGGGCGTCGAGCAGCTTCACCACCAACCGCGCCGCGACCGCCTGCGCCAGCAGATCCGCGTCGGCGTGTACGGCGACACTCGCCTCAGTCATGCTGTCCTTCCGCGACCGCGCGGCGGTCGGTGTCGTGGGGTTCCCGGGCCGGACGGTCAGGAACCGGTGCTGGTGGAGCTGTGCGCGGTGACGCCCGCCTCGGCGCGCTGCGCGGTGCTCGGGTCCTTCCAGACGTGCACCCGCTGGCTGGCGCGCCGGTCCAGGTTGGTCAGCCCGGCGAAGGCGCCGAGCGCCTCGGCGTACAACTGGTCGGGGCCGAGCCGGCGCAGCTCCTCGGCCAACTCGTCGCCGAGCGGCCGGCGTACCAGCGGCAGCACCCGGTCCTCCTGGCCGGTCCGCCGGAAGACGGCCATGCTGTCGTCCCGGGTCAGCGTCAACTCGTCGCCGTTGGCGCAACGAAGTTGCACCTCGCGCATCCGGGGGAACTCCTTGGTCCGCTCCCAGCGCGGCTTGATGCCCAGTCGGCCGCGCAGCCAGCCGCGCATCAGCGCGGCCGTCGGGTCGGTCGGCGGTGCGACCACCGCGGCCTCGGTGAGCTGCGCCTCGGTGGTGTCGAACGCCCCCGCGACCAGGGTGCGCCACGGGGTGATCCGGGTCCAGGCGAGGTCGGTGTCGCCGGGGGCGTAGTCGCGGGCCCGCAGCCGCAGCGCCTCGATCGGGTCGGGGGCCTGGGCGGAGTCGGTGATCCGCCGATCGGCGACCACGCCGAGGAAGTCGGTGGCGATCTCGTCCGGCGGCTCCCCGTGCCACCAGGTGACCACCGGTACGTCCGGCACCAGCAGCGGCATCACGACCGACTCGGCGTGCAGCGCCAGCCGGCCGTACATCCGCATCACCACGGCCTCGCACGGGCCCAGCCGACCGCCGACGACGATCTCGGCGTCGAGGCGGTTGCGGTCGCGGTCGACGTCGGAGCGGACCACCACCAGCAGCCGGCACGGGTGTGCGGCGGCGGCGATGGTGGCCGCCGCCTCCGCGTCGCGGACCCGCTTCTCGTCCACCACCACGATCAGGGTCAGGGCCATGCCGCTGGCCACGCCACCGGCACTACGTCGTTCGGCGGCGAGCGCCTTCACCACCTCGTTGCCGGTGGTGTCCCACAATCCGATCAACGGAGCCTCCTGGTTCGCTCGCGGTACCCGGTCACGCCCGCCGCCAGGCGCGGCCTTCGCGGGCCAGCATCTCGTCGGCGGCCCGGGGACCCCACTCACCGGACCGGTAGGGCTCGGGCTTGCTGCCCTCCCATGCCTCCACCAGCGGGTCCACCACCGCCCAGCTCTGTTCCACCTCGGCAGCGTCGGGGAACAGCGTGCGGTCGCCGATCAGCACGTCCAGGACCAGGCGTTCGTACGCCTCGGGGCTGGACTCGGTGAACGCCTCGCCGTACTGGAAGTCCATCGCGATGTCGCGGACCTCCATCGTGGTCCCCGGCACCTTGGAACCGAACTTGAGCACCACGCCCTCGTCCGGCTGGACCCGGATGACGAGCTGGTTGTTGCCGAGCATCTCCATGTCGGCCGGGTTGAACGGCAGGTGCGGGGCCCGCTTGAACATCACCGCGACCTCGGTGACCCGTCGGGGCAGCCGCTTGCCGGCGCGGATGTAGAACGGCACCTCGGCCCAGCGGCGGTTCTGGATGCCCAGCCGCACCGCGACGTACGTCTCGGTGGTCGAGGTCTGCGGGACGCCGTCCTCCTCCAGGTACCCCTTGGCCCGCTGGCCGCCGACCCAGCCGGGCAGGTACTGCCCGCGTACGGTGCCGTCGGCGACGTCGTGCGGCAGGGTGATCGCCTTGAGCACCTTCAGCTTCTCGGCCCGGATCTCGTCGGCGTCGAAGCTGGTCGGCTCCTCCATCGCGACCAGGGCGAGCAGTTGCAGCAGGTGGTTCTGGAGCACGTCGCGAGCGGTGCCGACGGAGTCGTAGAACCCGGCCCGCGAGCCGATGCCGACGTCCTCGGCCATGGTGATCTGCACCGAGTCGACGTACTGCGAGTTCCACAGTGGCTCGAAGAGGCTGTTCGCGAACCGCAGGGCGAGGATGTTCTGGACCGTCTCCTTGCCCAGGTAATGGTCGATGCGGAAGACGTCCTGCCGGGTGAACACGTCGTCGACCAGGTCGTTGAGGGCCTTGGCCGAGGGCAGGTCGTGCCCGAACGGCTTCTCCACCACGACCCGCCGCCAGCCGCCGCACTTCTCGTTGTCGGCCATGCCGGTGCGGGCGAGTTGCTTGAGCACCACCGGGAAGGCGGCCGGGGGGATGGAGAAGTAGAACGCCGCGTTGCCGTGGATGCCGTGGCTGTCGCGCAGCCCCTCCAGGCAGGAGGCGAGGTTGTCGAACGCGGTGTCGTCGTCGAACGAGCCGCCGACGAACTTGATGTTGTGCTCCAGCCGCGACCAGACCTCCTCCCGCCACGGGGTGCGGGCGTGTGTCTTGGCCGCCTCGCGGGCCAGCGACGCGAAGTCGCCGTCGCGCCAGTCCCGCCGGGCGAAGCCGACGACCACGAAACCGGGCGGCAGCAACCCCCGGTTGGCGAGGTCGTAGACCGCGGGCAGCAGCTTCTTCTGGGCCAGGTCACCGGTGACTCCGAAGATCACCAGAGCGCAGGGCTCCGGGATCCGCGGCAGCCGCCGGTCCTGCGGGTCGCGCAGCGGGTTCACGCCGCCTCCTCGCTCCGCTCGTCCACGTCGTCCATCGTCATGCCCGCAGCGACCCGACCGCGTCGATCAACCGGGTCAGGCCCGCCGACCGCTCGGTCAGGTGCAGGTGCAGCAGCGGGCGTCCACGACCGGCCAGGGCGCGCCGGTCGCCGGCGGCCTGGGCCGCCTGTCGTTCCCCGAAGGTGTACGGCTTGCCGGGCACCGGCAGATCAACTTTGACCGTACCGGTTATCTGAAGAAAGCTACCCGCCTGCGGACCGCCCTTGTGGTACTGGCCGGTGGAGTGCAGGTAGCGGGGTCTCCAACCGAAGGTGACCGGTCGTCGGGTCAGCGCGGCCAGCAGCGGGCGCAGCCGTGCGGCGGCGGCCTCGGCGTGCGGGTCGAGATAGGCGGTGACCGCCAGGTAGCCGTCGTCGTCGAGGCCGGTCAGCAGGTGGCGCAGGGCGTCGGGCAGGTCGCCCGGGGTGCCGGGCGGGGCGTACACCTCGATCGCGCCGGTGGTGGACGACGGTGTCGGCACCGGCGGCGGGTCGGCCAGGATCGCCTCGGTGTGCCGGGCGGACTCGGCGGCGTCCGGCCGGTCGAACGGGTCGACGCCGAGCACGGTGGCGGCGACGGCGGCGGCGTACTCCCAGGCCAGGAAGTGGGCGCCGAGCGGGCCGTTGACCGCCACGTCGGGCGTGGCGCCACCGGCGGGCACCGCCGGCGCGGCGAGCGCGCCGCCGTAGCTGACGGTGAGGACGTGCGGCCCGGTCAGGCCGGGGTCGTCCGGTGACCCGAGCACCACCGGCAGGATGCCCTGACCCTCCTTGCCGGTGGCACCGGCGAGCAGGTGCTCCACCCAGTCGCCCAGTCCCTCTACGCCGGTGCCGTCGCCGACCAGGGTGACCGTGTCGCGCCCGGTCGTCGCGGCGGCGGCCAGCGCGGCGCCGAGCGCCAGGGCGGGATTGTCCTGCGGGCGTGGCAGCGAGGCCGCGAACGTGTCGGCCTGGTCGAGCAGGTCGGCCACCGGGACGCCGGCCAGCGCGCAGGGCACCAGCCCGTACGCGCTCAGCGCCGAGGAGCGTCCGGTCACCGGCGTGTCGGCCGGCACGGTGATCGCCTCCCACTCGGCGGCGGCGGTCGCCAGCGGCGAACCCGGCTCGGTGACCACCACGAAGTGCCGACCCGTTTCGGCCTCGCTCAGCCCCGCGTCGAGGAACGCCTGCCGGTAGGCGCGTCGCTGGTCGTCGATCTCCGGGGTGGCCTCGGTGGCGCCGGTCAGGACCACGACGGTGCGTGCCAGCCGGTCGCCCAGGGTGGCCCGGACCCGGCCGGGGTCGGTGGTGTCGAGCACGGTCAGCGGATGACCGGTGGTGCGGGCGACGGCCTGCGCCGCGAGCGGGGTGCCGCCCGTGCCGAGCAGCACCACGTGGTCGAGGTCGGCCAGTTCCGCCGCCAGTTCGGCGAGGCGGGGGAGCAGGTCGTCCCCGCCGCCGGGCCGACCGGCCGCCGCCGTGAGGTCCCACAGGGGTGGGTCCTGGGCGGCCAGCCGGGCCGGCACGTCGGCGTCGAGCAGGGCCTGTCGGGTGGAGGTCGGCGTGCCGTCGTCCACGGTCCGCGCGCCGTGCACGGTCAGACCTCCCGCCGACTCGGCGGGTGCGGCCAACAGGTCACCCACGCCGCCACCCCGGTGGGGCGGCGGCGTGGGAGACGCCTGGTCGCAGGGTCACGCATTGCCTCCGGCGCGCACGGCGGCGTCGGCGTTGTCGCTGGCGGCGTCGCTCGGGTGGCTGCTGCCCTGCCCGGCGGCGGCGAGCGACTTGCGGACGCCGTCGAGCAGTTCGCCCCAGCTCGCCTCGAACTTCTCGACGCCCTCGCGCTCCAGCGTGTCGATCACGTCGGCCAGGTCCACCCCGACCGCACCGAGGTCGGCGAAGACCTGCCGAGCGTCGTCGTACGCGCCGGTGACGGTGTCCGGCCGGGTCTCCCCGTGCTCGGCGTACGCGTGGATGACCGACTCCGGCATGGTGTTGACCGTGCCCGGCGCGATCAGCTCCTCGACGTAGATGACGTCCCGGTAGTCCGGGTTCTTCGTCGAGGTGGAGGCCCACAGCGGGCGCTGCGGGTGCGCCCCGGCGGCGGCCAGCGCCTGCCACCGGTCACCGGAGAAGACCTCGGCGTACCGCTCGTAGGCCAGTCGGGCGTTGGCCACGGCCGCCTTGCCGCGCAGGGCCTTGGCCTGCTCCGAGCCGATCTTCTCCAGTCGCTTGTCCACCTCGCTGTCGACCCGGGAGACGAAGAACGAGGCCACCGACGTGATCGTGGACAGGTCGTGCCCGTTCGCCCTGGCCTGCTCCAGGCCGGCGAGGAACGCCTCCATCACCTGCGAGTAGCGATCCAACCCGAAGATCAGCGTGACGTTGACGCTGATTCCCTCGGCGAGCGCGGCGGTGATCGCCGGCAGGCCGGCCTCGGTCGCCGGGATCTTGATGAACAGGTTGGGCCGGTCGACCAGCCACCACAGCGCCTTGGCCTCGGCGACCGTCTTGGTGCTCTCGTGGGCCAGACGCGGGTCCACCTCGATGGAGACCCGGCCGTCGACGCCACCGCTGGCGTCGTACGACGGGCGCATCACGTCGCAGGCCCACCGCACGTCGTACGTGGTGAGCATGCGCACGGCCTCTTCCACCTCGACGCCCCGGGTGGCCAGGTCACGAAGCTGCCAGTCGTACTCGTCGGCGTCGCTCAACGCCTTCGCGAAGATCGTCGGGTTGGTGGTCACCCCGACCACGTGCTTCTCCCGGCGGAGCTGGTCGAGCCCGCCGGAGCTCAGTCGTACCCGGGAAAGGTCGTCGAGCCATACCGCCACCTGCGCGGCGGAGAGCTCACCCAGCCTGTCGGTCGTCATGTACGCGCTCCCCTCAGTTGCCGGTCGTGAAACCGGTGATGTCACCGACCCGGGTCAGCGCCGCGTGCGCGGCGGCGACGATCCGGTCGGGGGTGAAGCCGAACTGTTCGAAGAGCACGGAGTGCGGGGCGCTCGCGCCGTAGTGCTCCAGGCTGACGCTCTCGCCGCAGTCGCCGACGATGGCGCGCCAGGACATCCCGATGCCCGCCTCCACGCTCACCCGGGCCTTTACCCCGCGCGGCAGCACCGACTCGCGGTACGCCTCGTCCTGCTCGTAGAACCACTCCTGGCAGGGCATCGAGACGACCCGGGTGGGGGTGCCGTCGGCCTCCAGCCGCTCCCGCGCGGTCAGGCAGAGCTGCACCTCGGAACCGGTGCCGACGATGATCACCTGCGGCTTGCCGTTGGACGCCTCGGCCAGCACGTAGCCGCCCTTGGCGGTCCCCTCGGCCCCGGCGACCTGCGTCCGGTCCAGCGTGGGCAGCGCCTGCCGGCTCAGCGCCAACGCGGTCGGCCGGTCGGTGTGCTCCAGCGCCTGCCGCCACGCCCACGCCGTCTCGTTGGCGTCGGCTGGCCGGACCACGTCCAGGCCGGGGATGGCCCGCAGCGCGGTCAGGTGCTCCACCGGCTGGTGGGTCGGACCGTCCTCGCCGAGACCGATCGAGTCGTGCGTCCAGACGTAGACCACCGGCAGCTTCATCAGCGCGGCCAGCCGGACGGCGGGGCGCATGTAGTCGCTGAACACCAGGAACGTGCCGCCGTACGGGCGGGTGCCGCCGTGCAGGGTGATGCCGTTGAGGATGGCGCCCATGGCGTGCTCGCGGATGCCGAAGTGCAGCGTCCGGCCGTACTCGTGACCGGGGAACTCCTTGGTCGCGAACTGGCTGGGCACGAAGGAGGGCTCACCCTTCATCGTGGTGTTGTTGCTCTCCGCCAGGTCGGCGGAGCCGCCCCAGAGCTCGGGCAGCACCGGCGCGAGCGCGGCGAGCACCTTCCCGGAGGCGGCCCGGGTGGCGACGCCCTTGGCGTCGGCGGGGAACTCCGGCAGCGCGTCGGCCCAGCCGTCGGGCAGGATCCGCCCGGCCATCCGGTCGTACAGCGCGCGGCGCTCCGGGTTGGCCTCGGACCAGGTGCCGAAGGCGCTGTTCCACTCCTGCTCGGCGGCGTCGCCGCGGCCGAGCGTCTCGCGGGTGTGGGCGAGCACCTCCTCGGTGACCTCGAACGATCCGGCCGGGTCGAAGCCGAGGATCTCCTTGGTGGCGGCCACCTCGTCGGCGCCCAGCGCCGAGCCGTGGATCTTGCCGGTGTTCTGCTTGTTCGGTGCGGGCCAGCCGATGATGGTGCGCAGCCGGACGAACGACGGGCGACCGGTCTCGGCCTTGGCGGCCAGCAGCGCCTGGTACAGCTCGTCGACGTTCTCGTGGTAGTCACCCTGGTCGGCGTCGCCGGTGCGCCAGTCGACCGTCTGCACGTGCCAGCCGTACGCCTCGTAGCGGGCCGCGACGTCCTCGCTCAACGCGATCCGGGTGTCGTCCTCGATCGAGATCTCGTTGTCGTCGTAGATCACGCAGAGGTTGCCCAGCTGCTGGTGCCCGGCGAGCGCGCTGGCCTCGTGGGTGATGCCCTCCTCGATGTCACCGTCCGAGGCGATGCACCAGATGTGGTGGTCGAAGACGGACTCGCCCGCCTCGGCCTCCGGGTCGAACAGGCCACGCTCCCGGCGCGCCGCCATCGCCATGCCGACGGCGTTGCCCAGGCCCTGCCCGAGCGGGCCGGTGGTGGTCTCGACGCCCGGGGTGTGCCCGTGCTCGGGGTGACCCGGAGTGAGCGAGCCCCACTGCCGCAGCGACTTGAGGTCCTCCAGGCTCAGCGGGTAGCCGGCGAGGAAGAGCTGGATGTAGAGCGTCAGGCTGGAGTGACCGGCGGAGAGTACGAAGCGGTCCCGGCCGGGCCAGTTCGGGTCGGCGGGGTTGTGTCGCATCACCCGGTTGAACAGCAGGTACGCCGCGGGGGCGAGGCTCATCGCGGTGCCCGGGTGGCCATTGCCGGATTTCTCCACGGCATCCATGGCCAGGACGCGGACGGTGTCCACGGCACGGCGGTCGAGGTCGGACCAGTCAAGTGCGGGGTGCGCAGGTCGGTTGGCAGCCACGGTGGTTTTGTGCTCCTCGGCGAGATGGGCGGAACCCTCACAGGTGACCCTATCGAGCGCGGCTAAACGTGCGCCCGAGGATCTCAGCATGCTGGTCTGTACGTTTCCGTTCCGCCCGACGGTTCAGTCGCGGGTGTGACGGCCCGCACCGTTACCGGGTCGCCCGGGCAGCCAAAACGACAACGCGTAGTGTGTGGGTCGGTGTGCGGACCCGAGACGGGTCCCCGCCGCCGTGACCTCCCCTGCCGAAGCCGGAAGGTGGCAATCCGTGAGCATGATCACCGAGCGCCCCGTCAGTAACCCTGCCGGGCAGACGCCGGTGCGCGCCACGGAGGAGGTGCCGGTCCGCTCGCGTGACCTGCGGGCGGTGGTGGCGGCGTACGTGACGCTGACCAAGCCGCGGATCGTGGAGCTGCTGCTGGTCACCACGGTGCCGGCGATGATGCTCGCGCACGGCGGGATGCCGTCGCTGTGGCTGGTCGCGGTGGTGCTGGTCGGCGGGTCGCTCGCCGCCGGTGCGGCCAGCGTCCTGAACTGCTACATCGACCGGGACATCGACCAGGTGATGCGGCGCACCAAGCGTCGGCCGCTGCCGGCGCACACGGTGACGCCGCGTAACGCACTGGTCTTCGGTCTGGTGCTGGCGGTGGTCTCGGTCGCGCTGATGGCGGTGTTCACCAACCTGCTCGCCGCAGGGCTGACGCTGGCCGCCATCGTCTACTACGACGTGATCTACACGCTCTGGCTGAAGCGGACCACGGCGGCGAACACCTTCTGGGGTGGCGCGTGCGGGGCGGCTCCGGTGCTGATCGGTTGGGCGGCGGTGACCGGGACGCTGTCGCCGATCGCCTGGGCGCTGTTCGCGGTGGTCTTCTTCTGGCAGATGCCGCACTTCTACCCGCTGGCCATGAAGTACAAGGACGACTACGCCCGGGCGGGCATCCCGATGCTGCCGGTGGTGGCGTCGGTGCGGCGGGTCAACACCGAGATCATCCTGTTCGCCTGGCTCACGGTGCTCACCTCGCTGGCCGTCTGGGCGCTGGGCCTGAGCCCGATCTACGGCGTGCCGACGCTGGTGGTGGGTGCGATCTTCCTGGTCGAGGCGCACAAGCTGGCCGGCCGGGCCAGCCGGGGCGAGCCGGTCAAGCCGATGCGGCTGTTCCACTGGTCGACCACGTACCTGACCATCGTCTTCGCCGCCGCCGCGCTCGACGCCCTGATCTGACGCAAGGAAGGGCCCCCTCTTAACGCCTGGTGCATAGGAAGGGTCCCTTCCTAACAATCGGGCTAGGCGAACGAATGTGATTTGTCTGCTTTGTCGCACTATTGACACCCGTTGCGGGATCGGTCTCATCCGACCGTGCCTGATGGCATTGATGGCGTTAAGCGGTGCAGATTAGGGTGATTCGCCGGGATAAAAGCGGGCAAAGCTCCTGGTCACTGTCTTAAACCAGCAGGTAATCGGTATCACAAAAGCTTCCCTGTTCTCGCCCTTTCGCTTGCATCTCTGCTTAGGCTTCGCGTTATGGCAGATGGTTCCGATACGACGCTGACGGCTGATCAGACCGCCTCCGGCGCGGCCCCGAGCGGGCTGGTCGCGGGTATCAAGTCGTTCGCCGCCGGACACGGCGGGGCGAAGGCGGTCATCGAGTACGTCGGCAAGCGTGGGGCGCGGATCGTCCTGGTGGGTTCGGACGGTGCGTGGGGCGACCAGTTCGCGGAGGACACCGGCGTTGCCCGGGATGCCTGCGCGGCGGCCGGTGTCGCCGTGGAGAATGCCTGGGAGCGGGAGTTGATGGACCAGATGCGGCCCAGCAACGACCTCTGGCGTTCGATGGCCCGCCGCACCATGGCCCGCTAGATAAATCCGCACCACAGATAGATAGAGATAGATTGACTAACCACCACCAGTCGACCCGGGGGAAACCCCGGGTCGCTCTCGTCACCTGCACCGAACTGGCCGATCTGGAGCCGGACGACCGCCTCGTGATCGGCCCACTCGCCGACCGCGGCGTCATCGCCGAGCCGGTCGTCTGGGACGACCCGGCCGTCGACTGGTCCGACTACGGCCTGGCGATGCTCCGTTCGCCCTGGGACTACATATCGCGCCGCGACGAGTTCGTCGCCTGGGCGGCGCGGGTGCCCCGACTGGCCAACCCGGCCGACGTGGTGCGCTGGAACACCGACAAGCGCTACCTCGACGAGCTGTCCGCCGCCGGTGTGCCGACGGTGCCCACCGCCTGGGTGGCTCCCGGCGAGCAGTGGCGACCACCGGCCGACACCGGCGAGTACGTCGTCAAGCCCTCGGTCAGCGCGGGCAGCCAGGACACCGGGCGCTACGACCTGGCCGACCCGGAGCACCGGGACCTCGCCGTGGCCCACGTACGCCGACTGGGTGCCGCCGGCCGGGTCGCGATGATCCAGCCGTACCTGAGCGCGGTGGACTCGGCCGGCGAGACCGCGTTGCTCTACTTCGTCGGTCCGGACGGGCCGACGTTCAGCCACGCCATCCGCAAGGGCCCGATGCTCGCCGGGCCCGATTCCGGGGTGGGCGGCCTGTACAAGGCCGAGGAGATCAGTCCGCGCGCCGCCGGTGCCGACGAGCTCGCGGTGGCGCAGCGGACCCTCGCGGCCGTGCCCGGCGGGCCGGAGCGCCTGCTCTACGCCCGGGTGGACCTGATCCCCGGCCCGGACGGGGCGCCGGTGCTGGTGGAGCTGGAGCTGACCGAGCCGTCGCTGTTCCTGGGGCACGCCGACGGCGCCGCCGATCGCCTCGCGGACGCGATTATCGCCCGGATGGGCTGATCGTCCGAGTTCCGGCCGGTGACGTGCCGGCCGGAACCGCTCGGGCGCCGCCTCAGGCGTGTGCGGGCACCGGCTGCTCGGCCGCGACGGCGCTCTCGTCCGGCGTCGGCTGCTCCGGGCGACGTTCCCGGATCGACCAGAGCACCGCCAGTGTCGACAGCCAGACCAGGCAGGAACCGAGCATGTGCGCGCCGACCAGCAGCACCGGCAGGTTGGTCAGGTACTGCACGAAGCCGATCACACCCTGGGACAGTTCGACCGCGAGCAGCACCCCGGCGGCGCGCACGGCGCGGGCCGGCGCACCGACCGCGCGCAGCGCCAGCCAGAGGCCGACGGTCAGGCCGATCAGCAGGAAGACCAGGTCGGCGTGCACCTGGGAGATGGTCTGCGGATCGAGGCCGTTGCGGACGGCGTTCGCATCGCCCGCGTGTGGGCCGCTGCCGGTGACCGCCACGCCGACCACGATCACCGCGGCGCTGACCACCACGGTCATCCAGGTCAACGTCCGCAGCGCGGAGGGCACCACCGGCACCTTCGGCCCGTCCGGCTCGCGCACCCGACGCCAGAGGGCGTACGCGACGAGCAGCAGCACCATCGAGACCACGAAGTGGATGCCGACGACCGAGGGGTGCAACTGGGTGCGGACGGTGATCCCGCCGATCACCGCCTGCGCCACGATGCCGAGCACCACTCCCAGGGCCAGCGGCACCGTGCCCCGGCGACGCGGCCGGTGCGCCAGCGCGGCCAGCAGCGTGGCGCCCGCGATCAGCACCAGCGCGAAGGTGAGCAGCCGGTTGCCGAACTCGATCACCCCGTGCACACCCATCTCGGCGGTGGTGGTGTACGAGTCGTCGGTGCACCGGGGCCAGGTGGGGCAGCCGAGCCCCGAGGCGGTGAGCCGGACCGCCCCGCCGGTGACGACGATCACCGTGTTCGCGACGATGTTGGCGTACGCGAGTCGGCGCAGCAGGGTGGTGGAGACCGAGAACCGGGCGGGTCGCTTCACGAAGCGAATCCTACGCACCGTAGTTGACGCCGATCGGGTGACTCCGCCCGCTCGGTGGTTCGGATCACCGGACCCCGCGTTTGCAGGCGCCTGACGAATTACGTAACGTGGGCGTTGTGAAAAAGGCGGCAGGGTTCCCCGGGCACCCGCCGGCAGCCGGTTCGGCCGCCGGTGGCCCGGTGCCGCCCACCTCGGAAGCGGCGCCCGCCGCCGACCTGTCGACCCGGGACCGGGTGACCCAGCTGCTGCTGGAGCGTCGCGCCGCCACCGCCGCCCAGCTCGGCGACGCCCTGGGGCTCAGCCCGGCGGCGATCCGCCGACACCTGGACGCGATGCTCGCCGACGGCGACGTGGTGGCCCGTGAGCAGACCGTACGCGGTCACCGCGGGCGGGGCCGCCCGGCCAAGGTGTTCCTGCTGACCGACGCCGCCCGTAGCCGCTGCGGCACCCACCACTACGACAACATGGCCACCGCGGCGCTGCGGTGGATCGCCCGCACCGGCGGCTCCCGCGCGGTGGAGGACTTCGCCGCCGAGCAGGTGGCCGCGCTGGAGGCCCGCTGTCGGGCCGCCCTGAGCGACGCCGGGGACGATCCGATGGCCCGTGCCGAGGCACTCGCCGCGGCGCTGACCGCCGAGGGATACGCTGCCAGTGCGTCCACGATCGCTTCCGGCGGCCAGCTCTGCCAGCATCACTGCCCGGTGGCACACGTGGCCGCCGAGTTCCCTGCGTTGTGCGAGGCCGAGACCACGGTGATCTCTCGCCTGGTCGGCACCCACGTGCAGCGCCTGGCCACCATCGCGCACGGCGACGGGGTGTGCACCACGCACATTCCGGGTTCGTCGCCTGCCCAGTCCGGTAAGACCGTCACCACTGTGAGGACAGATAGATGACCGAGCAGATCGTCCAGCCCCTGACCCAGGAGGAGCAGCTCGCCGCCCTGGGCAACTACGAGTACGGCTGGGCCGACCCGGACGTCGCCGGGGCGGTCGCCCAGCGTGGCCTCAGCGAGGCGGTGGTGCGGGACATCTCGGCCAAGAAGAACGAGCCGGCGTGGATGCTCGACCTGCGGCTCAAGGGCCTGCGGCTGTTCGGGCGCAAGCCGATGCCGGCCTGGGGCGCCGACCTCACCGGGATCGACTTCGACAACATCAAGTACTTCGTGCGTTCCACCGAGAAGCAGGCCGCGAGCTGGGAGGACCTGCCGGAGGACATCAAGAACACCTACGACAAGCTGGGCATCCCGGAGGCGGAGAAGCAGCGCCTCGTCGCCGGTGTGGCCGCCCAGTACGAGTCCGAGGTGGTCTACCACAAGATCCGTGAGGACCTGGAGGAGCAGGGTGTCCTCTTCCTGGACACCGACACCGCCCTCAAGGAGCACGAGGACGTCTTCAAGGAGTACTTCGGCACGGTGATCCCGGTCGGCGACAACAAGTTCGCCGCCCTGAACACCTCCGTCTGGTCCGGCGGCTCGTTCATCTACGTGCCGAAGGGCGTGCACGTGGAGATCCCGCTGCAGGCGTACTTCCGGATCAACACCGAGAACATGGGCCAGTTCGAGCGGACGCTGATCATCGTCGACGAGGGCGCGTACGTGCACTACGTCGAGGGCTGCACCGCGCCGATCTACTCCTCGGACTCGCTGCACAGCGCCGTGGTGGAGATCATCGTCAAGAAGAACGCCCGGTGCCGCTACACGACCATCCAGAACTGGTCGAACAACGTCTACAACCTGGTAACGAAGCGCGCGGTGTGCCACGAGGGCGCGACCATGGAGTGGATCGACGGCAACATCGGCTCCAAGGTGACCATGAAGTACCCGGCGGTCTACATGACCGGCGAGCACGCCAAGGGCGAGGTGCTCTCGGTGGCGATGGCCGGCGAGGGCCAGCACCAGGACGCCGGTGCCAAGATGGTGCACGCCGCACCGCACACCAGCAGCACGATCGTGTCGAAGTCGATCGCCCGGGGCGGCGGCCGGACCTCGTACCGGGGTCTGGTGCAGGTGCTGGAGGGTTCGCACAGCAGCGCCAGCACGGTCAAGTGCGACGCCCTGCTGGTCGACACCATCTCCCGCTCGGACACCTACCCGTACGTCGACATCCGCGAGGACGACGTGTCGATGGGGCACGAGGCGACCGTCTCCAAGGTCAGCGAGGACCAGCTCTTCTATCTGATGAGCCGGGGCCTGAGCGAGGACGAGGCGATGGCGATGATCGTGCGCGGCTTCATCGAGCCGATCGCCAAGGAACTGCCGATGGAGTACGCCCTGGAGCTCAACCGCCTGATCGAGCTGCAGATGGAGGGCGCGGTCGGCTGACCCGCCCACCGGCGGGCCGGCTCGTGTCGGCCCGCCACCCGCACCACAGACCGTCGTCGTGAGAACAGACCAAGGACGAGATGACTACCCAGGCTTCCGCGCCGCCGCCGAGCACCAAGTCGCAGGCGCTGCGCTCGTACGACGTCGCCGACTTCCCGGCCCTGACCGGCCTGGAGGAGGAGTGGCGTTTCACCCCGCTCAAGCGGTTGCGCGGGCTGGTCGGTGACGGCCGCACCGCGACCGGCACGGTCCGGCACGAGTACGCCGAGCTGCCCGAGGGCGTGACGGTGGAGCACGTCGACCGGGACGACGAGCAGGTCGGCAGCGTGCTGACCCCGTTCGACCGGGTCAGCGCGCTGGCGTACGGCGGTGCCGGACAGGCGCTGCTGGTGCGGGTCGCCCGGGAGGCGGTGCCGGCCGAGCCGGTGACCGTGCGGGTGGTCGGCGAGAGCGCCGAGGGCGTGGCCTTCGGGCACACCGTCGTGCAGGTGGAGCGTTTCGCCGAGGCGACCCTGGTGCTGGAGCACGTCGGTTCGGCGACCCTGGCGGACAACGTCGAGGTGACCGTGGCCGACGGCGCGAAGCTGACGCTGATCACCGTCGCCGACTGGGCCGACGACGCGGTGCAGGCGCAGCACCTCAAGGTGAAGCTGGGCCGGGACGCGCGTGTGATGCACGTCCAGGCCACGCTCGGCGGCGACCTGGTACGCCAGTTCACCACCGTCGAGTACACCGACCGGGGCGGCGAGGCCGAGCTGTACGGCGTCTACTTCGCCGACTCGGGCCAGCACCTGGAGCACCGCCAGATGGTCGACCACACCGTGCCGGACTGCCGCAGCTACGTCGGCTACCGGGGCGCGTTGCAGGGCGAGAGCGCCCGGACGGTCTGGGTCGGCGACGTGCTGATCCGCGCCGAGGCGACCGGCACCGACACGTACGAGATCAACCGGAACCTGCTGCTCAGCGACGGCGCCCGGGCCGACTCCGTGCCGAACCTGGAGATCGAGACCGGTGAGATCGCCGGTGCCGGGCACGCCAGCGCCACCGGCCGCTTCGATGACGAGCAGTTGTTCTACCTGATGGCCCGGGGCATCCCGGAGGCCGAGGCCCGCCGCCTGGTGGTGCGCGGCTTCTTCGCCGAGCTGCTCAACAAGATCCCGGTCGAGGAGCTGCGCGAGCGGCTCGGGGAGACGATCGAGGCCCGCCTGACCAAGGCCGGCGCCTGATGATCCGTGTCTGCGCCGTCGAGGACGTGCCGAAGGGCACCGCGATCAGCGCCGACGTCGACGGCACCGCGATCGCGCTCGTGCACGCCGAGGACGAGGTGTTCTACGCCGTGCACGACGAGTGCTCGCACGCCGCCGTGGCCCTCTCCGAGGGGGAGGTGTCCGGCTGCACCCTGGAGTGCTGGCTGCACGGCTCCCGCTTCGACCTGCGTACCGGCGAGCCGAGCGGGCTGCCGGCGACCGAACCCGTACCCGTCTATCCCGTCGAAGTCCGCGACGGCGACATCTACGTCAGCCTGACGCCGAGTAATGGAGTGACCCGATAATGAGCACCTTGGAGATCCGTGACCTGCAGGTGTCGGTCAAGCTGCCCGAGGGTGAGCTCAAGCCGATCCTGGCCGGTGTCGACCTGACCGTGCGCTCCGGTGAGACGCACGCGATCATGGGCCCGAACGGCTCCGGCAAGTCGACCCTGGCGTACTCGATCGCCGGTCACCCGAAGTACGAGATCACCGGCGGCTCGGTCACCCTCGACGGCGTCGACGTGCTGGAACTCTCGGTCGACGAGCGGGCCCGCGCCGGTCTGTTCCTCGCCATGCAGTACCCGGTCGAGGTGCCCGGCGTGTCGGTGGCGAACTTCCTGCGGACCGCCAAGACCGCGCTGGACGGCGAGGCGCCGAAGCTGCGGACCTGGGGCGGCGAGCTGCGGGGCGCCATGGAGCGTCTGCACATGGACCCGGCCTTCGCCCAGCGCAACGTCAACGAGGGCTTCTCCGGTGGTGAGAAGAAGCGGCACGAGATCGTGCAGCTCGAACTGCTCAAGCCGAAGATCGCCATCCTCGACGAGACCGACTCCGGCCTCGACGTGGACGCGCTGCGCGTGGTCAGCGAGGGCGTCAACCGGGTCCGCGACACCGGTGACACCGGCCTGCTGCTGATCACCCACTACACCCGCATCCTGCGCTACATCAAGCCCGACTACGTGCACGTCTTCGTGGCCGGCCGGATCGTCGAGGAAGGCGGCCCGGAGCTGGCCGACAAGCTCGAGGAAGAGGGCTACGAGCGGTACGTCGCCGGGGCCGGGTCGGCGCGGGCCTGAGCCGAGGGAAGGGCCGGTCACGACGATGACCACCATCGCGATCCCGTCCGGGATGCCGCAGTACGACGACGTGCCCGGTTACGACGTGGCGGCGGTCCGCGCCGACTTCCCGATCCTCGATCGGGAGGTCAACGGGCATCCGCTGGTCTACCTGGACAGCGCCAACACCTCGCACAAGCCGCGCCAGGTGCTCGCCGTGCTGGACGAGCACTACCGCCGGCACAACGCCAACGTGTCCCGGTCGGTGCACACCCTGGGCACCGAGGCCACCGAGGCGTACGAGGGGGCCCGGGCGAGGATCGCCGCGTTCGTCAACGCGCCGAGCGCGGACGAGGTGGTGTTCACCAAGAACTCCACCGAGGCGATCAACATCGTCGCGTACGCCTTCTCCAACGCCTCGCTGCGCGCCGACGGCGACCCGCGCTTCCGGCTCGGGCCCGGTGACGAGGTGGTGATCTCCGAGATGGAGCACCACTCGAACATCGTGCCGTGGCAGTTGCTCTGCGAACGGACCGGCGCGACGCTGCGCTGGTTCCCGGTCACCGACAACGGCCGGCTGGACGAGTCGGGGCTGGCGGACCTGGTCAACGAGCGGACGAAGATCGTCTCGCTGGTGCACATGTCCAACATCCTCGGCACGGTCAACGCCACCTCGCGGATCACTGCGCGGGTGCGCGAGGTGGGTGCGCTGCTGCTGCTGGACTGCTCGCAGTCGGTGCCGCACATGCCGATCGACGTGGTCGACCTGGACGCCGACTTCATCGTCTTCACCGGGCACAAGATGTGTGGCCCGACCGGCATCGGGGTGTTGTGGGGGCGGGCCGAGCTGCTGGCGGCGATGCCGCCGGTCTTCGGCGGTGGCTCGATGATCGAGACGGTGTCGATGGACGGCTCGACGTACGCGCCGCCACCGGCCCGCTTCGAGGCGGGCACTCCGCCGATCGCCGAGGCGGTCGCGCTCGGTGCCGCGGTGGACTACCTGACCGGCCTCGGCATGCGGGCGATCCAGTGGCACGAGAAGCAGCTCACCGCGTACGCGTTGGACGCTCTGGCCACCGTGCCCGGTCTGCGGATCTTCGGTCCGGAGGTGCCGGTGGGTCGGGGTGGCACGATCTCGTTCGCCCTGGCCGACGTGCACCCGCACGATGTGGGGCAGGTGCTCGACTCGCTCGGCGTGCAGGTGCGGGTGGGCCACCACTGCGCCCGCCCGGTCTGCCGGCGTTTCGGGGTCCCGGCGACGACGCGGGCCTCGTTCTACCTCTACACCACCACCGAGGAGATCGACGCCCTGGTGGCGGGTCTGGAACAGGTGCGGAAGGTGTTCCGATGAGCCGGGCGACGTCCGGCGACTCGACGGGAGGTCGGCCCGATGCAGCTTGAGTCGCTCTACCAGGAGATCATCCTGGATCACTACAAGCACCCGCACGGCCGTGGCCTGCGGGACGCCGCCGACCCGGCGGCGCAGGTCGGCGAGGCGCACCACGTCAACCCGACCTGCGGCGACGAGGTGACCGTCCGGGTGGCCACCGACGGCACCGTGCTGCACGACGTGTCGTACGACGGCATGGGCTGTTCGATCAGCCAGGCGTCGGCGAGCGTGCTGCACGAGTTGCTGACCGGTCGGGACACGGCGGCGGCGTTCGAGGTGCACGAGGCGTTCGTGGCGCTGGTGTCCAGCCGTGGCCAGGTCACGGCGGACGAGGAGGTGCTCGGCGACGGGGTGGCGTTCGAGGGTGTCGCCCGCTATCCCGCCCGGGTCAAGTGCGCGCTGTTGCCGTGGATGGCGTTCAAGGACGCCGCGGCACGCGCCGGTGTGGGCGCGAGCCCGACGGAGGTGAAGGCATGACCGAGGAAACCAGCACGCCGGAGAACGGGACCGTGGCCACCGAGGCTGCCGCGCCGGTCGCGGCGACCGGCGGCAAGGCCGCCGTCGCCGACATCGAGGAGGCGATGAAGGACGTCGTCGACCCGGAGTTGGGCATCAACGTGGTCGACCTGGGTCTGGTGTACGGCGTGCACGTCGACGACGACAACGTCGCGACCCTGGACATGACGTTGACCTCGGCGGCCTGCCCGCTGACCGACGTGATCGAGGATCAGACCCGCCAGGCGCTGACCACCGGTCCGGGTGGCGGCCTGGTCGGCGACATCCGGATCAACTGGGTCTGGCTGCCCCCGTGGGGGCCGGACAAGATCACCGACGAGGGGCGCGACCAGCTCCGCTCGCTCGGCTTCAACGTCTGAGCTGACGCAACGGCGCCCGGAGCCCGGCCGATGGCCGGAACTCCGGGCGCTGTCGTGTGCGCCGTGGGTGTCCGGGGCGACGGTGCGTCCCGGCCGTTGCGGCGGCGGACGGTGTGACCCGCCCGCCGTCGCGTCAGGTCACAGGGTCAGCGTCCAACTGTCCAGGTAGCCGGTGTCGGCGCTGGCCGAGTCCTGGACCCGCAGCTTCCAGGCGCCGTCGGCGGCCTTGCCGGACAGGTCGCGGGTGTAGGTCTGGAAGATGTTGTCGGCGCTGCTGCCGGTGCGGTTGTGCAGCACGTAGGCGGTGCCGTCCGGGGCGATCAGCGAGACGGTCAGGTCACCGATCCAGGTGTGGAAGATGCGTACCTCGACGGTGCTGGTGGCACTGGCGGCGCGTCCACACCCGTGGATGACGATGGTGCTCTCGACGGTGCTGTTGTCGTTGATCGGGTAGTCGGTGGCGTTGCCCTGGGCGCAGCCGGGCGGGCCGTTGACGGTGAGCGTGAAGGTGGCGCCCTGGGTGGTCTCCGGCCCGGTGCCGAGCACGGTCACCGAATAGAGTCCGGGCACGGTGCCGGCGTCGGCGCTCAGGGTCAGGTTGGCGGTGTCGCCGGAGGTGACGGTGGTCGGGCTGAAGCTCGCGGTCACCCCGGCCGGCAGGCCGCTGACGCTGAGCGCGACGCTGTGCGGCGTACCGACCGTGGTGGTGGTGCTAACCGTGGTCGTGGTCGAGTTGCCCGGGTCGACGGTGCCGCTGCCCGGGGCGAGGGTGAGGGCGAAGTCCTGGGTGGGCGGCACGATGTTGCCGGTGTAGAGCAGCTTGTTCGGTGATCCGACGCCCGGGTTGGTGACCACGTTGTTGGTGGCGTCGGCGACCAGCAGGTCGCGGATCTGCTGCGGGCTGTAGCCGGGGTTGGCGGCCACGGCCAGGGCGGCGGCGCCGGCCACGTGCGGAGCGGCCATCGAGGTGCCGTTGATGGTGTTGGTGGCGGTGTCGCTGCCGATCCAGGCCGAGGTGATCGCGCTGCCCGGGGCGAAGACGTCCAGGCAGGCGCCGAAGTTGGAGTAGCTGGCGCGGGCGTCGGTGCTGGTGGTCGCGCCGACGGTGATCGCCTCCGGGGTGCTGGCCGGCGTGTAGTTGCAGGCGTTGGCGCTGCTGTTGCCGGCGGCGACCGCGTACACCACGCCGTCGGCGATGGACCGGGCGACCGCGTCGTTGGTGGCCTGGTCGCGGCCACCGCCGAGGCTCATGTTCGCCACCGCCGGCTCGCCCGGCTGGTGATCCGCGGTGACCCAGTCGATGCCCGCGATGACCTGCGCGTAGGTGCCACCGCCGCCGTTGTCCAGCACCCGTACGCCGACCAGGGTCACGCCCTTGGCCACGCCGTACGCGGTGCCGCCGACCGTGCCGGCGACGTGCGTGCCGTGACCGTTGCCGTCGTCGGCGCTGCCACCGTCGATGGCGTCGAAGCCGGAGACGGCCCGCCCGCCGAAGTCGGTGTGGGAGAAGCGGATGCCGGTGTCGATGATGTACGCGGTGACGCCGGTGCCGTCGTTGGGGTAGGCGTAGCTGTTGTTCAGCGGCAGCGCCCGCTGGTCGATGCGGTCCAGGCCCCAGGACGGGGTGGGGGACTGGGTGTCGGCGATGCTGACGGTGCGGTTCTGCTGGACGTACTCGACGGAGGGGTGGGCCGCCAGCCGCTTGGCCGCTCGCTCGGTCAGTCGGGCCTCGAAGCCGCGCAGGGCGTCCTGGTAGGTGCGGGCGATGCTGCCGCCGTGCCGCCCGGCGAGGGTCTTGGCGGTGGCCCCGACCTGCGCCCGGCTCACCGCCGAGTCCTTGAGCACGACGATGTACGAGTCGGCCACGGCGGCGGCGTCGCCAGCGTGCACGATCGGACCCTGCGCGGGGGCCGCCTGGGCGGGTGCGGCGACCGCCACCAGGGTGAGTGTCGCCGCGGCGGTGAGGGCGAGGCGCCAGGGACGCCGGGACGGCTGGGAGAGGAGCATCTCCCGCCTCCTTTCGATGCGCAGTCGGCCCGTTTGTGACGGGCCGACCGGTGACCGTGGAGCGGACTGACACAGATCGTAGGACCTCAACGCATCGATGTTGAGAGATATAATTCGCCCCGCGAATCGCGTAGCATGGTGGATTTCAGCATCCACGATCATGAATCATTGAGTCGAAACAAAACGGAAACGTGGGCCACTGGTGGGCGACGGACGCTGTCCGTTGTGGATTCTGGTCCATTTCCTGTGGTCAGGACGAACTTCGGCTGGCGAAGCTGGTGTGTCCGCTACTGATCCACATGATTCGACTGGGAAAGGCTGCCGACCGGCAATTCGTTGCGGGGGATGTTCGCAATTCGGTCCCATTGACGAGACGCGTGGACAGGCGGCCTGCGGCTCGTCCGCCGGGGCTGCGGTGGGAGCCGCGGTAAATGCGTGGCACCGGCCGTGCGTGGGGCGCAGGATGGCGGCGTGCGGACGTACCCGATGATGCCCTGCCCGGTTGCCGTGCCCGTCGCCACGGGCCGACAGCCGGTCGCGCCCGGGTCCCCGCCGCCCCGCGCGCTGTCGTGAGCGGCGCCTTCCTGGCCGGCGTGGTCGCCGGCTACGGCGTCGCCGTGCCGGTCGGTGCCATCGCGGTGCTCATCGTGGGGCTCACCGCGCGCACCTCGTTCCGGGTCGGCGCGTCTGCGGCGCTGGGGGTGGCCACCGCCGACGGTCTCTACGCCGCGGTCGCGGCGTTCGGCGGGGCGGTCGCGGTCGCGGCGTTCGGCGGCGCGGTCGTGGGCGGCTGGCTCACTCCGCTCGCCACGCCACTGCGGCTGGTCGCCGTCGCGGCGCTGCTCGCCCTCGCCGCGCACGGCGCGTGGCGGGCGCTGCGCGCCGTCGGCCGGACCCGGCCCGCGCGGGACGCCGACGGCCGTCCGGCCCCCGGCGTCGTGCGGCGAGGGCTGGACACCCCGCTACGGGCGTACGCCGGGATCCTCGCGCTGACCCTGCTCAACCCGGCCACCGTCGTCTACTTCACCGCGTTGGTGCTCGGTCGTGGTGGCCAGAGCGGGTCCGGGGCCGGCGCGGCGACGCTCTTCACCCTCGGGGTGTTCCTCGCCTCGGCCAGTTGGCAGCTGGTGGTCGCCGCCGGCGGCACGCTACTCGGCCGGACGCTCACCGGCGCGCGGGGACGGTTGGTCACGGCCCTGCTGTCGAGCGCCATCATCGCGGCACTCGCCGTCGCCCTGCTGCTCGACTGAGGCTCCAGAACGGACCGTCGACTGTGTGACGATCTTGTGAAAGTCGCGTTGCGCTGACCGTGGACGGCCCTCTCCCAGAGGATCTTCCTCTGTTCGGCTGATGTTCGTCCTCCGCCGTCCGTTTAGGGTCTGGCCCATCCATCGATCATCCGTGCTGCCCGTCGACCCGGACGGCACGGTGGGTCGCACCCCTCATCACCAGGGAGACGAGTTGAGGAGCTTCCTCACCCCTCGACCGGGCGGACGGTCCGGACACACCCGGTCACACCGACCCCGCCTGGCCGCCACGCTGGCCGTGGCATTGGTGGCGACGATGTCACCGGTCCTGCTCACCTCCACCCCGGCCGCTGCCGCCCCCTCGGCCGACGGCCCGTGGCGCAAGGTGGACGGCACGCCCGCCGCCACCAAGTCGGGCCGTCCGGCGGCCGTCGAGGCGGCGCACCTGTCCGCCTACACACTGGACCGTGCCGGCATGCAGCGCCTGCTGGAGAGGGCACCGGCAGAGCAGCGCCGCGCGGCGAGCCAGCCGCAGCAGGTGGTGTCCCTGCCCGCCCCCGACGGCACCTTCCAGCGGTTCGCGCTGGTGGAGTCGCCGGTGATGGAGCCGGAGTTGGCCGCCGCCCACCCGGAGATCAGCACGTACGCCGGCACGGGCCTGGACGACCCGACCGCGACGATCCGGGCCGACCTCACCCCGCTGGGCTTCCACGCCTCGGTCCGGTCCGCCGACGGGGCGTGGTACATCGACCCCTACTACCACCGCGACCAGAGCCTGTACGCCAGCTACTTCGCCCGCGACCTGACGAACCAGAACGGTGAGTTCGTCGAGCGCGAGGACGTCGAGTCGGCGGCGCACCACCTGCACGACGAGATCGAGGAGGCGCACGGCGAGCCGGTCGCCGGCCCGCTGGTGACGCTGCGCACCTACCGTCTCGCGTTCGTGACCGACCCGTCGTACGCCACCTTCTTCGGGGTGGAGAACGTGACCGCCGCGAAGGTCACCCTGATCAACCGGGTCAACCAGATCTACGAGGACGAGACCGCGATCCGGCTCGTCCTGGTCAACGACACCGAGAAGACGAACCTGAACACCCCGGCGCTGGCCACCGAGCCGAACGGCCCCTGCGGCAGCGCCGGCTGCTACACCCCGGCACAGCTCACCGGGTGCAGCAGCGGCCTGCTCAACCGCAACCGGATCGTGCTCGGCCAACTCGTCGGCGCGGGCAACTACGACGTCGGCCACATCGGTCTCGGACTGAGCGGCGGCGGCATCGCGGGCCTCGGCGTGGTCGGTGGCGACGGCAAGGCGCGCGGCTGCACCGGCCTGCCCAACCCGATCGGCGACTACTTCGCGGTCGACTACGTGGCACACGAGATCGGGCACCAGTTCGCCGGCAACCACACCTTCAACGGCAACCAGTGGAACTGCTCGGGCGGCAACCGCAGCGCGGCCAACTCGTACGAGCCGGGCAGCGGTTCGTCGATCATGGCGTACGCGGGCATCTGCCAGCAGGACAACCTCCAGCCGCACACCGACCCGTACTGGTCGCACCGGACCTACACCGAGATCACGAACTTCGTCACGTCGAACCGGCCGACGATCAACGAGGTGCAGACCGTCTCGTTGCGTGACTTCGACAGCGCCGGCGACTCGTTCACCCTCGGCTACGGGGACGCGACCTCGGCGCCGATCGTGCGTGGGGTCAACTACACCACCGCCGGGATCAAGGCCGCCATCGAGTCGATCGCGGGCTGGCCGGCGGGTGCGACGGTCACCGTGGCCGCCTTCGGGGGCAGCGGCACGCTCAACGACACCGGCTTCCAGGTCACCTTCGGCGGCACCCTGGCCGCCACCAACGTGGCCCCGCTGACCCTGGGCGACCTCACCGGCGTCACCGGTTTCGTCGGCGAGACCGCCAAGGGCGGAGCCGTGGACAACGGCGGCCACCTGGTCGAGCAGACCACCAACCACGCCCCGGTGGTCACCGTGCCGGACGGTCTCACCATCCCGGTCCGTACGCCGTTCGCGCTCACCGGCAGCGCCACCGACGTCGACGGCGACACGCTCACCTACCTGTGGGAGCAGAACGACCGGGGCGGCAGCGCGGGCACCGCACTGATGAACAACACCAAGACCAACGGCCCGCTGTTCCGGGTCTTCGGCGAGCCGGCGTGGGTGTCGCCCGAGGACGCCCTGAAGTACCACTCGCCGGGCCAGAACGCGGTCACCACCAACTCGACCCGGGTCTTCCCGGACCTCGCGCAGGTGCTGGTCGGCAACACCAACGCCCGTACGGGCGCCTGCCCGACCCCGCCGGCCCCGCCGGCCAGCGGCAGCGCCTCCAACGTCCCGCCGGAGCTCCTGGACTGCTACTCGGAGTTCCTGCCCACCCGGGACTGGGTCGGTGTGAACAACGACCGGACGCTGAACTTCAAGCTCACCGCCCGGGACGGTCGGCCGGGTGGCGGCGGCATCGGCAGCGCCGACGTCGCCCTGACGCTGGCCCCGGACGCCGGACCGTTCCTGGTCACCTCGCAGGCCGGCACCGCAGTGCTCGACGGTGGTACGGCCCAGAGCGTCACCTGGGACGTCGCCGGCACCGACGTGGCGCCGGTGAGCGTCGGCCAGGTGAAGATCACGCTCTCCGTCAACGGCGGCGAGACCTTCCCGTACGTGCTGGCCGAGAGCACGCCGAACACCGGCGACGCCACGGTGACCCTGCCGAACGTGGCGACCGACGAGGCGCGGATCAGGATCGAGGCGATCGGGAACGTCTTCTTCGCCGTCAACGACGCCGAGTTCGGCATCCGTTCCGCCCCCGAGGTGTCCACCGACGCCCCGGCCGGCGGCGTCGGCGTGCAGTACAGCGACGCGCTCTCGCCGACGGTGACGGTCCGGGCGACCGACGCCGACGGTGCCGGGTCGGCGCTGACCGCGACCGCCACCGGCCTACCGACCGGGCTGGCGCTCACCGTGGCCGACACCTCCGGGCCGGACACCCGCCCCGGCACCCGGAGCTGGACCGTCACCGGCACCACCTCGGCGGCCCCGGGCACGTACCCGGTTACCGTCACGGTGACCGACGGCACCGGGCTGGTCGGCAGCACCACGTTCACCGTCACCGTCACCCCGGAGAACGCGGCCGTTACCTGGGCCGGGGACACCCTGGTCAGCACCGCGACCGCCGGTGCCGCCGGTCGCGTCCTGCTGCGGGCCGTACTGCGGGACAGCTCCGTGCTGCCGTCGTCGGCCGACACCACCGGCGGTGACCTGCGTACCGCCACGGTGACCTTCACCGCGGGTGGGGGCACGCTCTGCACCGCTCGCGTGGACCTGACCGCCACCGCCACCACCACCGGCACGGCGGCCTGCACGGCGACCCTGCCGGCGGGCGCGCACACGGTGACCGCCACGGTCGGCGGCAACTACACCGGGAACACCACCGCCACGGTGACGGTCGCCCGTTCCGACGGCGGATTCCTCACCGGTGGCGGTCACCTCACCGTCACCCGGTCGGCCGGCACCCACCCGGTGGACCGGGCGTCGAAGGTGTCGGTGAACCTGAACGCGAAGCCGGCCACCGCGAAGAAGGCGGCGTCGGGCCACGCGGAGATCACGTACCGGTCCGGCGGTACCGACTACACGGTCAGGACCACCGCGATCGACGGCCTCGGCATCACCTCGGCCGGTAGGTCGGCGGCGGTGCGATACCAGGCCGCGCTCTACGACGGCCGGGGCAAGCTGGTGGCCGCCGGCCTGACGCTCGCGGTGACGGTGACCGACCGGGGTGCTCCCGGACGTCACGACACCGTCGGGATCACCCTCTGGCAGGGCGGCACCCTGGTCTTCTCGTCCGACTGGACGGGAGCCGGGACCGGCGAGGTGGCGCTGACCGGCGGCAACCTCACCGTGCACTGATCGGCGGGCAGGCCGGAGAGGCATCTCCGCTCCGGCCTGCCGTCCGTCGATGGCTACCACCCCAAGCGGCGGGTGAGCTCCACCACTCGTCGGAATATCCGCAGGTAGGGGCCGTATTGTCGCGAAGGTAATCCCGATTGCCTAGATAGGAAATCCGGCGACAGGAGGACTCATGGCCAGCACCCTCGACCTGCCCACCCCGCTCGTGTCCACCGAGTGGCTCGCCCAGCACCTCGACCACCCGGACCTGCGGATCCTCGACGCGACCGTGCACCTGGCCCCGCCGAGCGAGGCCGGCCAGGACTGGTCCCAGACGTCCGGTCGTCCCGAATACCTGGCCGCGCACATCCCGTCGGCGGCGTTCGCCGACATCATCGACGACCTCTCCGAACCGGACGGCGGCTGGTTCACCAGGCCCTCCCCGGAGCGCTTCGCCGAGGCGGCGGGTCGCCTGGGCCTCGGTCCGGACACGGCGGTCGTGGTCTACGCGGCCAACGTCTTCTGGGCCACCCGGGTGTGGTGGCTGCTGCTCGCCAACGGCTTCGACAACGTGGCCGTCCTGGACGGCGGATTCGGCAAGTGGACCGCCGAGGGCCGCCCGACCCGGTCCGGTGAGGAGAGCTACCCGCCCGCCCAGTTCGTCGGTACGCCCCGTCCCGAACTGTTCGCCGATCTGGACGAGGTCAAGCAGGTGGTGGAGAACGGTAGCGGAGCCTGCCTGATCAACTCGCTGTCGCCGGAGGACCACCACGCCACCGAGACGATCAACTACGCCCGCCCCGGCCGGATCCCCGGCAGCCGCAACGTCTTCGTCGCCGCGCTGCTCGACCCGACCGACGGAACCTTCCGGTCGGTGCCGGAACTGCGGGAGATCTTCCAGGAGGTGCAGGCCCAGCCGGGCCGGAAGGTCACCTACTGCGGCGGAGGCATCGCCGCCACCGGCGACGCCCTGGCACTGCGACTGATCGGGGAGACCGACGTGGCGGTGTACGACGGCTCGCTGCGCGAGTGGACCAGCGATCCGTCGCTGCCCGTCGAGGTCGGCTGACCCGGACTGCCGACCGGCGTCCCGGGCGACCGGCGCGACTGTCCTGCTGATCGGACGGAACTCGAACCTGTGGCCCTGGGCGAGAAGTCCCCGGAGCCGTCCATCCGCAACACGAACGCCCCGCCCTCCTTCGGGAGGCGGGGCGTTTCCGCACGTCCGGGGATGCGGAGCAGGATGGACGGTCAACGGGGCGGCGTAATCGCGCTGTGGCTGGCGGACCGGGTCTGGCTGGTATGGCAGGCGGGCCCTGTCGAGCTGAGAGCGTCGACGGATCGGGCAGGCGGCCACTGGCTGCGGCACACCGTGCCCGGGCAGCGTGCACGGGCCTGGTGGTGTCTGCCGGCTCCCGGTGGTGTCTGCCGGCTCCCGGTGGTGTCTGCCGGTCCCGTGATGCCCGGGTGCCGGATGGCCGCGCGAATGCCCGCTGGTGCCGCAGCCGGTGGCTGCCCGGAGGCCCGGTGGCGCTCGCGGGCCCAGTGATACGTGGGGCCAAGTGATACCCGCGGGCCCGATGGTGCTCGCGGGCCCGGTGGTGCTCGCGGGCCCGGTGGTGCTCGCGGGCCCGGTGGTGCTCGCGGCCCGGTGGTGCTCGCGGGCCCGGTGGTGCTCGCGGCCCGGTGGTGCTCGCGGGCCCGGTGGTGCTCGCGGCCCGGTGGTGCTCGCGGGCCCAGTGATACTCGCGGGCCCAGTGATACTCGCGGGCCCGGTGGTGCCCGCGGATCCAGTGATACTGCGGGCACGGTCGAGCGATAGCGCAGGCGGTTCAGCTCGATAGGGCCCGAGGGGGATGCCCTGGGGGCGAAGGGCCCGCAGCCGCGATGGCCGCAGCCGCGATGGCAGTGGCCAGTGGCCCGGCGACTGGGCAGGCTCGGGAACTACCCGTCTGGATTCCTCTCGCTCCGGCCGGCGGTCGACCCGGCCGCCGCAAGGGCGGACCGGGTCGACCTCGTCCGTGCCGTACGGTCGGGTGATGAGTAGCCAACCCGCTGCCGGGGGAGGCCGCTGGGTGAAGGTCGATCCTGCCCGGTTGCACCGGTGGATCGACGGCTTCGCCGACCGGCACGGCACGCCCGCCACCACCGCGCAGGAGTACGGGCTGCTGCTCTCCGCCCCGGACGGCGCCACCGCCGAACTGCACACCCCGCCGGGCTCGCCGGTCGCCCCGGACCTGGATGCCTTCGTGGCGGAGGCCGTCGCACCGCGCCGGATCGGGCTGCTGCTGGCGCGCAAGGGGGCCGTGGCGGTCGGCGTTGCGGAGGGGGAGCGGCTGCCGGTACACAAGGTCGACACGCGGTACGTCCAGGGGCGTACCGCCGCCGGCGGCTGGTCGCAGCAGCGGTTCGCCCGACGGCGCGACAACCAGGCCAAGGCCGCGCTCGCCGACGCCGTCGACCTGGCGGTCCGGCTGCTGCTGCCCGAAGCCGAACGACTGGACGCGGTGGTCGCCGGTGGGGACCGCCGGGCCGTGGACACCGTGCTGGCCGAACGCCGGCTCGCCCCACTGGCCGCGCTGCGCGCCGACCGGCTACTCGACGTACCCGAGCCTCGGCACGCGGTGCTGTTGGCCGCGATCGCCGCCGCCCGCGCGGTGCACATCCTGATCCGCGAAACGGACCGCGACCCGGCCACCTGAGCTTCACCACGTCGGACACGGACGAGCCCCGGTCGATGCCCTTCCCCGAAGGCGTCGACCGGGGCCCGTCCGCACCGCGTCAGATCGCGCCGCTGAAGGTGTCGCAGGAGGCCGGGGTGCCGGTCTCGTAGCCTCGGCTGAACCAGCGCTTGCGGTCGGCCGAAGAGCCGTGCGTGAACTCCTCCGGGTTGACCGGCCGGTCGGCGCGCCGGGAGATGGCGTCGTCTCCGATGGCCTCGGCGGTGTCGATGGCCTCGGCGATGTCCTGCTCGGTGATGCTGGTGAAGATCTTCTGGCCGCGATCGTCGGCGGTGCCGGTGGCGTTCTTGGCCCAGGCGCCGGCGAAGCAGTCTGCCTGCAACTCCAGGCGGACCGACAGGTCGTTGGCGTTGCCCGGGTCCCGCTGCTGCTGGCGGCGGACCTGCTCGTTGGTGCCGAGCAGGTTCTGGACGTGGTGGCCGTACTCGTGGGCCAGCACGTACGGCTGGGCGAACTCGCCGGTGGCGCCGAGCTGCCGGGCGAGCACCTCGTAGAAGGAGAGGTCGATGTAGACCAGCGAGTCGGCCGGGCAGTAGAACGGGCCGACGCCCGAGTCGGCCTGACCGCAGGCGGTGCTGACGGCCTGGTCGAAGAAGACGGTACGGGTCGGCCGGTACTGCTCGCCGAACGCCTCCGGCAGGGCGGTACGCCAGTACGCCTGGATCGAGTTGACGTAGAGGTTGTTGCGGCAGTCGAGCTGCTCCAACGCGTCCGGCGCCTCGCAGCGTTGTTCCAGCGCGGTGTTGTCGCCCTGCTCGCCGCCGCCGGTCATGGCGTTCAGCCCGAAGCCGCCACCCACCAGCGCCACCAGCACGGCGATGACGAGTCCGACGATGCCGCCGCGGCCACCGCCGATCGGGATGGGGATGCCCAGCCCGCCGCCGCCTCCACCGCCACCTCGCCGGTCCTCCACCTGGCTGGTGTCGATCCGCGCGTTCTCGTTCAGCTCCATGATGACCCCGATCAGTCAGTGGCTCGCGGGCCGGAACCGGTCCGGACGGCGAATCGGTACCCGACGATCTTGGTCGGTAATCCGCGTTCGCCGTTCACCGGGGCCCGGTACAATCGACCCGTGCTGCTCTGCGAAGGCTGAACGCCCCGCGCCGACGGGTCACCATGATCCGCCGGCGCTTTCGTGTGCCCTGAGTCAGCCCTGCGGATCCCCGAGAGCGAGTACCCCGACATGATCAATGCCAGCGGCCTGGAACTGCGCGCCGGCGCCCGGATCCTGCTGTCCGACACCACGCTGCGGGTGCAGCCGGGGGACCGGATCGGCCTGGTCGGCCGCAACGGCGCCGGCAAGACCACCACCCTGAAGGTGCTCGCCGGTGAGGGACAGCCGTACGCCGGACAGATCGACCGGCGCAGCGCCGTCGGCTACCTGCCGCAGGACCCGCGTACCGGCGACCTGGAGGTCACCGGCCGGGACCGGGTGCTCTCCGCCCGTGGCCTGGACGCGCTGATGTCGCAGATGAAGGACCTGGAGAACCAGCTCGCCGACGGCGGCGACGAGCGCCTGGTCCGCCGGTACGGCGCGCTGGAGGACCAGTTCGCCGCGCTCGGCGGGTACGCGGCCGAGGCCGAGGCGGCCCGGATCTGCGCCAACCTGGGGCTGCCCGACCGGGCCCTCGCGCAGACCATCGGCACCCTCTCCGGCGGTCAGCGCCGCCGCATCGAGCTGGCGCGGATCCTGTTCCGCGACGCGGCCGACAACGGCGGCGGAATCCTGCTGCTCGACGAGCCCACCAACCACCTCGACGCCGACTCGATCACCTGGCTGCGCAGCTTCCTCGCCAACCACAAGGGCGGGCTGGTGGTGATCTCGCACGACGGCTCGCTGCTGGAGTCGGTGGTCAACAAGGTCTGGTTCCTCGACGCCACCCGTTCCGTGGTCGACGTCTACAACCTGGGCTGGAAGGCGTACCTGGAGGCGCGGGAGACCGACGAGCGGCGGCGGCGCCGGGAGCGGGCCAACGCCGAGAAGAAGGCCGGCGCCCTGATGGCCCAGGCGGACAAGATGCGGGCGAAGGCCACCAAGACGGTGGCCGCGCAGAACATGGCCCGGCGTGCCGAACGCCTGATGTCCGGGCTGGAGGAGGTCCGGGTCGGCGACAAGGTGGCCAAGGTGCGTTTCCCCGCTCCGGCATCGTGCGGCAAGACCCCGCTGACCGCGTCCGGCCTGTCCAAGTCGTACGGGTCGTTGGAGATCTTCACCGACGTGGACGTGGCGGTGGACCGGGGTTCCCGGGTGGCCATCCTCGGGCTCAACGGGGCCGGCAAGACCACGCTGCTGCGGATGCTCGGCGGGCTGCTGAAGCCGGACACCGGCGAGGTGCGGCCCGGGCACGGGCTGCGGCTGGGCTACTACGCGCAGGAGCACGAGACGCTGGACGTCGAGCGGACCGTGCTGGAGAACATGCGGGCCGCCTCGACCGAGCAGACCGACACCGAGCTGCGCAAGATCCTCGGTGCGTTCCTCTTCTCCGGCGAGGACGTGGACAAGCCCGCCGGGGTGCTCTCCGGTGGCGAGAAGACCCGGCTGGCGCTGTCGACCCTGGTCTGCTCCGGGGCGAACGTGCTGCTGCTGGACGAGCCGACCAACAACCTCGACCCGGTCAGTCGGGAGCAGGTGCTCGACGCGATCGCCAACTACCCGGGCGCGATCGTCCTGGTCACCCACGACCCGGGCGCGGTGCTGGCGCTCAAGCCGGACCGGGCCATCCTGCTGCCCGACGGCGACGAGGACGCCTGGAGCGACGACCTGCTGGAACTGGTCGAGCTGGCCTGACCCGGTGTAAGGAAGGGTCCCCTACTAACGCCTGGTGTATAGGAAGGGACCCCTCCTTACACGCACGCCGGGGTCAGCGGGCGAGATCGAGCAGGTGCCCGACGACGCCGGAGGTGGCCAGGATGACCACGCCGACGGCGACGAAGATCGTCGGCACCAGCCAGTGGCCGGCGCGTTCGACCAGCCGGGTCACCCTCGGGTGGCCGCCGAGCCAGGCGCCGGCCACGCACCACACGGCGACCAGGCCGGCGAAGACCAGCCCGAAGACGGCGGCGTCGGCGACACCGAGGGTGCGCAGCACCGGCACGTAGACGGCCACGTTGTCGGCGCCGTTGGCGATGGTCACGGCGGCCACGCCGACCACACCGGCGACCACCGGAGGCGGCTCGTCGTCGTCGCGTCGTCGCAGTGCGCGGACACCGAGGGCGATCGGCAGCAGCCCGAGCAGGCCGGTCCACTCGTCGGGTACGACCAGGAGCCCGGCCGCGACCACGGCGCTGGCCAGCACGAGGGCGCCGATGCCCAGGTACTGGCCGGTGACGATCTGCCCGATGCGGGGACGGCCGGTGGTGCGGGCGGCGACGAAGAACACCGTCAGGATGACGATGTCGTCGATGTTGGTCGCGGCGAAGACCACCGCGGCGACGGTTGCGGTGCCGAGCAGGTCGAGCATGGCCGGCAGCGTACGGGCCAACAGGCCGGTCGGAGTGCGACGGAGGGCGAGGCGGCTCAGCCCGGTCGGGGCGCCTGCGCCTCGGAGCGCCGGACGGTGACCGCGGTCTATACCTTTGGTGAGGGGGCGGTGGCGGTCCGTGGTGTCGGCGGTACCGTGCGTGCGAGCGGTGGCCGGCCGCCGAGAGCCAGCTCCGGGCCGTTGGCGGGCCCCGCCCCGCGACCGCGTGCCGACGGTCGTCACCTATCGGGAAGCTGACATTGCATAGCGTGTCGGTTGGCGAATAGTTGATATCTGGCGCATGATCGTTCGAGGCGGTCTAATAGGTGGGACCGTATCCGAACCGCACAGTCTGGGACGTGAGGACACAGCATGGCAGCCACTGGCACAGCCACCAGCACTGAGAAGGGTCGCCGGATCGTCGGAGCCGAGCGTCAGACGCTCGCCAAGGACCTCGTCAAGCGGTACACCGGAGGAGAGAGCATCCGTGCTCTCGCGGCCTCGACCGGCCGATCCTACGGGTTCATTCACCGCGTGCTCACCGAGTCCGGGGTGCAGCTGCGGCAGCGCGGCGGGGCCCGGCGCCGCAAGAAGGCGTGACCCGCCCGTCAGCGTCGTACACCACCACCGTGACCCGGGCCGCCCGGTGACCACCGAGGCGACCGGGGTCCGGCTGGAATGTGACGGGCCGATCGCCACGGTCACCCTGTGCCGGCCCGACGTGCTCAACGCGCAGACCCCGTCGATGTGGCGCGCGATGAGCGACTTCTCCCGGGACCTGCCCGGTGACGTACGTGTCGTGGTCGTCCGGGGTGAGGGGCGGGCGTTCTCCGCCGGCCTCGACCTGGCGGTCGTGGGCGCCACCGGGCCGGGCTCGTTCGCCGAGCTGGCCGCACTGCCGGAAGCGGAGTGCGCCGACCAGATCGCCGTCCTGCAGAGCGGCTTCACCTGGCTGCACCGGCCGGACGTCATCTCCGTTGCGGCCGTGCAGGGGCACGCCATCGGCGCCGGATTCCAGCTCGCCCTCGCCTGCGACCTGCGGGTGCTGGCGCAGGACGCGAAGCTGTCCATGGCCGAAGTCACGCTGGGCCTGGTCCCGGACCTGGCCGGCACGAAGCGCCTGGTGGAGTTGGTCGGCTACGCCCGTGCGCTGGAGATCTGCACCACCGGTCGGCGGATGGACGCCGTCGAGGCGGACCGGCTCGGCCTGGCCACCCTGGTGGTGCCGAACGCGGAGCTGGACGACGCGGTACGCGATCTCACCGCCGGGCTGCTCGCGCACCAGCGTGACGCCGTCGTGGAGATCAAGGCACTGCTCGCCGGTGCGTCCGGACGGACGCACGCCGAGCAGCAGCGGGCCGAGCGGGAGGCACAGACCCGGCGGATCCGCGATCTTGCCGGGTACGCAGAATAGTAAGGACCGTTCGGGAAGATCCGGGTTACTCACGAGGTTGTCGTAGCTGTCGGGAGAATTGACCCGACGGCGTACTGAGGCCCTTCCCGGAGGTGTGTGTGTCCAACCCGATGGCCGCCGGCGGCATGGGCGGTTGGAGCATGCTGCGGTCGATGCGCAACGGTGACGAGATCTCCAGTCACCGGTTGCAGCGTGGCGTCGCCCGGCGGATCGTGGCGTTCGCCCGACCGTACCGGCGCGACATCGTCGTGTTCCTGCTGACCGTGATCGTCGCGGCGGTGATCGGGGTGGCCACCCCGTTGCTCGCCGGTCAGGTCATCGACGCGATCACCAGGGGCGGCGACGAGGCCGGCGCGCTGGTCATCCGGCTGGCGTTCTTCATCGCCGGCCTGGCCGTCGCCGACGCGATGCTCTCGCTCGCGCAGCGCTGGTATTCGGCGCGCATCGGCGAGGGCATCATCCTCGACCTGCGGACCCGGGTCTACGACCACGTGCAGCGGATGCCGTTGCAGTTCTTCACCCGCACCCAGACCGGTGCGCTGGTCAGCCGGCTCAACAACGACGTGATGGGGGCCCAGCGGGCCTTCACCTCGACGCTCTCCGGCGTGGTCAGCAACGTGATCCAGCTGCTGCTCACCGCCGCCGTGATGCTCACCCTCTCCTGGCAGATCACCGCGTTGTCGCTGGTGCTGTTGCCGGTGTTCATCATCCCGGCCCGGCGGGTCGGTCGGCGGCTGGCCGAGATCACCCGCGAGTCGTACAACCTCGACGCCAAGATGAACGCGACCATGACCGAGCGGTTCGGGGTCGCGGGCGCGCTGCTGGTGAAGCTCTTCGGTCGCCCCGACGCCGAGGCCGGCCGGTTCGCCGCCCGCGCCGAGCGGGTCCGCGACATCGGCATCACCTCCGCGATGTACTCGCGGACGTTCTTCGTGGCGATGCTGCTGGTCGCCTCGCTGGCCCAGGCGCTCACCTACGGGCTCGGCGGGTGGCTGGCGGTCACCGGCGAGGTCAGCGCCGGCACGGTCGTGACGCTCGCGTTGCTGCTCACCCGGCTCTACGGTCCGCTCACCGCGCTGAGCAACGTCCGGGTCGACGTGATGAGCGCGCTGGTCTCGTTCGACCGGGTCTTCGAGGTGCTCGACCTGGATCCGGCGATCAAGGAGCGGTCCGACGCCGTTGCGGTGCCCCGGGACGCCGGCCGGGTCGAGTTCCGTGACGTGCGCTTCCGCTACCCGAGCGCCGCCGAGATCTCCCTCGCGTCGCTGGAGGAGGTCGCCACGCTGGACCGTACGGTCAACGAGCCGGTGCTCAAGGGCGTCTCCTTCCGGGTCGAGCCGGGGCAGATGGTGGCCCTGGTCGGGCCCTCCGGCGCGGGCAAGTCCACGCTGTCCATGCTGATCTCCCGCATCTACGACGTCACCGATGGCCAGGTGCTGGTCGGCGGCGTCGACGTGCGGGACGCCACGCTCGAATCGCTGCGGGACGAGATCGGCGTGGTGACCCAGGATTCGCACCTGTTCCACGAGACGATCGCCGAGAACCTGCGGTACGCCAAGCCGGACGCCACCGACGACGAACTGTGGGCGGCGCTGGCCGGTGCACAGGTCGCCGACCTGGTCCGGGCGCTGCCCGACGGGCTGGACACCACCGTCGGGGAGCGCGGCTACCGCTTCTCCGGTGGTGAGAAGCAGCGCATCGCGATCGCCCGGCTGCTGCTCAAGGCACCCTCGATCGTGATCCTCGACGAGGCGACCGCGCACCTCGACTCGGAGAGCGAGGCGGCCGTGCAGCGGGCGCTGTCGGTGGCGCTGACCGGGCGTACCGCGCTGGTGATCGCGCACCGGCTCTCCACGGTCCGCGACGCCGACCAGATCCTCGTCCTCGACGAGGGCCGCATCGTCGAGCGCGGGCGGCACGACGAACTGGTCGCCGTCGGTGGTCTCTACGCCGAGCTGTACCGCACCCAGTTCGCGGTGGCCGACTCGCCGACGCCGCACACCGACCAGGCCATGATGGAGCCGGTGATCATCCCGTCGCGGGAGTACCTCGCCGACGAGGCGCTGCCGCCCGCCGCCGCCAACTGACGGGCGTTCACTCCCGGGCCGTCGCCTCGCGCAGTTCGGCGAAGGCGGCACCGAGCGTCTGCGGGGTGTAGTGCGCGTTCAGGCCGCTGGGATTCGGCAGCACCCAGAGGTGGGCACCGGCCAGCGACTCGGGCTGCCGGCCGAAGGTGGCCTTCGGGCGGGCGAAGCCGATCCGGTACGCGGTCACCCCGACCACCGCCACCCAGCGCGGCCGGTACGCGGCGACCTTGCCGGTCAGCTTCCGTGCCCCGTCGACCAGTTCGGCGGCGGACAGTTCGTCGGCGCGGGCACTGGCCCGGGCCACCACGTTGGTGATGCCCAGCCCGAGCCCGGGCAACGCGTCCTGTTCGCTGGGGTGCATCAGGCGCGGGGTGAACCCGCCCCGGTGCAGCGCCGGCCAGAACCGGTTGCCGGGGCGGGCGAAGTGCCAGCCGGTCGCGGCCGACCACAGCCCGGGGTTGATCCCGACGAACAGCACGTCCAACCCGGGCGCGATGACGTCCGGCAGCAGTCGGTCCACGGCCGCCGCCAACTCCTCCCGGGTCGGCCGGTACCCCCGATTCACGCCGTCGGTCCGAGCTGCGGGTCCGGGACCCGGCACCGCCGCGCCACGGGCACTTCGCACCGGGCCGCCCTCTGCTTGCCCGGTCACCGGCCGCGCAGCGTCGCCTTCCGGTCGCCCGGTCGCCGGACTGGCGGGACCGCCTTCCGGTCGCCTGGTCGCCGGACGGTCAGCGCCGCCCTTCGGTTGCCCGGTCACAGGCCGCGCAGCGCGCCGCCGTCAACGGGGATGGTGACCCCGGTCAGGTAGCTCGCGGCCGGGGAGAGCACGAACGCGGCCACCCTCCCGAACTCGTCGGGGTCGCCGATGCGGCGCAGGGGGATGCCGGCCTCGGCTTCGGCGCGGGCCTGTTCGGGGTCGCCGCTGGCGGCGAAGAGTTCCCGGTTCCGGTCGGTCATGATCCGCCCCGGCAGCAACCCGACCACCCGTACGCCACGGGGGCCGTACTCGTCGGCGACGTCCTTGGCGACCCCGGCCAGACCGGGGCGCAGCCCGTTGGAGATGCCCAGCCCGGTGACCGGGCCCCGCGCCGAGGTGGACAGCACGAGTGCGATGGCGCCTCCGTCGGGCAGCGCCCCGGCCACCGTCCGCACCGTCCGTACGCTGCCCAGGAAGATGGTCTCGAAGGCGCGTCGCCACTGCTCGTCGTCGACCGAGGCGGCACTGCCGGGGGTCGGTCCACCCACCGAGACCAGGGCGCCGTCGAGTCGGCCGAAGTGCTGGTGCGCGGCCTGCACCAGCCGTTCGGGCGTGTCCGGGTCGGTGAGGTCGGCGGTGATGCCGACGGCGTGTTCCGGCCCGCCGAGTTCGGCGGTGGCGGCGGCCACCGTGTCGGCGTGCCGGGCCGAGAGCACCACCCGGGCGCCGTCGGCGACCAGGCTCCGCGCCGTGGCGTGACCGAGGCCGCGCGAGGCGCCGGTGAGCACGTACACCCGGTCGGTGAGTCCTAGATCCATGCCACCGATCCTGCCGCAGCCGGTGTGGGTCCGGCACCTCCGGGTCCGTCCGTCCCGCCGAGCCCTGATGTTAGGAGGGGACCCCTGCTCTACCGCAGGCGTTAGAAAGGGTCCCTTCCTTACCTCCGGAGGAGGCGTACGCGGCCGGCGAGTTGGATCGCGACGGCGCCGTCGACGCGTGCGAGTGCGGGGGAGCGTCGGGGGCGTGGCGCCCGAGCGCCGTCGTAGCGCAGGCTGGCTTCCCGCACGGCGAGTTCCTCGGCGCCCAGCGGTGGCAGTTCGGCGCGGTCGCGCAGCGCGCGGGCCAGGTCCCAGCCGTCGCGCAGGCCGCCGCCGGTGGGCCGGTCGGCGGCCCAGGTGAGGAAGGTCGACGGCCAGCGTGGGCCGAGGGCAGCGGTGAGCAGCGGCCAGTGTCGGGCGACCTCGCCGGCCCGCTTGCGTAGCAGCGCCGCACGGGCGGCGGCCAGCGGTGCGGGCGCGAACCCCGGGGGCGGTGGGCCACCGGCCACCAGCGCGGCCACCAGTCGCGCCTGCCGCTCGGCCAGCGTGCCACCCGGCGCGGGTGGGTCGTGGGCGTCGGTGCTCACGTCACCATCGGCAAGCCGCTGGCGGTGGCGATGGCGTCCAACTCGGCGCGCAGGTCGGCGGCGGGCGGGTAGTGCCCGTCGCGTTCCAGCATGACCGCCGGTGGCCGGTGCCGCGCGCACACCTCGGCGAGCAGGTCGAGGACGTCCTGTCCGACCGGGTCGGTGTGGGTGTCGTGATAGAAGCCGCCGTGGTCGGCGCCGCCGGCGACGTGCACGTACGCGACGCGGTCCAACGGCAGCCGATCCAGCAGGGCCAGCGGGTCGGTGCCCCGGTTACGGGCGTTGGCGTGCACGTTGGCGATGTCGAGCAGCAGCAGCGCGTCGGTGCGGTCCAGGATCTCGGTGAGGAACGCGGCCTCGTCGAGTTCGTCGTCCGGCCAGTCGAACAGCGCGGCGATCGGCTCCAGCGCGATCGGCACCGGCAGGTCGGCCCGGGCCCGGGCGACGTTGGCGCAGACCACGTCGACCGCCTCGCGGGTGCGGGGCAGCGGCAGCAGATGCCCGGCCTCCAGGCCACCGGCCCGGACGAAGGCGATGTGCTCGCTGACCAGGGGCGCCGCCACCAGCTCGGCGACCGCCGCCAGGTGACCGACCCGGGCCGGATCGACCGGTTCGGTGCCGCCGAGGGAGAGCCGTACCCCGTGCGGCACCACGGTCACGCCGCGTCGACGCAGCTCGACCAGCCCGTCGGGTGGGTCGGCGGGGGACACGCCCTCGGCGACCACCTCGACGAAGCGCAGGCCGGGCAGGTCGGCGACGAATCCGGCGATCTCCGGTCGCCAGCCGATGCCCACCCCGTGCGGGCCGGTCATCCGCCGCATCCTCCACCGCCGCCGCACCCGCCGCCGCCTCCCCCTCCGCAGCCGCCGCCGCTGCTGCTGTCGCTCGCGCCTGCGGTGCTGCCACCGCCGCAGGCGGCGGTGCCGCCGGTGCCGGTGGCCGCCTGGCGCTGGAGCTCGGCCTGCTGGGCGAAGGTGGGGTCCATGGCCCAGATCGTGGCGCTGCCGTAGAGGGCCACCGCCATCGCGGTGCCGGCGGCGCCGTAGGTGGCGTACGACGGGTTACTGCGGGGTGCGAGGTGGTGGTTGCGCATGCGGAGCAGCCGCAGCGCCGCGTCGGCGGCCTTGGTGCGTCGGGGCACCAGGGCGAACAGCAGGGTGGCCACCACGCTGAGTGCGAGTACGACGGCCACGAGATACCAGACCGGTCGCCCGTTGGCTGCGCCGGCGAAGATGCGCGCGATGCCGACCGCAGACAGCACGGCCATCAGCAGCGGGCCGATCCGCAGGGCCGCCCGCTGCTCCGGGGTGACCAGCAGTCCGTGCCGGTCCAGGCCGTCCCGCAGCTCGGTGAGGGCCCGGCTCACCCACTCGGTCGTGACGACCTGGCGGGCGGGGCAGCGCTGGCTGGCGGCGTGGTGGACGGCGCGGTCGAGCGGGGTCACGCCGGGAGGCAGGGGAGCGTCGGCGGTCAGCCGGTGGTGTTTGTCGACCCCGATCACGCCCTGTCCCCGCAGCGCGCCGATGGCGGTCCAGACCGCCAGGTTCTCGCCGCCGTTGAGGAAGGCGAGCTGCTGCGGGCCGAGTTGGTCGGCGGGGGGCGCGGAGCGGCCGGACAGCACCGCCCGGCGGTGGATCAGGGTGCCGACGACGAGGACGAGCGCCGCCGCCAGATAGAGAAACAGGAAGGTGCGGCTGGGAATACCCCAGGTGTGGAAGTCCGCCGCGGGATCCGTCATGGCCTGCTCCTGTCGCGCGAAGGGAACGCAGACTCATTGTGGAGCGCGGACGCCACCGTGCCGAGGCCGGGACAGCCGGGTTATCGGGCCGTTACCGACTGTTCAGCGGCGACGGACGGCCTCCTCGACCAGATCGAGGACGGGGCCGAGGTCGCCGGCGGGTCGTCCCATGGCCAGGTGCAGGACCAGGCCGTCGTAGGCGAGTTCGAGGAAGCGGGCCAGCACGTCGATGGGTACGTCCTCGCGCAGCACTCCGGCCTCGCGTTGCCGGGACAGGCGGTCCCGGGTGGCCTCGGCGATGGCCGCCGAGCGCTCGGCCCACCGCTTGGCGAAGGCCGGATCGGTCCGCAGCCGTCGGGAGACCTCCAGTTGGCTGCCGAGCCATCCGGTGGTGTCCGGAGAGACCGCGCGGGCGAGCAGGTCCCGCATGACCTGGACCAGACCGTTGCGGGCGACGGTCTCCACCATCGTCGCCGCGTCGTCCTCGGCGACGGCCAGGAAGAGCGAGTCCTTGTCCCGGAAGTGGTGGAAGATGGCCCCTCGGGACAGCCCGGTCGCCTCTTCGAGCCGGCGCACGGTGGCGCCCTCGTAGCCGTGCCGAGCGAAGCAGGCGCGCGCGGCGGTGAGGATCTCGTGTCGACGGGCGTCGAGCTGGTCCTGACTTACTCTGGGCACGTCACGATCGTGTCAGCTCACCCGGGGTAACGCAAACCGTACGTACGGCTTGGAAATCGGGTTCTGGTCGGGGTCGGTGCCGGTACGACATCACCGCGTAACCTCCGGCCCTGTCGGGCGGGCACCGGATTCCCGTAAGGTGCCCGAGTGCCACTGCTCCTGCTGGATCTGGACAACACCCTGCTCGATCGAGCCGGGCCGTTCCGCACCTGGGCAGAGCGCTTCCTCGACGGCATCGGTGCGCCCGCGCACGACATCGAATGGCTGTTGTCGATAGACGCCGACGGGCTCACCGACCGGTGGGACGTCGCCGACGCCATCCGGGACCGCTACCGCCTGCGGATCCCCTCCATCGACCTGGTTGAGGAGCTGCACGAGGGCATCGTCGAGTTCACCCGGCTCGATCCGCTGGTCGCCTGCGCGCTGCGGATCGCCGACGACGCCGGCTGGATGCCGGTGGTGGTCACCAACGGCACGGTCCGCCTACAGGACACCAAGATCCGGCGGACCGGCCTGGACCGGTACGTGGCCGACTGGGTGATCTCCGAGGAGGCCGGGGTCAGCAAGCCCAACCCACGGATCTTCGCGCTGGCCGCACAACGCGCCCGGATGCCGTTGCGCGGCGCCTGGGTGATCGGCGACGGCCCGGAGGCCGACATCGGCGGCGCCACCGCGGTCGGGCTGCCCAGCGTCTGGCTGCACCGGGGTCGGCCCTGGACGGACGCCCGGTTCGCGCCGACGGTCACCGTCGACACGGTGATCGCCGCCATCGCCGCGATCATGGGCGCCACGGGTGGCGCGGCGGGGCGTACCCGCGCCTGAGGTCGAAAACCGGTTGCCCCGGCGGGCCGACGCGACGAGCATGGTCCGCGCATCGTGCTGCCGGGCGTGCGCCCGGTCGAGGAGAGGAGGTCGGTCATGGCCGTTCTCGCAGGTCAATTCCTGCCTCCATCCACCTCGAACAAGGGACGACCAGCGCAGTGCGCGATCACGACTCCTCGGTGCCGGAGCGCCGAGCCCGCGGCAAGCGCCGCTTCGACGACGACGAACCACACTTCCTGAAGCGCGGGCGGCCGTCCGGCCCCGCCCCGACCGACCCGGACGACGAGCCCGACCCGAAGACCGGCGAGGTCTGGTCCTCCTGGGACGACGCGGTGCACGGCCCGCAACCCCATCCGGCATGGCTGGTCACCGAACTGGCCGCGAAAGACACCGAACTCGGGGTGCTCAAGACCGGCAAGGAGGCCGACGTCCACCTGGTCCGCCGGGCCGTGCCGGAGACCGACCGGTCCTGTCTGCTGGCGGCGAAGCGCTACCGCGATCCCCGACACCGGCTCTTCCACCGCGACGCCGGATATCTCGAAGGACGGCGGGTCCGCCGGTCCCGGGAGATGCGCGCGATGACCGGGCGGACCGCGTTCGGCCGGCAGATGGTCGCCGGGCAGTGGGCGGCGGCCGAGTTCGCCGCGCTGGCCCGGCTCTGGGAGATCGGCGAACGGTTCGGCACCGTCGCCGTGCCGTACCCGGTGCAGTTGCGCGGCACCGAGCTGATGCTGGAGTTCCTCGGCGACCCGGACCAGGGGCGGGCCGCGCCCCGGCTGGCCGAGCTGCGTCCCGACCCGGGCGAGCTGCGCAGGCTGTGGGAGCAGCTCGTCGACGCGCTGGTGGTGCTGGCCCGCGCCGGGTACGCGCACGGTGACCTGTCGCCGTACAACCTGCTGGTGCACCAGGGGCGGCTGGTCCTGATCGACCTGCCGCAGGTGGTCGACGTGGTGGCGAACCCGCAGGGGCGGGACTTCCTGGCCCGGGACGTACGGGTCGTCGCCACCTGGTTCACTGCTCGGGGCCTGCCTCAGGAGCCGGACGCTCTGACCGATCTGCTGGCCCGCGAGGCCGGTCTGCGCTGACGGTCCGGCGTCGGCCGTCGGTCGGGCCGGACGACGGGCTCCGGGGGGCGGTTCCGCCGCCGCCCGGAGCCCGACGGGTGCCTACTGGAGGTACCGCTCGACCTCGGGCACCGGGCGTGCGCCCTGGGCGTCGGGGTCGCCGTGTGCCTGCCGCGCGGCGCGTCGACGGCGGAGCAGGTCCCAGCACTGGTCGAGGGACTCCTCCAGCGCACGCAGCCGGGCACGGGCCTCGTCGTCGGTGCCCGCCTCGTGGGCCTGCGCCTCGGCGCGCAGCCGGTGCTCCTCGTCGACCAGATCGGAGATCCGGCTCAGGATGGTCGTGTCGTCCATGCCCCTGAGCCTGGCACAGCGGGCCCGGCCGCGCCCGGGTTCTTCGCGGCGGGACCGCGTCGAGGGGCCTGCCCGCCCGGTCGGCCGATCGTTGCCACGGGTTCCGTACCCCCGATGTGAGCAGGGATGACGAAGATCACCTGAGAGAGCCGGCGGGGTCCGGGAGCGCCGGGCGTCGGCGTGGGGTCGGCACTCGGGGCGAGGCCGCGCGGACCGGTGTTGAGCAGGCGCGATGAGCGGTGGACGGGAGTGCCGGAAGAGTGCGGTGTCCCTCGTGCACCTGACTCGTACGCCACGTCTCCGTTGTGGACGGCGGGAATGTCGACCACGAAGATTTCTCGGTACGTGACTAGTGAGGAGTGCTACGGCAATGTCATGCTCATCGCAATCGTGGCATTTCGAAGAGTAACGCCCCTCACCCCCGGGGCCCGCCCAACTGGGAGCCGACGACGTGAACTGCGCCCGAACCCGGAGACCGGCATCGATCCCGCTGCGATACACGTTACCGAACCTGCTGCGTGATCCGGCCCGCGCCCTCGTCGAGTTCGGCGAACGCTCCGCAGGTGAGGTCGTCCGGCTCAACCTCGGCTCGCTGCGCCCGTACCTGGTCACCCACCCCGAGCACCTGCAACAGGTCCTGCGCGAGCGCTCCGGCAACTACGTGCGCGCCGGCGACGGTCTGCAGTGGCGCCCGCTGAAGCGGCTGTTCGGCGAGGGCATCCTCAGCGACGGCGAACACTGGGCCGACAGCCGGCAGATCCTCCAGCCGCTGTTCACCGCCCGCCGCATCGACGCGATGGTCGACCGTCTCGCCCTCGCCATCGAGGAGGCCGTCGACGAGCTGGCCGAGCCGGCGCGTACCGGTCGACCGGTCAACATGGGCACGGTGCAGGCCCGCATCGTCTGCTCGGCGATCATGCGGGTCTTCTTCGCGGACCGGATCTCGGTGCCCGACGCGATGCGGATCATGCAGGCGCAGGACGACATCGCCCGCTCGGTGATGCCCCGCATCCTGATGCCGTGGGCGCCGCTGGCCGCGCCCATGCCCGGTGACCGGACGTTCCGCCGGGCCGTACAGCTCATCGACGACCTCCTGCTGCCGACCGTGCGGGCCGCCCGCCACGAGACCGCCGACGACGCCGACGACATCATCAGCACGTTGTGGCGGGGCCGCACCGAGGGCGGTGGCCGACTCGACGAGCAGCAGGTCCGCAACGACACGGTGGCGATGGTGGCCACCACCACCGAGACCACGATCAGCGTCCTCACCTGGCTGTGGCCGCACATCGAGCGCAACCCCGAGATCGCCGCCCGGCTCTACGCCGAGATCGACGAGGTGATCGGCGGCCAGCCGGTACGCCAGGAACACCTGCGCGACCTGCGCTACACCCGACAGGTGCTCGACGAGCTGCTCCGGCTCTATCCGATCGGCTGGCTCTTCCCCCGCAACGCGGTCGAGGAGGACGTCATCGGTGGGGTCCGGATCCCGGCCGGCTCCACTGTGGTGGTCAGCCCGCTGATCACCCACCGCATGTCGAAGTTCTGGGAGCGACCCGACGTCTTCGACCCGGACCGGTTCCGGCCCGAGCAGGCCCGACAGCGGCACCGGTACACGCACTTCCCGTTCGGCGGCGGCCCGCACCAGTGCCTGGGCATGCACCTGTTCTATCTGGAGGCGACGCTGATCGTGGCCGGCCTGCTGAGCCGGTTCCGGTTCCGGCTGTGCCGTCCGGCCGTACCCGGCATCAAGGTGGCCGCCGCGTTGCGCCCCCTGGAACCGGTCGAGGTGGTCCTGCGGCCCGCGCAGGGTGTCGCGGCGTGAGCTCCCGGACCGAGGTGTCGCCGGTCGGCTCCGGCGACCAGATGACCGACGCCGCCGAACAGGGCCGGATCTGCGCCCTCGCCGCGAAGGGTCAGCGCGACCTGGCGGCGGTCGCCGCCGCGTACCCCGAGCTGTTCCCGGCCCGGCCCTTCGACGCCACGCTGTTCGGCAACGTGGCGATGGCGATCGCCTTCGGCGCGCCCTGGTGCGACCTCGACCGGCTCCGGGTCACCAACCGGGCGGTGCTGTGGGGCTTCGCCGTGGACTGGCTGGTGGACCACGAGGCCCGCTCGCGCGACGAGATCGACCGGCTGACCGCCCGTTGCCTGGCGGTGGTCGACGGCGGGACGCCCGAGGAGGGCGACCAGCTCGGTGCCTTCCTCGCCGAGCTGCGCGACGAACTCGCCACGGTGCCCGCCTTCGCCGCCCACCGCGAGCGCTGGCGGGAGGAGACCCGCAAGGTGCTCGTCGCGATGGCCCGGGAGTGGGACTGGAAGCAGTCGCCGGACACCCGGCCCGGGTTCGCGGAGTACCTGGACAACGCCGCCAACCTGGCCTGCACCGTGGTCAACGTCGTGCACTGGATCCACAGCGACGATCCGGCCACCCTGGCGCACCTCGACGCGCTGCTGGCCGCGAGCGACCAGGTGCAGCGCATCCTACGCCTGGTCAACGACCTCGGCACGTACGAGCGCGACCTGCGCTGGGGCGACCTCAACGCGCTGCTACTGGTGTCCCGCGCCGAGGTGGAGAAGCGGATCGTCGAGCTGGTCGCCGAGGCCCGGGACCAGCTCGCGACGCTCCGCGTCGACTGCCCGGTGGCGGCCGACTACCTGGCCCGGCAGATCGGCTTCAGCAGCGGCTTCTACCGGTCCACCGACTTCTGGGGCACGCCGTGACGGCCGCAGGCGTCACCGGACCACCGGAGGCGGCGCAGCGCGTCACCGACGCGGCCGCCGACCTGGTCGCGGACCTGGACCGGGAACCGGCCGGGCAGGTGAGTGCCTCGGTCTACGAGACGGGTCGCCTGGTCGCCGACGCCCCGTGGCTCGGTGGCCACGGCCGGCGGTTGGCGTATTTGCTTGGTCAGCAGGGACCGGACGGCGCCTGGGGCCTGCCCGGCGGGTACGGCCTCGTGCCGACGGCGAGCGCGGTCGAGGCCCTGGTCGCGGTGCTCGCCCGGGACGAGCCGGCCCACCGTTCCGGCCCGGCGCGGTCGGACCTGGTGGACGCCGCCGCTCGGGGGCTGACCGCGCTGGCCCGGCGGCTGGGAGCCGGCGCGCCGTTGCCGGACACCCCGGCGGCCGACCTGATCGTGCCGGCGTTGACCGGTCGCATCGACACGCACCTGACCCGGCTACGCGACGGGGGCGCCCCGGCACTGCCCGGCCTGCATCCGTTGCCCCGGGTGGACCGGCGGCGCCTCGACGCGGTCTCCGCGTTGCTCGCCACCGACCGGCCGATGCCGCGCAAGCTGTGGCACGCCTACGAGGTACTGGGGCCGAACGCCGCGACCCGCGAGGAGGTCCGCCCGATCGACGGCGCGGTGGGCGCCTCACCAGCCGCCACGGCCGGGTGGCTCAACCACCGGCGTGCACCGGACCGGGCCGCGCGGGCGTACCTGGACGAGGTGGTGGCCCGCCACGACGGCCCGGTGCCGTGTTGCACCCCGATCAGCGTCTTCGAGCGGTCCTGGACACTCGGCACGCTCATCCGGGCGGGGATACCGGTCCGACCGTCGCCGGCGGTGGTGGCCGGATTGGCCGACGCACTCGGACCGGACGGTGCGGCGACCGGGCCGGGGCTGCCGGCCGACGCCGACACCACCTCGGCCACCCTGTACGCCCTGGCCCGGCTGGGCCGGCCGGTCGACCCGACCAGTCTGTTCCGCTACGACCTCGGCAGTCACTTCTGCACCTGGCGCGGAGAGGACGGCGACTCGATCACCACCAACGCGCACGTGCTGGAGGCGCTGGGCTGGCACGCCCGGCACACCCGCGAGGGCGCGGACCGGTACGGCGCCCGGGTGGCCGCCCTCGGTGGCTGGTTGCGCGAGGTGCAGCAGCCGGACGGCCACTGGACGGACCGTTGGCACGCCTCGCCCTACTACGCCACCTCCTGCGCGGCCCTGGCGCTGGCCGGTCACGCACCGCCGGAGGCCGCCGGGGAGGCCGTCGACCGGGCCATCGGCTGGGTGCTCGCCACCCAGCGCGACGACGGCGGCTGGGGACGCTGGTCGACCACCACCGAGGAGACGGCGTACGCGGTGCAGGTCCTGCTCGGGACGGGCGACCGGCGGCCGGAGGCGGTGCAGGCCGCTGCTCGGGCACTGGCACATCTGCAGGTCGACACCGTCGGCGACCCTCCATTGTGGCATGACAAGGATCTCTACACCCCGGTCCTGGTGGTCCGCGCGGCAGTGCTCGCGGCACGGCGTCTGGCGCTCGAATCCGGCGCGGCACGCCGTGGCGGTGAGGGCGCCGCAGCCCCCCACCAGGGCATGATCACGAGCGCTTGAGTTGCTACGGTGACGCTGTTAGCGTGCGCCGGGGTCGGTGCGTGTGTGGCCCGCCTGACTGACCGATCAACTCGCTCCGGGCCAGGGACGGTGTAATGGGTTCCCGCAGTTCGAATCTGCGTACCAAGGTCGTGGCCCTGTTGGCCTCTCTGGTGGCACTCTGGAGCTTCACCGCCTGGGTGACCGTCCGCGAGGGCGTCAACCTGGTCGGCGTACAGGCGCTCGACGTGCGGGTGTTCGATCCCACCGAGCCACTGCTGTTGCAGTTGCAGCTGGAACGCCGGACCTCGCTGGCGTACCTCGGTCGGCCCGAGGACCGCAGGCGTGGTGAGCTCGTGCAGGTGCGTCAGCGCACCGACGAGCTGGCCGCCGAGTTCGAGGAGTCGGCCGGGCACTGGCAGGTCGGCCTGCTCGGTAGCGACGGCCTGCACCAGCGGATCGGCGAGCTGAACCGTGGGCTCACCGCGTTGTCGGACACGCGGGCGGCCGTGGACGGCCGCAACATCGGCCGCAGCGAGGCCGGCGGGGCGTTCACCGAGGTGATCGAGTCGATCTATCAGGTCTACGACGAGCTGGGCAACCTCGATGACGACCAGGTCGCCGAGGACACCGTCCAACTGATCCAGCTCAACCGGGCCCGGGAACTGCTGTCCCAGGAGGACGCCCTGCTCGCCGGGGTGCTGGCCGCCGGCCGGATCACCTCGAGCGAGCGAGCGGAGTTCACCCGGGTCGTCGGTGCCCGCCAGTTCGTCGCGGACCAGGCGGTCGTCCGGCTGCCGCAGGCGGACCAGACGCGCTACCAGCAGATGTCCGCCGGCCCGAACTTCCGTCGACTGGCCGATCTGGAGAACCAGGTCATGCTGGCCGGAAACAGCACCCGGGTGCCGTTCAGCGCCGAGGCGTGGACCGATGCCACGAGCCCGGCGTTGATCGAGATCGGCGACGTCGTGCTGGCCGGTGGTGACGACGTGGTCGAACGGGCGACCCCCGTCGCCGTCGGCGTCATCATCCGGTTGGTGCTCGCCGCCGGTCTCGGTCTGCTCGCCGTCATCGCCTCGGTGGTCGTCTCGGTCACCACCGCCCGTGCGTTGGTGCAGCAGTTGCAGCGCCTGCGGGACGCCGCGTTCCAGCTCGCCAACGAGCGGCTGCCCAGCGTGGTGGATCGGCTCGGCCGTGGCGAGCAGGTGGACGTGGCCAAGGAGGCGCCGCCGCTGCAGTTCGGTGACGACGAGATCGGTCAGGTGGGCAAGGCGTTCAACGTGGTGCAGGAGACGGCCGTCCGGACCGCGGTGGAGCAGGCGGAACTGCGTCGCGCGGTACGCGACGTGTTCCTCAGCCTGGCCCGGCGTACCCAGGCCCTGGTGCACCGCCAGCTCACCCTGCTCGACTCGATGGAGCGCCGGGAGCAGGACGCGGAGGAACTGGAGGACCTGTTCCGCGTCGACCACCTGGCCACCCGGATGCGGCGCAACGCGGAGAACCTGATCGTGCTCTCCGGCTCCACGCCCGGCCGGGCGTGGCGCCGCAACGTGCCGATGGTGGACGTGGTCCGTGGCGCGGTCGGTGAGGTCGAGGACTACACCCGGGTCCAGGTGCTCCCGATCAGCGGGGTGTCGCTGGCCGGGCGGGCCGTCGGTGACGTCATCCACCTGCTCGCCGAACTGATCGAGAACGGGCTGTCGTTCTCGCCGCCGCACACCACCGTCGAGGTGCGGGGACAACTGGTCGCCAACGGATTCGCCATCGAGATCGAGGACCGTGGCCTCGGCATGACCGAGGAGGACCTGGCCGCCGCCAACCACCGCATCACCGACCGCTCCGAACTCAACCTCGCCGACGCGTCCCGGTTGGGTCTCTACGTGGTGAGCCGGCTGACCGACCGGCACGGGGTGCGGGTACACCTCAAGGAGTCGCCGTACGGCGGGACGACCGCGGTCGTGCTGGTCCCGAGTGACCTGATCACCGTGGACGGCGCACAGCCGGCGGTCCCGCCGCCGGCCACGCGGAGCGAGGCTCCGGCGCTGCCCGCCGGAGCGGTCCCCGCCGCCGACGAGCGGTCACCCGCACCGGTCGCGGTGGCCTCACCCACCGCAGCGCGGGAAGCCACCGCCGGACCGGTCGCGCAGCCCTCGGTGGAGTCCGTCGAGGAGACCACCATCCTGCCGACCAGGTCCCGCCGCCGGCCCGGTCAGTCCGCCCTGGACGGCCCGACCATCCCGATCGAGGTGCCGGTGACCTCCGCGCCGGGCGAGGGCCCGGCCCGGCCGCCGCGCCTGCCGGCCGACACGGTGGGCGCGCCCGGTGCGCCGACGGGCCCGCCCGTTCCGGCGGCGACCCCGCCCGAGCCGGGTACGCCGACGGTGGCCGAGTCCGACCTGGGGCGTACCGAGTCGGGCCTGCCGGTCCGGGTACGACAGGCCAGTCTCGCCCCGGCGCTGCGCAACGAGCCCGAGACGGCCGACGACGGCGAAGACGTGATCCGCGAACCAGAACAGGTTCGGCGCATGATGAGTTCGTACCAGACGGGCACCCGGCGCGGACGCTCCGACGCCGCTAGGTTGCTCGATGGCGGCCGGCGTGCCGAGGACGGTTCCGACGGCGCCGACCAACCGGCGACCTGATCCGCGTCGCTGGCCCGTTGGCCCGGGTCAGCGCTGGTCAGGCCCAGATGAGCACGGCGAAGAGCCGGGGAGAAGAGGACGACGAAGTGGCGCAGAAGACGGCTTCGAGTGCCGACCTGACGTGGTTGCTGGACGACCTCGTCGGCCGGGTCAAGCAGGCCGAACATGCGGTGGCGCTGTCCGCCGACGGTCTGCTGATGGCCTCGTCGCAGGGGCTCAGCCGCGACGACGGCGAGCACCTGGCAGCGATGGCGGCCGGTATCCAGAGCCTGGCCCGCGGTGCGGGCAAGCGGTTCGGTGGCGGGCAGGTCCAGCAGACAATCATCGAGATGCAGTCCTCCTTCCTGTTCGTCACAGCCGCCGGCCGTAACGCCTGTCTCGCGGTGCTGGCCTCCGAGGACGCCGACGTGGGTCTGATCGCGTACGAGATGGCGATGCTGGTCACCAGGGTCGGCAAGTACGTCGCGTCGCCGTCCCGGTCCGCCGAGCAGACCGGCGGGGAGAAGTAGCCCGGATGACGGTGCAGGGAGAGTCCGCGGACCACCAGTGGGTGGACGACCATGCCGGTCCGGTTGTCCGTCCGTACGCGGTGACCGGCGGCCGGGCCCGTCCGGTCACCGGCACGTTCGACCTGATCTCCCTGGTGACGGCGACCCGCTCGGACGTCTCCCCGGAGATCGGTCTCGGCCCGGAGCACCTGGCGATCGTCGGCCTCTGTCAGCGGATCCAGTCCGTGGCCGAGATCGCGGCACACCTGGACCTGCCGGTGGGCACCGTGCGGGTCCTGCTCGGCGATCTGGTAGCACGCAGCCTGGTGCAGATCCGCGAGCCGCACACCACCGTCGGCATACCCGACCACAGCATTTTCGAGGCGGTTATCAATGGACTACGGGCACTCTGAGCGGCCGCCGGGAGCGGTCGCCCTGCCCACAGCGATCAAGATCCTGGTCGCTGGCGGCTTCGGGGTCGGCAAGACCACGCTGGTCGGGGCGGTCAGTGAAACACGCCCACTGCGGACCGAGGAGGTCCTGACCGAGACGGGAGTCGGCATCGACGACCTCTCCGGCGTCGAGGCGAAGCAGACCACCACGGTGGCGATGGACTTCGGCCGGATCACGGTCAGCGAGGACCTGGTGCTGTACCTGTTCGGCACGCCGGGTCAGGACCGGTTCTGGTTCGTCTGGGACGAACTGGCGCTCGGTGCCATCGGCGCGGTGGTGCTGGCGGACACCCGTCGGCTCGCCGACTGTTTCCCCTCCATCGACTACTTCGAGGGGCGGGGTACGCCGTTCCTGGTCGCGGTGAACTGCTTCGAGGGGTCGCGCTCGTACCGTCTCGACGAGGTGCAGGCCGCGTTGAACCTCGATCCCGAGGTGCCGGTGCTGCTCTGCGACGCCCGCAACCGGGAGTCGGTCAAGGAGGTGCTGATCACCGTGGTGGAGCACGCGATGAAGATCCGGGAGGCCCGTGGCCGCGCCGTCGAGTGACGGTGTGTCCAGCGCCCTCGGCCGGACGAACGAAGGGCTCCCTCCCCGACCGGGGAGGGAGCCCTTCGGCAGTTCGTCGCTCAGCCGGCGATCATGCGCCGCAGCACGTACTGCAGGATGCCGCCGTGCCGGTAGTAGTCCGCCTCACCCGGGGTGTCGATCCGCACCACCGCGTCGAACTCCACACCGCTGTCCGTGCTGACCCGCACGGTACGCGGGGTCGAGCCGTCGTTGAGCGCGGTGACACCGGTGACGGTGAACGTCTCGGTGCCGGTCAGCCCCAGCGAGTCGGCGCTTTCGCCGGTCGGGAACTGCAACGGCAGCACACCCATGCCGATCAGGTTCGAGCGGTGGATCCGCTCGTACGACTCGGCGATGACCGCCCTGACGCCCAGCAGCATGGTGCCCTTGGCCGCCCAGTCCCGCGACGAGCCCGAGCCGTACTCCTTGCCGGCCAGGATGACCAGCGGGATGCCGGCCTCCTGGTAGGCCACCGAGGCGTCGTAGATCGAGGTCTGCTCGCCGGTCAGGTGGTTGACGGTGAAGCCGCCCTCGGGGAGCGGAGCTCCCGCAGCCTGCCCAGCGCCGGGGATCCGCAGTTGATTACGCAGCCGGATGTTGGCGAAGGTGCCCCGGATCATCACCTCGTGGTTGCCCCGGCGCGAGCCGTACGAGTTGAACTCGTGGCGCGGCACGCCGTGCCCGGCCAGGTACTCGCCGGCGGGGGAGTCGGCCTTGATGGAGCCGGCCGGGGAGATGTGGTCGGTGGTCACCGAGTCACCCAGCTTGGCCAGCACCCTGGCCGGACCGATGTCGAGAACAGGCGCCGGCAGGGGCCGCATTCCCTCGAAGTACGGGGGCTTGCGCACGTAGGTGGACTCGCCGTCCCAGGCGAAGGTGTCCCCGGTCGGCGTCGGCAGCGACTGCCAGCGCTCGTCACCGGCGAAGACGTCGGCGTACGCGGAGCTGAACCCGCCGGCACCGATCGCCGAGGCGATGACGTCCTGGATCTCGGCGCTGCTCGGCCAGATGTCGCGCAGGTAGACCGGCTGGCCCGCGCTGTCCTCGCCGATCGGCTCGTTGGCCAGGTCGATGTCCATCGTGCCGGCGAGGGCGTACGCCACCACCAGCGGCGGCGACGCCAGGTAGTTCATCTTGACGTCGGGGTTGATCCGGCCCTCGAAGTTGCGGTTGCCGGAGAGCACCGACACCACGGCGAGGTCGGCCTCGTTCACCGCGGCGGAGACCTCCTCCGGCAGCGGACCGGAGTTGCCGATGCAGGTGGTGCAGCCGTAGCCGACCAGGTGGAAACCGAGCTTCTCCAGGTACGGCGTGAGGCCGGCCCGCTCGTAGTAGTCCATGACGACCTTCGAGCCCGGCGCGAGGGTGGTCTTCACCCACGGCTTGCGGTTCAGGCCCTTGTCCACGGCGTTGCGGGCGAGCAGCGCCGCGCCGATCATCACCTGCGGGTTGGAGGTGTTGGTGCAGGAGGTGATGGCGGCGATCACCACCGCGCCGTGGTCCAACTCGTACTCGTTGCCGTCGGCGCCGGTGACCCGGATCGGGTTGCTGGCCCGCCCGCCGGAGCCGACGGCGGCGGTCACCAGGTCACGCGGGGCGTCGGCCGGGTCGTTGACCTCGTTGGCCGGGGCGTCGCTGGCCGGGAAGGACTCGGCGCTGGCCTCGTCGGCCGGGCCCGCCGTGCCGAACGGCTTGTCCTGCTGCGGCACGCCGGGGCGGCGGCCCGGGTCGCCACCGGTCTCGTCGGCCGCGACGTAGTCGGTGAGCGCGCCGCGGAACAGCGTCTTGGCGCTACCCAGCGGCACCCGGTCCTGGGGACGCTTGGGTCCGGCGAGCGAGGGCTCGATGGTGCCCAGGTCCAGTTCCAGGTGCTCGGAGTACTGCGGCTCGGCGGACGGGTCGTGCCAGAGGCCCTGCTCCTTGGCGTACGCCTCGACCAGCGCGACCTGCTGCGGGTCCCGGCCGGTCAGCTCCAGGTAGCGGATGGTCTCCGCGTCGATCGGGAAGATCGCGACGGTGGAGCCGTACTCCGGGGACATGTTGCCGATGGTCGCCCGGTTGGCCAGCGGCACGGCGCTCACGCCGGGGCCGTAGAACTCGACGAACTTGCCGACCACGCCGTGCTTACGCAGCATCTCGGTGATGGTCAGCACCAGGTCGGTGGCGGTGGTGCCGGCCGGCATCTCGCCGGAGAGCTTGAAGCCGACCACGCGGGGGATCAGCATGCTGACCGGCTGGCCCAGCATGGCCGCCTCGGCCTCGATGCCGCCGACGCCCCAGCCGAGCACGCCCAGGCCGTTGACCATGGTGGTGTGCGAGTCGGTGCCGACCACGGTGTCCGGGTACGCCTGGCCGCCGCGCTCCATGATCGTGCGGGCCAGGTACTCGATGTTGACCTGGTGCACGATGCCGGTGCCGGGCGGCACCACCTTGAACTCGTTGAACGCGGACTGCCCCCAGCGCAGGAACTGGTAGCGCTCCTTGTTGCGGTTGTACTCCAGCTCGACGTTGCGCTCGAAGGCGTCCTCACGGCCGAACAGGTCGGCGATCACCGAGTGGTCGATGACCAGCTCGGCGGGGGCGAGCGGGTTCACCTTGGTGGGGTCGCCGCCGAGGTCGCGGACCGCTTCACGCATGGTGGCCAGGTCGACCACGCACGGTACGCCGGTGAAGTCCTGCATCAACACCCGGGCCGGGGTGAACTGGATCTCGACGTTGGGGTCCGCGGTCGGGTCCCACCCGCCGAGCTGGCGGATGTGTTCGGCGGTGATGTTCGCGCCGTCCTCGGTCCGCAGCAGGTTCTCCAGCAGGATCTTCAGGCTGTAGGGGAGCCGTTCGTGGCCCTCCACCTGGCTGATCTTGAAAATCTCGTAGCTCGCGTCTCCGACGCGTAGCTGGGTCTTCGCACCGAAGGTGTCGAGGCTCGCCACGTCGTACTCCTTCACACCAGCGACCGTGAGTAGTCCTGAGCAGTCTGTCGCACCGGCCGGAAGGCCGCCGTGGTTAGGCAACACTTACCGCCGATACGCGCCGTCAACAAAACCGTACGTCCGTCTTGCTATGAGTGCAACCCTGCGTCACGGAGTGGACGTGGCGCGGGCGTCGGCGCGGGTGCGGGTGGCGGGCGTCGGCGTGGGTGCGGTGCGGATGTTAGGAGGGGTCCCTTCCTATGCACGAGGCGTTAGTAGGGGTCCCTTCCTTGCATGCCACATGGCCGGCCCCCTGTGTGGGGGGCCGGCCGTGGTGGTGTCAGGAGGTGGTGGCGTAGCCGCGGGTGGCGATCCAGTTGGCGAGGTCGTCGATGTGGAGGTCGTAGCGGGCTT
>NZ_JBSFSO010000008.1:93068-217302 GCF_053589795.1 Micromonospora sp. NPDC003241 | reverse complement strand
AGACTTGGTGGCAACAACACAGCCGGGTCAAGAAGCTTCTGGAACCCAACGTTGAGCCCGATGAGTTCAGACTGTTCCTACAGTCTATTCCGCTCGACCAACCTTTTGGTGACTCGTTCAAGGTCTTGACACCAATATTTGACAAGGGCCAGAGTGCCGTGGCCGCTTATGAAGCAATCAACAGGACGATCGCGGCACTCGAGAATGCGACCGGGAAGCAGCTGGTGCCGTTCGGTGCGCCTCGGATTGGCGCGCCCATGGGCGCCGAGTACGACAATTGGGTACTGGTCGTGGGTGACCTTGGCAGGTGGCGCCAGTGGCCGGTCGCGGAGGCGGTGGTGGAGTCGGCACGCTCCTCGGCACGTCCGGTGGTCGTGGTCGAGGTCGGTGCCGGGCTTGGGCCGCAGAGCGCTACGCTCACCGCGCTCGCAATGGCGCTCCTGCGGTTCGGTCATCGTGATCAACGGCCGCTGGTTCTCGCCACCGCGCCCGCCGCCGAACTGACGACACTTGTGAACCGCTACGGGCTGCCGGTAGTAAGCCCGGACAGCACCGATCCCGACACGCGGTGGCAGGTGACCGGCCAGGACGGTACGCCGCAATGGTCCGCGCCGTCGTTCACCCCGGCCCTGTTCGTGGCGGCCAGCGAAGCATCGTCGGCCCCCGTCCGGCCACGCGTCTCCGACATGCTGTCGGAATGGCTCGAGCAGCAGGACTGGCCACAGGTAGAAGATTTCCTACGCGACAACACCGCCGAACTGCTGCGCCCGTCGGTCGTTCAGGAGTTGCGAGATCTGATTCAGCATGATCCGGGCAACCGGCTTTTCCCCACCTTCGAGGCCGTGCTCGAACTGGTGCAGGAGGCCGGCGGCGACATCGATCCGGTCGACTCGGTCGAGCCCCGTTACCAGCCCACCGAGCCGATCCGGTTCTTCGAGATGGAGCCGCTCGACACGGTGCCCGACCGTCTGTCGGTCACCTTCGCCCTCGACTACCTGCAACCGAAATCGGCCCCGTTGTCCCGCAAGCCGTGGGACGACCGGCTGCTGCGGCTGATGTACCGGGACGAGCGAGCCCGCGCCCTGGCCACCACTCTGGCCGCCGGAGTACTGGGCGAGCACCAGGGACGAGTCGACGACGGGCGGTGGAACGCCACGGTGTTCAGCGCAGTAGCCGTAACTCTTGGGATGACCGCCGAAGAAGCCCAGCAGCCAGCCTTCGTGGACGCCTGGCGGGCAGCGCTGCATGACGTGGCCTGCTGCGAAGCAAACCCGGCGCATCGCACATACTGGGTGTACCGGCTGGACGAACTACGTCACATGATCGGCAAGGACGGCGTCCCCGGGCATATCAACGGCCCAGCACCCCACCACGCAGAACTACTGAGGGTCCTGACCGAGACGCTGGCGAACTGCTAGTAGTGCTTTGTCATGATCGGAGACGGTCTCGGGGTTTTCTTCGTGTGGGGAAGCGGGTTTTGCAGGTGGGGCATGCGCCGATCAGCCTGGCCAGGAGGGCTTGTAGTTCGCGGAGTAGGGCGTAGAGGGTCAGGCCGGCGCGGGGGCTTTTGGGTCGAGGCGTTGCAGGGTGCAGAAGGCGTGGGCGGCGGATACGAGGGTGACGTGGTGGTGCCAGCCTTGCCAGGTGCGGCCTTCGTAGTGGTCGAGGCCGAGTCCGGTTTTCAGTTCGCGGTAGTCGTGTTCGATGCGCCAGCGGAGTTTCGCCCATCGGATGAGGGTGCGTTTCGGCGTGGTGGCGGGCAGGTTCGACAGCCAGTACTTGGTGGGTTCGTCGTGGTCGGGTGGCCATTCGGCGATCAGCCACGCTTCGGGTAGGTCCTGGTCGCGGTGGGCGGCGAGCAGGATCCGCCCGGCTGGCCGGACCCGCAGGAACACGAACCGGGAGCGCATCTTCACCGGCTGGCCTGCGCGGGTGCGGGAGCCGTCACGCCAGGACACCGACCGGGCCGCGGCGGCACCGTGGGACAGGACCAGATCCTTGACCGAGGTCGCGGGGTCCCGGTACCCACCGGTCGACGGCAGGGTGCTCTGCGTGGACGAGTTCGGGCCGCTGAACCTGCAACCCCGCCCCGGCCGGGCATGGCGACCCCACGGACGGCCGGTGCGGCTGCGAGCCACCTACTCCCGCGACCAGGGCGTACGCCACATGATCGCCGCCCTGGACCTGACCACCGGACGCCTGCGCTACCGGATCCGCGACCGCAACGCTGGCGGGAGTTCCTCAGCTTCCTCAAGACCCTGCGCCGCCGCTGGCCCGACCAACGCCGCAACCTCATCGTGGACAACTTCTCACCGCACAAGCATCCCGAGGTCCGCGCCTGGTGCACCACCAACCACGTCGACCTGGTGTTCCTACCGGCCTATGCATCCTGGCTGAACTGGATCGAAGCCGAGTTCGCCGCAGGGCGGTACTTCGCCCTCAACGGCACCGACCACCGCAGCCACGCCGACCAGGACGTCGCCATCGGCGACTACATCCGCTGGCACAACCAGCGCGCCAAACCGAAATCCACATTCGCCACGAACTTTAAGATCCGCCATCCGGATTACCCGTTCAAGGCAGCTTGACGAGGCACTAGTTAAAGATCAAGTTAGCCCCGCGCACCGTCGGGCGCGCGGGGCTTCCGCGATCGTCAGTCTCTGAGAAGAGTGATATAAGGCGCGCCAAACGTGCCGTAGGTCCGGATCACGTTCTTGACGTTCGTGTTGATCGATGCGGATATGATGTACTTAGTTTCACCGCTCGGACTGTATGCGAACACGTCGACCGACGTTCTGCTGCCAGCGTCGACTACGGTACTCCAACACTTGCCGGGCGCCACCAAGTTGCTTATGTATCCGCCGCGCGTCGGGAACTGGAGGAAGGACGTGTAGTTCGCCTTGTTGCAGAGCCCGATCCGGTTGGTTGACGCAGCGGCGGCCGGGGTCGCCGCAGTGCCCAAACCCGCCAGAACCAGAGCGCCGGCCAGTAAAGGCCTCCACGCACTGACAATGCGATTAATCGCTGCCATATAGACTCCTATGATCGAGGATGCAATGGTGCATGCGGCAGGTGTGCCGTTTTCGCATCTAAAGCGGACCTGGGTCCGTTGCCATGGCCCATAAATCAGCATGCGTATAAGATTTACAGCCGTCAGTCCCTAGAAATGGTGAAGTAGGGAGCGTTGATCGTGCCGTAGGTACGGATCACGTTCTTGACATTCGTGTTGATCCCTGCGGAGCCGATATACTTGAACTCGTTTGGACGGAGCGCAAACACGCGGACCGACTCCCTGCTGCCAGCGGTAATTGTGCCACTCCAACACTTTCCTGGTGCCACCTCAAAGGTGTAGAACCCGTCACGCAAGGGGAAATCGAGGAAGGACGTGTAGTTCGCCTTGTTGCAGAGCCCGATCCGGTTGGTTGACGCAGCGGCGGCCGGGGTCGCCGCGGCGGCCAAACCCGCCAGAACCAGAGCGCCGGCCAGGAAAGGCCTCCACGCCTTGAGGATGCGGTTAACTGCTGCCATCTGGACTCCTGCAATCTTGTCGGGTCAGGTGCGCCTGACCTACGTGTACCGCGTCTTTGCAAACGACGGATACGCCATGCCCTGCGTTCACGAAACTCCAGAATCCTTGATCGCCGCGTCAGACGTGGCGCACGACGTCTCGTAACTCGTTGAAGGTGTTGTCCGGTGCCGGTGCTGGTGTCACCCGAGCTGGATGATGTTGGTGTAGTTGGGCGATGCCGGCGGCGGTGTCGGTCAATGTGTGGGCGGCGCGGCGGTAGTCGCGCAGGATCTTGAAGGCCTTCATACGGGCCAGAGCGTGTTCGGCCTGGGCGCGGACGCTGCGGTGTTGCTTGTCCAGGTTCTCCTTCCACTCGGGCAGTTCGCCGCCGTCGGAGGGTTTGCGGTAGGGGATGATCACATCGAGGTTGCCGCGGTAGGCGCCGTCGGCCATGACGGGGCGTCCGGCGAGTTTCTGGTCGATGCCTGAGGTGCGGTAGACGATGGTGTCGTTGCGGTTGCCGGGCTGCGGATTACCGAGGGCCACGACCAGGCGGGTGTGGGCGTCGATGGCGACCTGCAGGTTCGTCGAGTAGCGGTAGTTCTTGCTCGGGGCGGCCAGGCGGGGGTCGCGGGTCGGGATGAGCGTTGTCGTCGACGATGCTGATCTGGTCGACCCGACAACGACGTCCCGCGGTGAGCGCCAGCAGCGGGCCGAGAGTGTCGATCACCCTGTGAGCGGCGGAGTGCGACACCCCGAACAGCGGGCCGACCTGCCGCATCGTCAGGTTCGTGCGCCAGTAAGCGGCGACCAGCAGTACCCGGTCGGCGAGGTCGAGCGACCACTGCCGGCCCGGCCGACCATCAGCGATCACGTCTCCGCCACGCTCGGCGACCAGCCGGACCAGCCTGCGGAACTGGGCGGGCTACAGCCCGGTGAACGGGAAGATCCACTCCTGGCGGCCCGCCGAGATCACCTGCGCCCCGACATGATCCATCATAGACCAGCCACCCATTTACGTACGTACGAGACGTCGTTGAGGTTGAACGCCGGACGTGGTCGCATCCGTCTTCTGCAGAAGACATGGCCGGCGAGGGTCAGGCGCAGCTGACCCCGACAAGATCTCAGGAGTCCTGATGGCAGCACTCAACCGCATCCTCAAGGCGTGGCGACCCGTCACGGTCAGCGCTCTGCTCCTAGCATGTTTGGTCACCGCCGCGACCGCGGCCACCGTGGTTACCCCGGCCACCGCAGCGACCCCGACCACCGCAGCGACCCCGACCGCCGCCGCGTCGACCAACCGGATCGGACTCTGCAACAAAGCGACCTACAATTCTTTCCTGAGGTTTCCCGCACAAAACGGGTTCACGACCTTCGCGGTAGCGCCGGGCAAATGTTGGAGCGGCTTGTTCGCCGCTGGCCGCACGGAGCAGGTCGAGGTGTATGCACACTTTGGCTTCGACCTTAGCCAGGGCTACCATCTCGGCACTGTCTGGGTCAACACGAGCGTGAAGAACGTGTTCCGGACCTACGGCACGAAAGACAGGCCCTACTACACCTGTCTCAGGGACTGACGACTGCGCAAGCCCCGCGCGCCTACTGTGTGGGGCCGTGGCACCAAGATTCGTCTGTGGCTGCCGCTTACAGAGTAGATGCCCAGCGATGGTCTGAAGGGTGGGGGGTGTGTCGATTCCGGCTCTGTCTCAGAGCGCGTTTGGGATGTGTGCTGGTCGGGTGTGTCGCACAGTGGCTCCGATCGATGGGTCGGGTCCGGTCGGTAGACGGGTATGGATCGAGTGCGGCGGTATCCGTCTGACCTGACCGACAGCGAGTGGGAGATCGTTGAGCCGATGCTGCCGTCGCCGCAGTGGATGGGCAGGCCGGAGAAGCATGCTCGTCGGGCGGTCGTCGACGGCATCCTGTACGTGGTGCGGACCGGGTGTGCGTGGCGGTACCTGCCGGTGGACTTCCCGCCCTGGCAGACCGTGTACTCGCACTTCCAACGGTGGAACCGGCGGGGTGTGACCGAGCGGATCCTCACCGAACTGCGAGAACAGGTCCGTCTGGCCCACGACTGGCAGCCGCAGCCCACGGCGGGGATCATCGACTCCCAGTCGGTCCGGGCCGCGGACACCGTGCACGGTGACACCCGAGGCTACGACAGCGGGAAGAAGACCAACGGTCGCAAGCGGTTCATCGTGACCGACACCCTGGGCCTGCTGGTCACCGTCTGGGTCCTGGCCGCCTCGTGGCAAGACCGCGACGGCGCGAAGGGCGCCCTGATCGCCACCTATGTGGCGACCCCGATCCGGCACGTGTTCGCCGACTCCGGGTTCGCCGGCCGCCTGGTCGACTGGACCCGCGACACCCTCCGCACCAGCCTGGAGATCGTGCGGAAACCCGCCGACCAGCAAGGGTTCGTGGTGCACCGCCGCCGCTGGGTGGTGGAGAGGACCCTGGCCTGGCTCACCACCCACCGCCGACTGGCCCGCGACTACGAAACCCGCCCCACCACCTCAGAGGCCATGATCCGCTGGGCCGCCATCGCCGGCATGCTCGCCCGCCTCACCCGAGGCGGACCCGCCACCCGCCAACAACGCTGCACCTTCAACACACCCGACTGACAGACATGCGAAACGCTCTCTCAGAATCTACGCAGTCCCGCCACTCTGTGCGGTGTTTCGTCCGAGCTTCACGTTCGCTCGCGACCGAACTGCGGGATGCCCGTGCGCGCCTATGCCTCGGATCCCGTCCCGGGCAGCTCGTGACCGTCGCCGTCGGTCGCCGACGCGAACCACGAAGTCGGGGCAGCACCCACCGTAGGTCGTGCTCACTACGGCCCCGACGATGACGTAACGCGCAAGGCGCGCAATCGAACGAGTGCCGTTCGCGGGCTTGGGCCGAGCGGGGTGCCGTCTACCCGTAGCGCCAGACCTTCCCCGTTCGACGACCCGTGGCCGCGCGTCCGGACCCGATCATGGACACGGGTGACTCGTGTAGTCAGATCACTGCGTCCGTGCATGTAGTCCTGCTCCCCGACCTCGATCACGTCGCATAGCGATTACGGCTCCGGCCAGGTCGAGCGCTATGGAAAATGGATCATCCGCCGTAGCTGACAGGTGGCCCCGGTCTAATACTCGAGCCGCATTTGCCTGACACGAAGTTTTGGCAGCTCGTGGGCGTGATGTATGTCGGAGTTGGCCACGTAGCTGCGGATGTCGAGGCTATTCGGTGCGCGGGTTGCGTGGTCGTACTGTCTGTCTGTTGTGGTCGGTGGCAGCGCGGGCAGGCTCCGTGCTTGTGTTGATCGATGAGATTGTGGGCTGGCGGGTGGGTCTGGGTGATCTGCTGGCGCGGTTCGCGCACCGGTTCGGACGTACAGAGCCGCGTCGGTAGGCGCTGACTTACCTGGTCGGGTTGTTGTCGCCTTTGGCGAGCAAGAACGGTTGGACCTTGGCCGAGGCGGCCGGTGACGCCACCCCGGACCGGATGTAGCGGCTGCTCAACAGGTCGGCGTGGGATCCGGAGGCTGTCCGCGATGACCTGTTCGCCTACGTGTCCGAGCACCTCGGTCATGACGACGGAGTGCTGGTCGTCGATGAGACCGGATTCCTGAAGAAGGGGATCAAGTCGGCGGGGGTGCAGCGTCAGTACTCCGGCACGGCCGGGCGGACGGAGAACTGCCAGCTCGGGGTTTTCCTGGCCTATGCCAGCCCGTCCGGGCGCACCCTGGTCGACCGTGAGTTGTATCTACCCCGCGGCTGGTGCGATGACCCCGCCCGTCGTGAGGCAGCCGGCATCGCAGCCAGCGTCGGGTTCGCCACGAAACCCGCGCTGGGACTGCGGATGCTCGAACGCGCCATCACCGCCGGACTGCCGGCACGGTGGGTCACCGCCGACGAGGCCTACGGGCAGGACTCGAAGTTCCGGACCTGGCTACACTCCCCACCCGGCACGGTTAACGGACACGGCCACTGGCTGCTGATCCGCCGCAGCATCACCAACCCCACGGACCTGGCCTACTACCTGTGCTGCGGCCCTGCCGACACCAGCGACGAGACCCTCATCCGGACCACCGGGACTCGGTGGGCGATCGAGGAGTGCTTCCAGACCGCCAAGACCGAGGTCGGCCTGGACCATTATCAGGTGCGCCGCTACGACGCCTGGTACCGGCACATAACCCTCGTCCTGTGCGCCCACGCCTACCTCGCCGTCACCGCCGCCCACGCCAAAAAGGGGGCACTGAATCCGATGACGGCCTCATTCCTCTCACCCTCGGCGAGGTCCGCCGTCTCCTGGCACACCTGATCACCACCACCCGACCCTTCGACCACATCCATCGATGGTCACGATGGCGACGACGACACCAATACCGCGCCAGAACAGCCCACTACCAGCGAAGACTCCAACTCCACCAGGTGCGGCTGGAGTATTAACCCGAAGCCCGTGACCAGGCAACATCCTGGTCACGGGCTTCGCCGATCGATCTGCTCCGGCAGTCGACCACAAAGGACGTCCTCTCTCAGGCGTGGCGCCCCCGTGTCCTGCTTCGGCGGTCGTCAGTCTCGGAGAAGAGTGATATAGGGCGCGTCGTACGTGCCGTAGGTCCGGAACACGTTCTTGACATTCGTATTGACCGACGCGGAAATGACGTATCTGGGTTCACGGCTCGAATTGAACGCAAATACGTCGACCGGCTCCCTGCTGCCGGCATTGATTGTAGCGCTCCAACACTTTCCTGGAGCCACCAATTCGCTCAAATAGGAGCCCCTCAAGGTGTTGGGAAAGAGCAGGAGCGCACTGTAGGTCGCCTTGTTGCAGAGTCCGATCCGGTTGGTTGACGCGGCGGCGGCCGGCGTCGAAGCGGTGGCCAGACCCGCCAGAACCAGAGCGCTGGCCAGGACAGGTTTCCACGCCTTGAAAATGCGGTTCAGTGCTGCCATCTAGGCTCCTATGGTCTCTTGTCGGGTCAGTGGCGCCTGCTCCACCTGTACCGTGTCTTGCCGGGCGCGCGGGTCGGATGGAGTGCGATCTTGCCGTGATTCAGTTTCTGCTAAGGGTGAAAGAGGGGGCGTCAACCGTGCCGTAGGTCCGGAACACATTTTTGACGTCCGTGCTGACCTCGCGGTAGCCGATATACGTGTCACGGCTGAGGCCGAAGGCGGCATACACGACGACCACCTCCCGCTTGCCGACGGTGAAGGCGGAACTCCAGCAATCGCCCGGTGCCACCATGTAGCTCCGGAACCCCCCACGTGCGGGGAAATCCAGGTACGACGTGTAGGTCGCCTTGTTGCAGAGTCCGATCCGGTTGGTTGACGCGGCGGCGGCCGGCGTCGAAGCGGTGGCCAGACCCGCCAGAACCAGAGCGCTGGCCAGGACAGGTTTCCACGCCTTGAAAATGCGGTTCAGTGCTGCCATCTAGGCTCCTATGGTCTCTTGTCGGGTCAGTGGCGCCTGGCCCTCGGGTGTCGCGTCTTCTGCAGAACACGACGGATGGGCCAGTAACCGACGTTCAAGAACTCCAAAAATACTGGTCTGAGCACCGGAGGCCCCCCTCGCCAACCTGGCTCACAAGACGAACGACGCGAGCCAGGAGCTCCGCTCGATCGCATTAGCCGCATCTACGACGAGGCGTGGATCGACGAGGTCCAGGATCTCAATGGGTGGGACCTGGAGATCCTCGCCCTCCTGATGAAATCGCCACTCGACCTTTACATGGTGAGCGACATCAGGCAGGCGATCCTCAACACCAACGATCGGGACCCCAAGCACCGGCAGTACAAGGGTGTAGAGATCAAGGGTTGGTTCGATCTGCAGGCCGACAAGGAGCGACTGAAGATTTTGCACGCAGCCGAAACCTGGCGCTGCAACCAAACCATTGCGACCTTCGCCGACTCGGTCTTCGGACCCGAGTGGGCTTCGAGCCCACGGTCTCCAGAAACCAGCACACCGTCCCGCACAGCGGCATCTTCGTCGTCAGTGTCGACGACACCGAAGCGTACCTCCAGGCGTTCAAGCCGCTTTGCCTGCGCTACAACGCAGGCAGCTGGAAGGAAGTCGATCTACCGCTCCCGAACATCGGCCTCGCCAAGGGCATGGGCGCTGACCACGTCCTTGTGGCTCCGACCACCAAGATGGAGAGCTTCGTGCGGTCCAACAAGCCGCTCGAACCAGCCACTGCCTGTTCGCTCTACGTCGCCGTCACCCGGGCTCACCACAGCCTGGCCTTCCTGTCGAAGACGCCTGACAGGCTCGGCCTGCCGATCTGGCGTCCCGTCGCCTGACAGTCCGAGTGGCCGCAGAACACTCATTGCCGCCGTCTTGGTGCGATGGCAGCGACGCGTTCGTCTTGATCAACTTGCTGTTGGGTCGGCGAAGTAGCCGACGTCCATGGAGCCCGACGCGACGCGGACGCGGTAGCCCCATTACCGTAGGACCTACAGACATCGTGGCCACCTGCTGACCGGGTTGTCGACCGTGGCTGACGCGGTCGATGACACCCGTGAGCGCGAGTTCGTTGAGCTCGCCGGATACTCGCCGCTTGAGGACCCGACTTCGGCTTGGCATGCGGTCTGGCAGCTCAATCCCAGCATGTACGACGCCACCGACGCGATTTTGGACGACCCAGACCCAGGTGTGCAGCAGGAGCCGCATGGGAAGGGCAGGCCTGCGCGGGTGAACCTAGGTGGAGCATCGTGGCTGCGCAAGCCGGCGCGGGGTTAGACACCGGGCGTTCGGTTGATGGCGTCCTTCACAGAATCCACTACCTTACGTTACGTTCGATGCACGCTCGGCTTCGGTGGAGGTGGCTGGTTGACGGTCTTGAACTTCCACGAGCGGATGTACGTCAAGTTCGTGTACCGAGAGCTAATGGTGTCGCTGCACGGCGACGCGTTCGAGGACTTTTTCCACCGGCTCATGTCGGCGCGGTACGCCGACTTCGTGCAGGTCCGCACCCATGGCAACCTCGGCGACCTCGGGGCGGACGGGCTGCGGCTGCACAACGGCCGCCTATACGCGTGCTATGCCCCTGAGGTCTTCGACGCCGTCAAGGTCGGCGGGAAGTTCGGCGGCGACCTGGCGAAGGCGCTGCGGAAGCGGCCCGGCGAGTTCAAGGCGTTCGTGTTCGTCTACAACGACGCCCGAGGACTGCACCCGGAGGTCACGCGCCTGCTGGCACAGGCCCGGCGTGACCATCCAGCCATCGAATTTGAACCCATGGGCCCGCCACACCTCCTGCGCAAACTGTTCGACCTGCTGCGGCACGAGATCGAAGACCTACTCCGGGCACCGATCCAGGTCGAGAACCTCGTCTATGGCGTCGGCCTGGACGACCTTGCACCGCTGCTGCAACACCTCGTGGAGAACCGGAGACGCGCCAACGGGCGGGCCGCGCCGCGCGAGGTCTCCGCGCTCAAGATGGACTACAACGACCTCAGCGACGACGATCAGGAAATGCTGCGCCTCGGCATGCGACACACCCACCTGGTCGAGCAGTACTACCAAGGCGTTACCGACGTGACCGAGCGGGACGAGGTCGCCGCCGACTTCAACGCCTACTACCGGCAGATGGCCGAGCAACACCAAAATCCGGACGAGGTCGTCACTGAACTGCAAAAGTACGTCGCAGGTAATCAGCGCGGCCGGGCCGGCATGGAGATCGCCCTGTGGGTGGTGCTGGCCTACTTCTTCGAGACCTGCGACATCTTCCAGGAGCCGCCGTCTGGGTGGCAGCCCAGCGCTGCGCACGCCGTGCCGTCATGATCGTGCCGACGAAGGGCATCACGCCGCAGCGGTCCCTACTTGCCGTCGGTGCCCAAATCCTGCAGAACCTCGACCGGCCGATGACCGTCAGCCAAGCCTGGGCGACACTCCGACACTGGCGTCACACACACGGCCACCACGCACCTGTACCTTTCTGGTGGTTTGTCCTAGCCCTCGATGCCCTGTTTGCGCTGGGGGTGGTCGACCTGGAAGATGAACTGCTCGTGGCGAGGAGGGCGGATGCTGCGGCAACTCAGCGCCTCTGACCCACGCTTCAAGACCATCGACTTCCACGACGGTCTCAACGTCCTCGTCGCCGACACGACCAGCACCTCCCGCGACACCGACAGCCGCAACAGCGCCGGCAAGTCCAGCATGATCGAACTGCTGCACTTCCTCCTTGGCGGTGGCGGCGACAAGAACTCACTGCCCGCGCACCGCCAGTTGCGCAACACCACGTTTGGGCTCCGGTTGGACTGGCCAGGAATCCCCGACGGGCTGCGCGTGCAACGAAGCGCATCACGCACCACGGCGATCAGCTTGCGACCCATGCCACCCGGTGCCGCCCCCGACCAGCTCGACCTGGGAGCCGGTGAAATCCAGCTACCGGAGTGGCAGCGGCTCATCGAACGCGATCTGTTCCGGCTGCCGACCGAGCACCCCGGGGTCAGCGGGCGGGCGCTGCTGTCCTTCCTGATACGCCGCATCAGCTCGCATGCCTTCAACAGCCCCACCCGCACCCACTCCCGGCACTCCGACGCTGAAGGAACCACCAACCTGGCTTACCTGCTCGGCCTGGACTGGCAACTGGCCGACCGGTACCGCACGCTCAAAGCCCGCGAGACCACCAGCAAGCAATTGCGCAACGCAGCCAACGACCCGATCCTCGGGCGCATCGTCGGTAAGGCGTCCGAGCTACGCGGTCAGATCGCCGTCGCCGAACACCGCGTCAACGAAGTCGAACGGCAGGTTGCCGGTTTCCGCGTCGTGCCCGAGTACGAGAACCTGCGCCGCCGCGCCGACGAGATGGATCAACGGATCCGGGCGCTGCGCAACCAGGACGTCCTGGACCGACGCAACCTGGCAGACCTCGAAAAGGCCGTCGAGGAAGCCGTCGACCCGGACATCGCCTACCTCGAATCCACCTACGCCGAACTCGGCGTCGTCCTCAGCGACCAGGTCCGCCGCAGCTTCGCCGACGTCGAAGCCTTCCACAACTCCGTCGTACGCAACCGACGCCGCTACCTCGGCGAAGAAGCCGCTACGATCCGCACCCGCCTCACCGAACGCGAAGCCGAACGGGAACGCCTCGGCACCGAACTGGCTACCGTGCTGCGCGCCCTCAACGAAGGCGGAGCTCTCGACGCGCTCACCACGCTCCAGCAGGTCCTCGCCCAAGAACAGGCCATGCTCGCCGCACTGCGCCACAGGTACGAAGCGGCGCAGGCCCTGGAAGCCAGCCGCCGCAGCATCGCCACCGACCGCATCGCACTGCAACAGGCCACCGAAGCAGACATCGACGAACGCCGCCGAATAGTCGACGAAGCGGTCGTGCTGTTCGCCGAGTTCGCCCAAACCCTCTACGGCGAAGGCCGCGAAGCCTACCTGCGCTTCTCACCCGGCGACAGCAGCCTGCGCATCGACCCACACATCGCCAGCGACAACAGCGGCGGCATCGGCAACATGGTCATCTTCTGTTTCGACCTCACCGTCGCCGTCCTCGGCCACCGGGGACGCCGCGCCCCGAACTTCCTCGTCCACGACAGCCACCTCTTCGACGGCGTCGACGAACGACAGGTCGCCCGAGCACTCACCCTCGCTGCCGAGGTCGCCCGCCGCGAGCAGATGCAGTATCTCGTCACGCTTAACTCCGACGAGCTGGACAAGGCCGTCCGCCGAGGCTTCGATCCGACCGGGCGCGTGCTCGAACAGCGCCTGACCGACGCCTACGAATCAGGCGGCCTATTCGGGTTCCGGTTCTGACGCGTTCGGCCTTCATACATCGAGCCAACGTCGGATGCCCCGGCCGCTCGGCCGGGGCATCCTTGATCGTCTACTCGAACCCAAAACCGGTTTCCACGATCAGTGACTGACCAGTCGCGTTTCGCGTTTGCAGTTCTGTGATGTGCCCCCGGCAGGATTCGAACCTGCGACACACGGTTTAGGAAGGCGACTCACACCGGCTGGCTACTTCCTCCGTGACCTGCGCATATGAGCTGGCCACCGGCGCTGTTGAGCAAGATCGTTGCACACCCTCTGCACGAGACGACCCAGGTCGACTCCGCTGAAGGGCAGAGCCGCTCACGCAGGTAGGCATCCGCCACGGCGGCGACCCGCTCGTCAGGTGGCGCTTGCGATTTCCTGCCGTCCGTTCACCGGCTCCGGCTCCCCGTCACCGCCCTGCTCCTGGCTGCCCTTCGCCAGCCGATCCAACTCCCACATAGCGCGCATCCGGGCCGGCGCCTGCCACCACCGACCGTCGAGGACCATCGCAATCTGCTTCGACAGGTCATGAATCAGGCGGGCCTTGTCGTGGCGAGTACGGGTCGACAGCATGACCCCCTGCACGGTGCTGATGTACGTGATGACGAGGTTCATCGAAGGGCCGAAGAAGGTGCTGGCGTGCCGGTCCATGGAGTCAACGAGCGCCTGCGCCTGGTCGCGCAACCGCTCGTATTGTCGTTTCCGCTCGGCGAGCAGACTCTCCCTCACCTCACCCTTGGCGTCTTTCGGCATGTCGATGGAGAGGAACGCGGCGGGCAGAGCAACACCCGTGATGGCTGCCGAGAGCTCACGCCGGGAGCGGAGCGCTCCGAGAATCCGTTCTTTTCGGGCTTCGAGCCAGGGCTTCGCTGCGTACTCGACGGCAAGGGTCACCACGAGCGCGGTCACGGCGGATGTGGCGACGGTGTCCCAGTTGATCGACGGCATGTGAGGAGTTTGCCGGTCGGGGCGCTTCCATGACCGGCGACACACCTGCGGGAGACAGTCTGCCGGCGGCGGGCGTGTTGCCACGAGCCTTCTGGACTGCCTGCTCCGCAACCCTTGGATCGCGGGTGACCAGGATGCCCGGACCAGTCGAGCCCGTTGGGGAAAAGTGACCTGACGTAGCAAGGAGTGTGATCGAATGCCGTGCCACGCGGTCATACGCATCGTCCATGCCGTCGAGCATGATCGAATGCGGGGTACGCGGTGCGGTGTTCGCTGACGATCTGCTGACTTTCCGATGAGGCGCTGCGGGCGCCCGAGGACGGCCGGAGGCCGCCCGCAGGGCAGTCCGCGAGCGCGCGGTCAACTTCCGAACCCCTCGCCTGCATCGGCGCGGATCAACAACATCAACAGCGAGGTGCCTCTCTGCTCGCCAGCGACCCCCGCGTACTGCTGAGCTTGACGTCGATGGGTCGCTGTTTTACCCTTAATTTCCTAGCTAAAAATTGAGGGTAAAGATGCTGCCAGGATTGAATCCCGGAGACCGGCTCCCCCGCCGTGAGGTCCATGCCCGCTTCGGCGGCCGGAGACAGGGAGGAATTTCACCGTCCCGTGAAGCCCCTGTCGTGATGTTCTTTACTGATCCCCGAACCGGGCATCAGCACGGGTACTACGACGGCTGGGATGAACAAGGTCTGCTGAACTACGTCGGCGAAGGCCAGCAGGGAGATCAGAGATTTACTCAAGGCAACAAGTCGATCTTGCTTCACAAGGAGGAAGGTCGAACGCTCGAAGGTTTCCTCGCCAACGGTCCTGTGGTCACCTACCTCGGGGAGTTTGAGCTAGTTGACACCTATCTACGAGACGCGCACGAGACGGGCAACGAGGTCGCCCTTCGACAGGTGATCGTCTTCCGGCTCCGCCCTCGCAACGAGGTCCCCGTCGAGTTACCCAGCACACCTATCACGCCGACCGCCGCACCAGTCGTCAACATGGTGCCCGTCGAGGAGCAGCACACCGAGCGCAGCTTCGTGACGCCCAACCGCGAGCCGTACGAACTTGAGCGGATCGAGGCCACTTTGGTTCGCCGCTACCGAAACTATCTGCAGAGTCAGGGACATGCAGTGGGGCGGTTGCGGATCATTCCGCCTGGCGAAGGATCGCCGCTCTACAGCGACCTATGGGACGAGACAAAGCGCGAGCTTGTTGAGGCCAAGGGCAGCGTCACTCGTGAGCAGCTACGTCAAGCCGTAGGGCAGCTGCTCGACTACGGTCGCTTCGTCGACGCTTCAGTTCGCAGTGTCCTCGTTCCATCCCGCCCCCGCGGAGACCTCCTCGACTACCTACGGCATGCCGGGGTCGGCGTCATCTATCCAGACGGCGACAGATGGGTTCGCGAATGAAAGCTCCGGTTGGACCCGGCCGGGAGCGTCCCTATGGCTGAGGTCGCGGTAGTGATTGCAAAGATCGCCGCCCGGCCGTCGGTCTTGTGGCGCCTCGCCTGGCTAGTCTTCTGCTTGCTCGTTCTCCTACTCTTCGGCGCTCGGACGCTCCAGCTGATCACGCCATCGGTCATTGCCGGCGCCACCGGCTCTTCATCGAAGGCGGCGCCGTCGCCCTCGCCCGACTCGCGACCTGGGGAGTTTGGTCCGATGGCCACCTACGTTCTGCCATCGGTCGCATGGCTCTTGATCGCTGCCGCTGGCATCGTACTAATGCTCTAGTTCCTCTGATCGAAGGTCACCAAGGCCCTGTGGAGGGCCCCTCACGTAGGTGGCCTTCTGCTCCGCAGCTCCGGTCGATGCGGTCCGGTCAGGCTGCCCGCGCCGTCGATCGGCGCATGGCGGTCCCGCGCGAGGCGCTGCGGGTCGGTCGATTGCTGCGCTCCGCTGCTGCACTTCGGTCTGCGTGACCCGGGCCTTGCAAAGATCAAGGCTCCTGTCGGCTGATGTCGGCCACTGCCGCTGGCCCGCTCGGCTTGTCGGCTGCTGTCGCTCGTCACTCGTGCCCGTCGAACGGCTTGGCTGTACGGATGGCTGTACTACCAATCCAATCTTGACTGCACCCCATCTGAAACATACGTTCGATCGGTGCCGACCTTCAGAGGTGCGCAGCGAGCCGCGCCTTCCCCTTTTTCAACCTCAGATGAGGTAAGGTTTCGGGAAGTCTCATGAGGAGCGCCCGTGACTAGTCCTGCCGCAAGCGAACCAAGCCCGTCGACCAGAGGCCGCAGACCAGTCGTGCTTCCCGAGGACGCGGACGCCCGACTTCGAGAGCTTGATCTCTCCGTGGAGACGCTGCACTCCTCTATCCGAGTCGGCGACACAGCGCGCCGCCGAGTGACGGGTGGCAACTACCCCGTCACATACCCCGGCGTCGTGATGTGGGCAGAGACCCTGGCAGCGCTCAGGAGCAAGCTTCCCGAGAGCGAGGGTTGGCGCATCGGCCGCAGCGGGAACTACGAGACGGTGTACTCTCCGAGCCTCAAGATCGGCATCACGGTCGTCGCAGGCGATGAAGACACTGGCCAGGAGAAGCCCAGCCGGGGTCCTCGTCTGAAGCGAAGCCGTGGGCCAAAGACGAGCCAACGAGTTCGGCGCAACTTCAACCCGAACCAGATGGTGCTCGACCTGGAGGCGTTGGGGTTCACCGCCGACGTGGATCGGCTGCCGGAGGATGAGGACTGCCAGACGTGGTTCCTCGTCGTACATCCGACCGACGACGACGTTCGGATCGAGTTCTCTCTACCGACTGACATGAGCGGTGACGGGAACGTCAGCGAGTGGTCGGAGCGCATCCTGGTCGAAGCACTGATGGTCTCCGGAGTGCTTGCGCCGAAAATGCCAAATGAGGACGATGACGATGAGGGTGACAGCAACCTCGTTCGACGCCGGGGATGATCGAGACTACTCCTTCAGCCCCAGCCGGCTGAAGCTAGCCCGCGAGCTGCGTGGATTGACGAAGAAGCAGCTCGCGGACACATGTGGCGTCACGCGGCGAACCGTTTCCTCATGGGAGGCTGGAGACACCGGGCGCCCACCCCTTCGGCAACTTGCTGACGTCCTCCAACTACCGATCGACTTCTTCATGGCTGACGATGTCTCAGCCGTCTGCAAGGAGTCGGTCAGTTTCCGCGCTCTCTCCACCATGTCAGCTCGACAAGTTCATCGCGTTTTGGCCTCCGCCACGCTGGCTTGTCAGCTCAGCAACTGGATGGACCAGCACTACGACACTCCAGACGCTCGCTTGCCTGAATTGAATGAGACCTACGTAGAGGACCCGCGCACCGCCGCCGCCAGAGTACGAGCTGCATGGAACCTCGGCCATACACCGATCAAGAACATGGCAAGCCTCCTCGAACGCCAAGGTGTCCGCCTGTTCTCGTTGCCTTCGACAGACCGAGAGGTTGACGCCTTCTCATTCTGGCGCGAGAAGCGTCCGTTCGTATTCCTCAACACATCAAAGTCCGCCGAGCGACTACGCTTCGATCTGGCACATGAGCTTGGTCATCTGATCCTGCACCGCGGAATCTTCACCAAGCGCGATCGCAAGTACGAGCTAGAGGCCCATGACTTCGCTGCAAACTTCCTGGTTCCCGAAGACGGGTTGCGCGCTCAACTCAAGGGGCACCCAACCTTCAATGACATCTTTATACTCAAGCGATACTGGAAAGTTTCGGCTGTCGCAATGACCCAACGCTTGTATGAGCTTCGCATCATTTCGGAGTGGACTCGACGGTCTTGGATGGTGGACCTGTCCCAACGTGGATTTAGGTCCGCTGAGCCAGGCGGTGGCCCTGCGGAGGGTTCAACTCTCCTTCGTGAGCTATTCAAAATGGCTCGTGAAGATGGATGGGGATCGCGCAAAATCGCACAGGAGCTCAAAGTTCACGAGCAAGAGGTCGACTCCCTTGTCTTCGGGCTTGCAGTCTCGGCAATTGATGGCGGAGGCCAGTCCGCACCAGCAGTGACGGGCCATCTCCGTCTCGTCAAATAACGGTGACCCACGGTGGGCACTTGTGACGCCGCACCCGCACTCCTTCTGCTGTCCGATGATCCTCGGCTGCAACTCGGCTGCCGGACTAGCTACCTACCCTAAAGTTCCGACTGATGCCCGTTGAATCTCTTGACGATGCATCAGATACTGGTGGTGTGAAGTTTCCGAGGCCCGGCAACAAGCGCAAGAAGCAGCGGCATCGCGCCCCGAGCGGGTACTTGGTAGGCGAAGTCCGCGGAGCAGGGGAGCTGCCAAATGAGGCAAACTGCCCGATCCCTAGCACACACAACCGGATGCAGGATTGCCACGACCAATGGCATTCCCTAACGCGCGAGTATCACCACCCTCGGCACTTCCGGAGGGAACTGAACACGCTAGTTCAGAGCTTGCGCAACGTGACCTTTATCCTCCAGTCTGAGAAATCCAACATTAAGGATTTCGATTCCTGGTACGGGCCATGGCAAGAGAAGATGCGCGCCAACCCCGTCATGAGGTGGGTTGTTGAGTCGCGGAACAGAGTGGTAAAGCAGGGCGACCTGGATGCAAAGTCCGAAGCGAACGCCTCGCTTATCACCGCCTATTGGTCGGGAGAACCTCCCGAGGGCCTTGCTGCCGCACTCGGACCGGAGGGAAGTAAAGCTCTCAAGCTGTCCGTCGACGTTCCCCCGTCTAGCACAACTAAGGAGCAAGTACAGGAGTTCGCGAACCTTCCTGACTTTTTTGTCAGGGAAGGCTACATAGAAATAACTCGTCGGTGGGTTGACCAGGCTTTGCCTGATCGCGAGCTGGCGGATGCCTGCGCTGAGGCGTTCGGCGTGATGGCTGTCATGCTGGACGATCTACATAAGAAGCTCGGGATCGAACGAGGGTTGGCGCTTAAGTACACAGAGGACGAATTCCTCGTTGTTGCCGGCCTCCCTCATGGCAGGCTTCCATGCATGGTTCCCACTGACTACGCGGTGAACCGATTGAAGCTATCCAACGGGGCCACCCATGTTGGCGGGACTCGGTACTCCTTCTCGCCGAGCGTGAAACAGATGAACCGATCCCTTAATAGGTATGGCCTTTCTGATCCACCCCCGCAAAATTGGGATTCAGTCACTGCCCTAGCCGATTGGTGCATGAGCAACGCCCGGAAGATCTTGAAGAAGGATGGGTGGCACGGCTGGTATATCCTCTTGTACAAAGGAAATAGGCAGGTCGCTAACGAGGCGCTAGAGGCACGAGACAGGCCAGATAAGATGGTCATGATGCGCGAACTGGCAGCTACAGTTGAACGAAGCGGAATAGACGGCCTCATAGAAATTGGAGATACGTGGCAGGGTCAGCTTGTTCATGACGAGCAGGGATTTTTGATCCGTCCCGAGCTACAAACCGACCGACGTGAGGCGCTGTCTGTAATCGCGGAGGATGCTTATGGCAATAGGCGGCAACTCCTCTCTTTCTACCGGCGCATCGGGAAGAGGATTGAGTTTGATGGCGACCCGATCGATGTAACCGAAACCAGTTTCGCCAATAGCTTGCAGCCAGTTCGCGAAGCCTGGCGACGCATGGGATTCGACTCACGGAAGTCACCGGGCGAGCCTTAGCCACCTCTTTGCCATCCCGTCTGCCGCCGACCCACACATCGTGGAGCGGGCCAGGGCCAGGGTGACAAGGTGGAGCGCCCTACTGGACGTACGACCTTGTCACCCTGGCCCTGGTCTGCTCGGCTTGCCTGGGTCGGCGGTGGACGGGATGGCATCCCTCAACCACTACCACCCACAGCCGCAACCGTTCGGCAACTCCATCCCGGAGTCGTCTGGCCCCCGCCGGAGGCACAATCTCTAGCCCCAACCCCGTCCCGCCCTCCGCCCCCTTCCACACCCTCACCTCTTCCTCACCTGGGACCCGTGAGCGGTCGGCGTGATTCCGTTCGGCAACTCGCCCGGCCCGGCCGTCGACCGGTCCGCAGTTCCCGTTCGTGAGGCTGAACCGTGATGTCAGGTAGGACGTTGTCGTCCTGGTCTCGGTCGACCTCCGGGACTCGTCACCGGTTCCCTTCACGGAGCCACGGGTGACGCGCGGGGCGGGCGTGGCGTTCGGGCCGGCTGACTTACCGCCCCGCCGCCGAAGGCGGGCGGGGCGGCGGCTCCGTCAGGAGCCGGTTACCGCGCCCGGCCCGCGCCGCGCGGAGCGCGCTTGATCTGATAGAGGCCTATTCGGCAACTGGCTTCGGCCCGTCGTACGTGCTCCCGGCAAGGGTGGCCCCGTCGAAGCTCGCGGTACCGCGAAACGTCGCCTTGTCGAACCCGGCGTCGCTGCTAAACGTCACCCCGACGAACCCGGCGTTGCCGCTAAACGTCACCTCGCGGAAACTGGCGTAGCTGCGGAACGTCGCCTCGCCGAACCCTGCGATTTCGCCGAACGTCGCCTCGCCGAACCAGGCATCGCCGCTGAACGTCGCCTTGTCGAACCCGGCATCGCCGCCGAACGTCACCTCGCCGAACCAGGCGATTCCGCCGAACGTCGCCCCGATGAACCTGGCGTCACCGCTGAACGTCGCCTTGTCGAACCCGGCGTCGCCGCCGGTAAACGTCACCTTGTCGAACCCGGCAGTGCCACTGAACATCGCCTCTTCGAACCTGGCGGTGCCACTGAACGTCGCCTTGTCGAACCCGGCGTCGCTGCCGAACGTCGCCCCGACGAACCCGGCCTCGCCGCTAAACGTCACCTCGCGGAAACTGGCGTAGCTGCGGAACGTCGCCTCGCCGAACCCTGCGATTTCGCCGAACGTCGCCTCGCCGAACCAGGCGTTGCCGCTAAATGTCGCCTCGCGGAAACTGGCGTCGCCGGTGAAGGTCACCTCGTCGAACCAAGCGTCACCGCCGAACGTCACCTCGCCGAACCAGGCGTCGCCGCCGAACGTCACCTCGCTGAAGCTTGCGTCGCCGCCGGTGAACGTGGCCTTGTCGAAGCTTGCGTCGCCGCCGGTGAACGTCGCCTTGTCGAATCCGGCGTCGCCGGTGAACGTCGCCCCGTCGAACCTGGTGCTGCCGATTAAGTGGGTGTCGGTGAAGGTGACGTTATGGAGATGGCAGCCGATGAAATCGAGGTCGATGAGAACGGCTTCGGTGAGGTCGAGCGTCACGCTCGGGCCCCAATACGAGGGGTCGAGTTTTTCTTGTGGGGTTGTTGGTCGTAGGTGGCGGGCGAGGATGCGTTGGGCGGCGAGGCGGACCTGGCGTTCTTCCCGGGGATCCACAGCGGGTTTGTCGCTGTCACCGGTGGCTCCCTTCGGTGCGGCTAGAGTGGGGCCGCCCGCGGGTAGTTGGTCTTCGGGTTCCGGGGTGGGTTGGTCGTCCGGTGGAGTGTAGGGCATGCGTAGATAGGCGCAGATCACCTCCACGATGCTCTGCCGGTGGGCGGGGTTGTCCTGGGCGAGGCGTTCCAGGGCGTACAGGCCGGCGAAGCGGACCGGGGCCTTGGCCGCGCCGAGCTGGTCGGCGGCTTTGACGTACAACTCGGTGACGCGTTTCTCCCCGGCGTCGTACTCGGTGGCCTGCTGGGTGCGCTCTGCCAACTGCTGCCGGCGAAACGCCAGCAGCAGCGCGAACGCGGCGGTCACCGACGCGCCGACGGTCAAGCCGGTCCGGATGGACTCCAGCCGCAACTTCGCCCGCTCCAACTGGTCGCCCACCGCCGGCACCGAACCCTGCAACCAACCGACCGCGGCCCAGGTGACCAGTCCCACCAGGACCACCCCGGCCGGGATCACCCACGCCCGTAAGGGTCGCACCTGCCGATCCGGCGGCATCGGCGCGGCAGACACCTCGTGCTTCACGCCGTCGCGCAGCCACAGCAGTACCCCCACGACCAGCGCCGCCAAGCCTGCTGCAACCGGCATTAGCACCGGCCACCAGGAAGCCAGGACACCCCACCACGACCAGGGGACCATCACCAGCGGGACCGACAGCAGAACCGACCCGCCGACCGCCATCAAGGCGACACTCAACCGTCTCGTCACACTGCGAATCGTGCCCGTACACGACAACCCGTCTCGTGCCCGTCGACGGGCACCGGGGCGCGGCCGGCGCGAAGCACACGCGAAGCGACCGGCCCCGCGCTCTGTCGACCTGCCACAAGCGGCGCACTACCGGTGCCGCTTTGGCGAATGTGTAGAAGCTTTGCACGGTTCATTGCCCTATTCGCACGCTCTCCGAAGGCGCTCAACCGCTGCGAAGATCTGTTGTTCGGGACCTGGCCGGCTCGGTCGCCACTCAACGAGTAGAGGCCGGACAGCAGCGAGGAAACCTCTAAGGTCTTCCATAGTGACCGGCTCGGGTAGCAGGTCAAGGGCGTCGACTACACGCCCCGTTGTTTGATACCGGTGAGCGTTTATGGGTGTGCCTTGCCAATTGGCCGAGTTTCGCCACTCTTGCACGCGTTCGTACACCTCGGCTGCGGCAGCTCGAATAAGCGTCGCTCGCTGGAGAGGCGTAGTTCCCGAGGTACTGGGGCGTTCGGCGGGTTCCTGCGGCGGCGTGTCGGCGTCGCGCATGGCGGCGATCGTACCGGCGGCTTGATCGGGGCCGGTTCGCGCATGGTGGAGCGGTGCTGACGGGCGGTCAGCCTGGGGTGGCGTTCCACTCCGGAGCGAGGATGGAGTAGAGCAGGGAGTCGCGCCAGGCACCGTTGGTGTAGACGTGGTCGCGGAGTCGGCCTTCGTACTGCATGCCGAGTCGTTTGGCGACGGCGATGGAGGCTGCGTTGTCGGGGCCGATGGCGGCGGTGATGCGGTGAAGCCCCAGCTCTCGGAAGCCGTAGCCGATGATCGTGCGGGCAGCGTCGGTGGCGTAGCCGTGGCCCCAGTGGTCGGCGTTGATGGCGTAGCCGAGTTTGGCGGCCTGGTGGCCGGTGAGTCCGAGGCGGGCGAACCCGATCATGCGGTCTTCCGTATCGGCTACGGCTAGGTAGTACTCGGTGCGGGGGTTGAGCTGTGCCCGGGTCACTGCACCTTCGATCATGGCGACGGCGGCGGCGTGGTCGCGGCTGTCGAAGGAGAGCCAGTGGGTGACGCGGTCGTCGCCGATGATTGCCAAGGCGTCGGCCGCGTCACCGGGTCGCATATCGCGAAGCGTGATGACGCGGCCGGGGATGGTGATCGGGTACATGCGCTGATGGTGCCTTATCGGGGTAGTGCGTTGGCGGGGGTGTGGGTGAAGTGTTCGATGCCGTCGATGAGGTCGCGGGCGTCGTCGGCGTGGCCGGCGCGGGTGATGGCTTGGTGGACGCGTCGGACGGAGTGCACGATGCCGTTGATGCGCTGGTCGGCGGGGAGGTCGAGCACGGGGGTGAGTGCGTCTTCGGCGGCGTCGAGTTCGCCGCTGGCCACGCGGGCGATGGCGAGGTTGGTGTGTGAGCCGGCCTGGTCGCCGAAGGCCCATGCGGGGTCGTAGCGGTCGGAGTACGCCTGGACGGCTTGCAGGGCGTAGCGCTCGGTGGTGGCGGCTTCGTCGGGGAGCCAGGCAAGGGCGTCGCTGGCGTAGTAGAGGGTGCGGGGCTGGTTGAAGGTGCAGATGCCGCCCATTTCGTCCATCTCGTCGGGGCGTACCCGGGACCAGGCGTCTTCGGCCTCGTGGATGGCGGCCTTGGCGTGTTCGGCGTTGCCGAGTGCGGCGTAGGAGCGGGCGGCGCTGGCGGGTAGCCAGACGGCGGAGGTGCCGCCGGCTTGGGTGGCGAACTCGCGTCCGGCTTCGGCGTAGCGGACCGCTTCGGCGTACCGACCGGCCCAGTAGGCGACCAGTGATTGGAGACCGCGCAGCCAGGCTTGCAGTCCGGGGTGTGCGGCCTGGTCGGCGCAGAGGACGGCGGTACGGGCTTGCAGCATCGCGGAGTGCGGGTCGGCCATGTCGTGGGAGACCTTGGCGAGTAGACCGCTGGTGATTCCGGCGAGGAAGTGCAGGTCCCGCGACTGGGCCGGCTGTTGGCGACGTTCGAGCAGGGTGAACAGGGTGTCCTGGGTCTCGACCAGGTCCGGCAGGATCTGGCTGACCGGGCGTTGCGGGTAGGCCAGGGCGAGGCGCTGCACGTCTTCGGTGAGCTGGGTGATGGCCGCCGGTGAGGTGGATTCGGCGGCGAGCATGGCGTACTGACGTGCGCGTTGTGCGGCCATGGTGAGGAGATTCCTTTCCGGGCCGGCGCCGAAGGGCTCGACAATGAGCTGTCGGCCCGGCGCAGGGGTCAACTGGTGAGGTGCCCAGGGACGCTGCAACTCGTCGACGGTTGTGCCGAACATGGCCTGCAACGCGCGCCGGGTGGCGGGAGTCGATGAGGTCAGGTCCCGTTCACCGCGTGCAAGACGCCCGAGGTGCCGGGCGCTGATCGCCGCGCGAGGGTCCATGCGGCTGAACTCGTCGGCCAGCTCCTCATACGTGCGGTCGCTCTGCTGGATCAGGTGCTCCAGCACGGTGCGAGGTTCGCGGCGGTCTCGGGCCATCGTCGATGCCTTCCTGATGGGCTATCTCCACGCTCGCCTGTCGGAGGTCCTGAACTCAACGCAGGTCCTCATGGTGTCCGCTCGATGTCCACCAGAGGTGCTGATTCGGTCCTCGATCGGTCTCCGTGACCGGGTGTTCTATCTCCACCATGGACGTCTCACCCACCGCAATTGTGCATGTACAGGCCGCGCAGGTGCACGGGCCGACAGGGCACCGGGTCGCTCGTGCCGGTACCGAGTCCGCTGCGGTCGTGGCGGGGAGCGGCGTTCGGATCCTTCGGTGCGTGGACGGGGGCCGCTCGCGCCGGGGACCGTGTCATGCCTCGTCGTTGCTCGTGGCCTGTTCGGGCTGTGAGGGGCGGGGCTGGAAGATGGCCAGTCCTCGGCGTTCTCTTCGCGCGCCGAGTGATCCGAGCCGGCTGCAACGACGGAGCTGCCCGGACTGCGCCGGCACCGGTAGGCAGACGCGATCGGCGGCGATTGTCGTAGCGGCTGCGTCCTGAGCAGGGCACCGGAGCAGGTGCAGGCAGGCGGCGGTGTCGGTCGTGGCCAGAGCCCGCCTGCTTCGGTGCCCATCCACAGTGTGCGTGAGGGCGGGCGGTGATGGACCCAAGGCCGGGCGACGTGCTGCACGTCGGTGTCGATGCGTCGGTGCAGTTCGGCGGCAGCCGGTCACTGATCTTCCGGGTCATCAAGGTCCATGACTGGACGACGTACGACGGCTGGGTGTGGCTCCTCGGCTACGCGCTCGACCGGGCCGGCAACGCCGTGGACCGGCGAGAGATCTTCGTGCAGCGCGCCGGTTTGAAGCTGATCGCCCCGGATGCCGCTCCCGTCAACCGACGCACACCACCCACCCTGCCAGGCCGTGCCGGCCGGAGCGGGGCGAATCGAAAGGCACCTACGGCGGTCTCAACTCCAAGGAGGTTGCGGTGACCATGCATTCGGTAGGCGTCTTCCGGGCTGCGTCGCGCTTGGCGCGGCTCTGTCCGGATCAGGTAAAGCAGATTCGGTTTCGTCGCACCAGGTTCGGGCGGCGGGGCCTGGCAGAAGAGCAGGTGTACGGCTTCCTGCGCGCCGTCGTCGACGAGCTGACCGCCCGCGATGGCGTGGAAGCGGGCCTACGTGCGGAGAACGCACGCTTGAAGAGTGCGCTGAGGGACTGGCAGAGCGGCTTCGCGCCCAGGCCGGGTCCGATGGCCAACGCGGGACGTTGGACAGAACCTGAGCAGCGCAGATAGCCTGTTGACAAGCTGAGTTGTCGTCTGGGGTGAGCCGGTGCCGATCGAAGTTGCGCCGCCGAAGTACGTCGTGATCGTCAACGCGATGCAGCAACGCATCGAAGACGGCACGTACCCGCCCGGCTCGATGCTGCCCAGCGAGACCGATCTGGTGCGGGAGTTCCGCGCGTCGAGGCCGGTCGTCGTCAGGGCGCTGGACCTGCTGCGTCAGGACGGCTGGATCGAAAGTCGACAAGGCAAGGGGCGCTTCTCCCTCGGCCGGCCCGGTGGGGCCGACCAGCGGCAGCGCGAACGCCGCTTCGCAGTCCTGGAGGACGACGAACGAGCCGGCTCCACCCTGCTGGCTGCCGGTGAGGTGCCCGCTCCCTCCAGGGCGGCGGTAGCGCTCGGGATCGAGCCCGGAACGTCAGTCGTCGCGCGACGCCGCGTGATCACCGTGGACGGGCTCGGGCCGGTCGAACTCGGTACCGCCTTCCTTCCTGCCGACCTGGCCGACGGCACGGGCGTCGGCGGTAGCGACGTGCTCCCGGAAGGGCTGCTTCGGCATGTCGCGTCACGCAAGCGGGTGCGCTTCGACCACGTCAGCGAACGGATCTCGGCGCGTCTCCCCGACGCCGATGAGGCCAAGCTCTTGCAGGTCAGCGAAAGCGATCCGGTCCTGACGGTGTTGCTGTCCGTCTGCGACCGCTTCGGCAAGCCGCTGTTGGCCGTGGATCTGCTGCTGCCGGCCCGTCGGCACGATCTCGAAGACGTCTATCCGCTCGACTGACACCACTCGATACATCACTTGACAAGTCGAGTTGGCCGCGCCTACTTTTGATGCAACTTAACAAGTCAACTGGTTGAGTTGGCTTCATGGCTCTGGAGGTCGTGCGTTGGTTCCGATGACGTTGAAGGTGCCGGTCCCGTCCGAGTACGTCTTCCCCGCCGGGGCGCTCTGCCTGGGTGTGTCGCCGCAGATCGACTTTGAGCGGCGTGGTGAGGCGGATAACCAGGCGCGGGATAAGGAGTCTGGGGAGCGGGTGTGGGTGGTGCGGGTGATGGACCTGGACCCGGAGGCGGGGAAGTTCGGTCGGTCGACTGAGGTGAAGGTGAAGGTGGTGGCGGCGCAGCAGCCGGTGCCGCCTGCGTCCACGGTGCCGGGTTATCCGCCTGCGGTGGAGTTCGAGGGCCTGACGTTGACGCCGTATGTGGATTCGCAGCGGTGCAAGCCGGGCCGCTCGTCGGGTGATTGCCGGTCGCGGATGGCGTATTCGCTGCGGGCGTCGGCGTTGCGGCCGGCGTCGTCGTCGCCGGGTTCGGCGGCGGCCTGATCGCTGTGTGTCGCGCGGGGCGGGTCGTTTCCCCGCCAAGAGTCCCGGCCCGTCCCGCGCTCTCCCATCCCTCGTCAGATGAAGGAGGGCGTGATGCCCACCGTAGTTCACCCTGCCCTGATCGCGGCCGTGCCGCTGCTGGTCGGGGCCCTACTCCTGATGGTCCGTACCCGCGTGGCCGACTTGCGGCACGCGCTGCGGGAGGTGGAGGCCGTTGTCCGGTCGGTGCTGCGGCTGCCGCCGGCTTCCGGCGTGGTCTACGCCATTCGCTGCCCGCGTTGCCGCCGGTGGGTGAAGCCGCGTCGGTTCGACCTGCGGCGCATGTCCTGCCGGCCCTGCATCACCACTCTCGGCCGTGGCCGGGGCCGGCGTGGTCAGGGCGGTGGCGTGTGCCTCTGATCAACGTCATCCCGGGGGACAAGATCCCCGTAGCGCCGATGAACGTGCGTCTTCCCGCGTGGCGGGTGCCGGGCTGGCTGCTGGTGTTCTGGTGGCTGGCCCGGGGCCTGCTCCGCCTGACCGTCCTGGCTGTTCGCTACTGGTGGCTCACCCTCCCTACCGGTCTCGCGCTGTGGGTACGTGCCGAGTTCGGCGGTCTGGTCCTGGCGGGCGTCGTCACCACCGTGGCGGCCGGCTGCTTGGGCTGGTGGCGATGGCACCCGGCGTCGTGGCTGCGGTTCGGCTGGTACCCGCTCGTCGCCCGGATCCGTGCGCTCGTGGTGTACCGGCCTCGCTGGGCGTCGGTCATGGCGACTTGCGGCCTGGCGACCGCGTTCGGCGGTGACCGCTACGTACCTCGGCTGGTCAAGGTGCGCTGTGACCGTTGGGGCGACGAACTGACCGTCCGCATGCTTCCCGGCCAGATCCCCGACGACTGGGGTCAGGCGGCGGAGCGTCTCGCCTATGCGTTCCGGCAGCACACCGGGCAAGCCCGCTCCACAAACCGTCCTGACCGGGTGGTGGTCCGGTTCATGCGCCGCGACCCCCTCTCCGACATGGTCGCACCGCTGCCCGTGGCGGAGGTGCCGGACCTGGGCGGGCTGCCGCTCGGTCTGCGGGAGGACGGTGAGCCGTATCGGCTGCGGTTGGCCGGGTCGCATGTGTTGATCGCGGGGGCGACTGGTGCGGGTAAGGGCTCGGTGTTGTGGTCGCTGATCCGCTCTCTGGCTGGTGGTGTGCGGTCGGGGTTGGTGGAGGTGTGGGCGTTCGACCCGAAGGGCGGCATGGAGTTGGCGGCGGGGGTGCCGCTGTTCGCCCGGTTCGCCTACGACGACCCCGACGGCATGGCCGGCGTCCTCGACGAAGCGGTCAAGCGCATGCGGCTACGCGCCTCCCGGCTGCGCGGGGTCACCCGCCAGCATGTGCCGACGGTGGAGGAACCGCTGCTGGTCCTGGTCATTGATGAGCTGGCGGCGTTGACCGCGTACATCACGGATCGGAAGGTCCGGGACCGGATCAAGGAGTCTCTCGGCCTCCTGCTCTCCCAGGGCCGCGCGGTCGGGGTGCACGTCGTCGCGGCGTTGCAGGACCCGCGCAAGGACGTGCTGCCGTTCCGCGACCTGTTCCCGACCCGCATCGGTCTGCGGCTGACCGAACCGGAGCAGGTGGACATGGTCCTCGGCGACGCTGCCCGCGACCGAGGCGCGCTCTGCGACCGGATACCGGAGACACAGCCGGGGGTGGGGTTCGTGGTCCTCGACGGGGTCCGGGAACCCGTCCGGGTGCGGTTCGCCTACCTCACCGACGACGACATCCGCTCCCTCGGCCGCACCTACCGCCACCTCGACCACCCCGCCAACGAGAAGGAGGTGACGGCGTGAAGACCAACTCGCACCGGATAGAGGGCGTCGTCCTGGTCCTCATCGTCCTCATCGTCGGCGGGCTCGCCGGGGCGGCGTCGTTCACGCATGTGCATGACTGGACGATGGCGAACTCGCCTGCCGGTACGGGGGACTGGTTCGGCTGGGCCAACGCCGCCATCTCCGAACTCCTACCCCTGGCCGCGCTGCTGACCATCCGCCAACGCCGCCGCACCGGCGGCCCCATCGGCTACCCGATGTTCCTGCTCGTCTGCGCCGTGTCGCTGTCGCTGGCCGCACAACTCGCAGTAGCCAAGCCTGGTCTGTCCGGCTGGCTGCTGTCCGCCGTTCCGGCGCTGGCATTCCTCGGCCTGTCGAAGCTCGTTTTCTCCACCGCACCCGTCCCGACACCTGTCGCCAAGCCGGGTGACGAGCGACGCGCTGACGTGCCGACTGGACCCGACGAAGTGCCGGTGCCCCTCAACGACGACCAGGCGGCCGGAGGCGGCACCCTGTCGGAGCGCATCAACGACGACCAGGCGGCGACCGTCGTCCGGGATGTCGATGGCGAGCAGCCTCGTCCGGCGGTTCTGCGGCCGGTGCCGTCGATCGAGCGGCGTCCCGGGCTGGTGCCCGTCCCTGCGGCGGCGTTCACCCCACGCAACGGCACCCCCACCGGGGAGGGTGACCGGTGAGCCAACTCGAACTCATCCCCACCACAACCCCGGCCACCAACGCGGAGGCCGTTGAGCGGCCTCGGCCGGGGTCGCGGGCCGACCGACTGCGCAAGCCGCTCGCCAAGGACGCGCTCAAGCAGCTCGCCGAACAGAACGGCGTCTGCGTCCGACCCCTCGCCCTCCGGCGTACCGACACCGCCACCGGCGTGACCGAGGTCGTGGAGGTGCCCTGCGGCGCCACCCTCGCCGTCAAGTGCGGGCCGTGCGCGGAGCGCGGTAGGCGCTTGCGAATCCAGCAGATTAGGGAAGGGTGGCACCTCGCCGACGAACCCGCCATACGCCCCGACGAGCCAGGGGAAGACGTACTCGCGCTGGTGCGGGTGCGGGCGCATCTGGAGTTCGAACGGGAAGCGGTGCAGTACCAACCGATGACCCCCGACGAGCGCGTCACCCACCTGACCGAAATAGACGCCGCCATCGCCGAACTGGACGAAGCGCTCGCAGAAACGAGCCTGCGCGGGCACCTCACCCCCAAAGACCGCGACGACCGGCCACGCCGCAAACGGTCCACCCGGCGGCGTCAGGACTCACCCGACCTACCCCGCCTGCCCGTCGACCCCCGCACCGTCGGCCGGGCCTACTCCGGCAAGACCGGCAAGACCCACCGCCCGTCGATGCTCGTCACCCTGACCCTCGGCTCTCACGGGCCGGTGCACTCCCACCTGCGACGCGGCCCCTACATCGCCCCATGCGAGTGCGGTCAACGACACGGACCGTATGACGACGTGCTCGGCACCCCGGTCGACCCACAGTCGTATGACTACCGGCGGGCCGCCCTCGACGCGATCCACTTCGCCCGGGTCCTCGACAGGTGGTGGCAGAACGTGCGACGGGCCGCCGGCTGGAACGTCCAATACGCCGGAGCCGTCGAACTGCAACGCCGACTCGCCCCACACGCCCACTTCGCCATCCGAGGCACCCTTCCGCGTCGCCTGCTCAAGCAGATCGCCGCCGCCACCTACCACCAGGTGTGGTGGCCACCCTTCAACGAGCCGACCTATCCGGTGGACAAGCCGCCGGTCTGGGACGTCGACCAACAGGCATACATCGACCCGAAAACCCGCGAGCCGCTACCGACGTGGGGTGAAGCGCTCGACGCCCTGGAGGAACCCGACGCCCGGCCCGCCTACGTCGCCCGCCTCGGCCGGATCGACGCCCGGGGTATCGAGCAGGGCACCAAGGATGCGGAGCGGTCCATCCGGTACGTGACCAAGTACGTCACGAAGGACCTGACCGACCAGGCCAAGCCCCGCTCCGACGCGCAGAAGGCACACTTCGACCGGCTCCACGCCGAACTGTCCGTGCTCCCGTGCTCGCCGACCTGTGCCAACTGGCTGCTCTACGGAGTACAACCGGATGGCGTCAAGGCGGGCTTGACCCCCGGGCGGTGCACCGGGAAGGTCCACCAACGCTCCACCCTCGGCTTCACCGGACGCCGCGTCCTCGTCTCCCGACAGTGGTCCGGGAAGACCCTCGCTGACCACCGCGCCGACAACCGGGCCTGGGTGCGGGCGATCCTCGCGGGCGGCATGGCCGACACCGAAGAACACGAACAGGCGGCCGACGAGGCAGACGGGCCGAACCGCTACCGGTTCGAACTCGCCCGACCCGAAGACCCGGACGTGCCGCCCCTGGAGCACCGACTCCTGCGCGCCATCTCCGCACGCATCCGATGGCGCGCAGACCTCGACACAGCACGGCAACGAACAACCGGCGCGGTGTCGGCCACTGCTGCTCCCCTCTCCCCTGCTGCCTGACCATCTGGAGGACAGAACCCCTCATGGAAAGTGAGCTGCTGACCGTTCCGGAAGTCCTCTCCGTCCTCAACGGAGTGTCGAGGCGGACCTTTTATCGCTGGCGTGAGCTGGGCATCGCCCCGGAATGCATCAAGCTGCCCAACGGTGAGCTGCGCATTGAGCGCCGGGACCTGCGGGCGTGGCTGGAGCAGCACCGGGAGGCGGCGTGAAGTCGCGCGAGGTCCGGATCCGGGGCATTCAGGTCAACGCGCTGACGGGCCGTAAGAAGTCGTACACCGTTCGGTGGGTGGTGGGGACGGGGCCGAAGTCGCGGACGTTCGGCACCCGGGCGCTGGCGGACAACTTCCGGTCTGACCTGATGCAGGCCGCGAACCGGGGCGAGGCGTTCGATGGCGACTCGGGGTTGCCTGAGTCGATGATGGCGCCGATCGAGTCGGTGAGCTGGCTCAGCTTCGTCCGCCGGTACCTCGACATGAAGTGGCCGGGCGCGGCGGCCAAGTCCCGGGAGAGTACGACGGATGCGCTGGCGACCGCGACGGTTGTGCTGGTGCGCGACCTGGCCGGGCAGCCGGACCCGGCGCTGCTGCGGCGAGCGTTGCGGGAGTGGGAGTTTCCGCCCGCGTCTCGACAACTCGACCGGCCGGCGGACATCGCTGCTGCGCTGCGGTGGCTCGAGAAGGCGTCCCTGCCGATGTCGGCGCTGGCTGAGGCCGCGGTGGTACGTCCGGCGTTGGACACTCTCGGGCTGACGTTGGACGGGCGGCCGGCGGCAGGGTCGACGACCAGGCGACGGCGCTCGGTCTTCTACAACGTCCTTCAGTACGCGGTCGAGCTGGAGCTGTTGGACTTCAACCCGGTCGACAAGCTGCGGGTCCGGTCGAGCTGGCGGAAGGTGGCCGGGGAGGTGGATCGCCGGGTCGTGGTCAACATCCGCCAAGCGCGGGAGCTGCTGACCGGGGTGACGTATGTCGGCCGGCGCGGCAAGAACGGCCGGCGCGGTGAGCGCCTGGTCGCCTTCTACGCCTGCCTCTACTTCGCCGCGCTGCGGCCAAGTGAGGCGCTGGGCTTGCGGGAGCGGGACTGCCATCTTCCGGCCACCGGCTGGGGCCTGCTGACGGTGGAGAAGTCGCGGCCGGCGGCCGGGAAGCGCTACACCGACAGCGGCGAGGTGCACGACGATCGCGGGCTCAAGCACCGGGGCGACACCGAAGCGCGGGAGGTGCCGATCCCGCCGGAGCTGGTGGCGATCCTGCACGCGCACATCGACCGGTTCGGCGTCGGTGCCGACGGGCGGCTGTTCCGCAGTGATCGGGGCAACGTGGTGGCGTCGTCGACGTACTCACGGGTTTGGGAGGAGGCGCGGACGCTGAGCCTGACCCCCGACCGGGTGGCCTCTCCCCTGGCCGGCCGTCCCTACGACCTGCGGCACGCCGGGGTGTCGCTCTGGCTCAACGCCGGGCTGCCGGCGCCCGAGGTCGCGCAGCGCGCCGGGCATTCGGTCGACGTGTTGCTCAAGGTGTACGCGAAGTGCTTAGACGGGGACCGCAGCCGAATGAACGAACGGATCGAGGCGGCGTTGAGTTGAGTTTTCGGCTTGCTGATCGATAATTGTCCGCGGCAGCAACCACAACAAGATGGCGTTCCGTATGAACTCCTCGAGAAAGGCCTCAGACCTTCGGGACCCCTAGGTCAGCGAAGAGTTGCCTGGTCGCCGGATCGACTGAATAGATCACCGTACCGCGCAGGGACCGAGTCATGAGGACGCCATAGGCGTTACGGATGGCGCGTGACAGTTCTTCGTCGTCCTGGATTCGGCTGGCTTTGCTCCGCACGTGCTCGCGGTGCACCCTCCAGGCAGCCTCGCGCCAGGTGAGGTCGGGGCCCAGGATCACTCCACCCCAGTCATATTCGAGGCCCTGTGCGGTGTGGACACACCCGATCTGTCCAAAGCCCCCGGCTTCGGTCGCCCAATAACGGCGCTTCGGCACGCCGGGAGTCTTGTGGTTGTCACCGGCGTTCCAAGGGCGGGCCCAGCCCTCCTCCGGCGTCACGTCAGGGAAGGTCCCGGTGTCATCGGTCCAGTCCCAGCACATCCCAGCACTCATCCGTGCGCTGGCACCCGAAGCCTCCTTGCCCTGCAGGAACTTCTCCATCTGAGCACCACTGTCGGCGTAGTAGAGCTCGAAGGGCTCCGGATCCGAGTCGGCGTCGGGGTTCCAGCGCACCGGATCACCAGCCATCAGGCGCTGGATCCACGTGTCGTACGTTGCACTTCCCACTGCGCGCAAGACGCGATCCAACGTCACGGGAACGACCTCCGCCCCTAGGCGCTGGATCTCATGAACAAGCGCCTCGGGGGACCAGATCTCCTCAGCGAAGAGGCGCTGGTCTCCATCGATGAAGAAGACGGGCACCCTGGCACGGGTGACAACCACTGAGATCGACGATTCACCCGGACGCATGGCGAAGGAGCCGGTCATCGGACGCTCCGTGAGCCGGTGCGCCTCGTCGCACAGGATGAGATCCAGCTCATCGGCAGCGTGGCGATCGGCGATCCTGTTCAGCGTCTCGAAGGCGGCACCACGCCCCCTGGACGCACGCCTGAAGGTCTCGCGTGAGGCGATCCCGCCTGACACATACCGCGCCTCGTAGCCTTCCCCGAGCGCTTCGCCCAGCAGGGTGAGCGCGACAAGAGACTTCCCACTGCCCGCTCGGCCGCTCACGACGAAGACCCTCTTCGCGCCGGACGAGGCCCTTTCCCGGACCAAGCTCATGACGTCATTGACGGCTTGTAGTTGGTTCTCCACCAGGCTGAACCGCGAATATCCGCTGATGATGGCACCCGCTTCGTCCGCGAGTAGCGAGTTCAAACGCCGCCGCTCGAGAAGTGCCTGCGCCGCCGCCTCGCCCGGCGCGGCGCTGAAGTGGCTCTTCAGAAACGCCCGGAGGTCGGAGGGCTGCCGGGCGGTGAAGGTCGGGATCCCTTGGCACGGAGCAACCCTGCTGATCCATTGGGCGTCCTGGTGCTTCAGGTTGTGCAGATAGGACGCGCCGACGAGGGTGACGTAGCGGTCGTCGAACATGCTGTGGTGCCTACGGATCGACGTGAGGTTGTCTCGCACCTGGATCGCCGGGTGCTTCTTATGTTTCCCGTAATTCGGAACATAGACCCGATCGATGGCGCATCGCCTGCACAGGTACCCGCCGCCGTTGGACGCACACAAACCACAGTCGGGTGCTGATGCGTGAGGCCGTTCGACGACACTCCACTGCTTCAGCTCGATCGCGGCATAGCTCAAGCCATCCACGGGATGCCGACCCGCGAGGACGACGTCAACGGGACTCATCGCCGGATCCACGCGGTACTCGACGAACATCCACACCTGGCCAAGGCCGGAGTCAACGAGGGCAGTCGCAACTTCGTAGAGGCTCTCCCGCCACGACTCCACATCGCCTCTGGACGGATCTAACCCCCGCGGATGCGCCTCGCGGTAGCACTGCTCGATCTTTCCGACCAACCGATCGCGGCTCCGCACCAGTTCCTCGGCGGGCCAGTATGCTTCCAGCGGCGCCCACGCGCTTCCCGTTGCCACTACAAGAGTCCATTCGCCCGACGTCAGCTGGAATCCCGCCGCAGCCAAACACCGTGGCACCCGCAGCTAGGGACCTCTCGATCGAACACGATCGCAGAGGGCAGCATCCCATCCAGTGAATGGCCCGACAAGGGGTTACCACCCCGCGGTCGACCTCGTCAGGCGACCGGCCGCCGTCGAGGATTGCCACGAAGCGGTCCTCCACCTCAGCGGGGTCGGGCGGCGCCGGTTTCGCGGTCATCACGGCCGCGATCCTGCCAGACGCCACGCGGCTACAGGCGCTCGACGGAGGTCGCCGAGCTGGGCAAACGGTCTCCTTCGAGCCGTCAAGATCATTGCACGTACTCTGCACGGACGGCTGCAAACGGCGGCTCAGGGTGGCATCCGGCTGCATAGGTCGATCAATCGACGCAGAGACGTACCCGCAGCTCAGCGATCGTTGTTGCTGATCTTCGAGGTGCCCCCGGCAGGATTCGAACCTGCGACACACGGTTTAGGAAACCGATGCTCTATCCCCTGAGCTACGAGGGCCGGACGATCAACGCCGCTCGGCGGCGGCTGTCAGCGTACCGCAGGAAGCTCCCGGGGTGATCCGCTGGCACCGCCACCAGCGGATCACACACCGACCACACATCGCCGGGCCGACCGGTGCGACCGTCGCCGGCGGCCACGGTCGCGCGACGCCGTTCACCTACGGTCACCGGCTGCGGAGTCTCCATCCAGTGCTGATACAGCGGTCATCAGCGAGGGCCGGGGCGTCCTACTCCAAGCTGGCCATGACATCGGCAGCACACACCCATACAGTCACCCGACCCTCCGGGTCCACCCCGCCAAACGACGCGGTTCGATGTCCGGTTGCGGGTCCCGACGGACGCCTGGAGCGCACCTCCGCCAGCGTCGACTGTCTGGGGCGTCACGCTGGCACGCCGCACCGGCCCTCCACGATCCTCGTCGCACCTTGGCGACGGTCAGCGGGGAACCATGCGTCAGGTTTCGAGACCTGTGCGGTTGAGGCGTTCGAGCAGGCTGGGCTTGCGGGCGTGCACCGTCCGTAGCTCGGCCAGGCGATTTCGGAACGATGTGCTGTCTCCGTCTCGTTCAGCGAGGTCGCGCAGGTCGACGAGGAGTTGAACGGCGGTGTCGTACTCGCGGGGTTTCTTCGTGGCGATGAGTTCGGCGACCCGCTGCCAGGCGGCGGGTTGGTCGACTGCGAGGGTGTCAAGGTGTCGTTGCCGTGCTGCCGCAGCGGACCGTTCGCGGCGAATCCGGTCGCGTTCGCGTTGCTCGGCGTCCCGTCGTTCCCGTTCGGCGCGCAACTCCGCGGCGGTGGCGAGCAGTTGCCCGGCGGTGCGGGTGGCTGCCGGGGCGGGGGCATCGGTGCGGTGTTCGTCGTGGTAGCGGCGTAGCAGTTGGCTGCGTAGGTGGCTGTCGCCTCGGGTGATCAGGTCGGTCAGGATGGTGTCCTTGTCCTGAGCGGGTAGCCCGGCGACCCAGGTTCGTAGTTGCGCTGCGGTCGGTTCACCGGAGGCGGCCGGCGGCGAGCCGGCCGCTGCGGCCGTGATCAGGTCGGGGTCGATGCGCAGGAACTCGGCGACGGCGGTGAGGGGCGCGTCGAGGGTGTTCAGTCCGGCGGGGATGGGCGGTTCGGGCTCGTCGTCGGCGATCTCGGTGGACTGTACGCAGCGCAGCCAGGCCAGGTAGAGCAGGCGCAGGTCACCGGCGGCGAGGCCGGCCCGGACCGGGATGCTCGAGGTGAGTAGGCCGTGGCCGTCGAGGTCCCACTCGTCGGTGCCGTCCTCGTCCTCGTCGTGGAGGTCGATGATGACGTGCTTGCCGGCGGTCCACACGGATGCGCTGTCACCCTGGCAGTACCGGGCGACGGTGGCGGGGTCGAGCACGTGTTTCGGTAGCCGCAGCATGAGCTGGCGGGTTCCCCAGTTGGCCAGGTACAGGTGCGCGTCGAAGTATCGTTCCATCAGTGTGCGGGGGTCGCCCTTGAAGTCGCCCCACTCGTAGGTGTTGACGAAGCTGGAGGCGGTGATGTCGGCTCGGGTGGACAGCGACCGCAGCGCGGCCCGCTCCCGGTCGCTGAGAGGCCGGTCGACGGTAGTGAACTCGTAGTACTGGTACTCGCTCATCGCGGCCTACCCTCTGGCCCAGTGCCGGTAGGCGTCGATCCACCCGGCACCGTCCGGCGCGGGAGTGGGTAGCGGCAGGTCGAGGAGATCGATTCTCTGCTGGTGGCGGCCTCGGGCGCAGACCGCGACGATGCTCTCCGCGGTCAGGTCGACCTTGCGCACGGTCACCTCGACGCCGAGGACGGTGGTGGTGAACGGCACCACCAGATGCTCCTCGATCATGGTGAACAGGCCGGCGAGCTGTTCGTCGTCGCCGTACGCGTCGACGGTGGCTTCCTCGATCATCGCCTCCAGCGCGGCGGTTTCCTTCAATGCCATCCGCGGAGGCTAGCGGACCGGTGTCGGGGAGTTCGGAGCCTGGTGCGCGAGGATGGTCGGCATGGGTTCGGTGGCCGATTTCGTCGATCTTCGGCGGGAGGTGGAGCGGTTACGGGCGGAGAACGCCCGGCTGGCGCGTCTGCTGGAGCTGCGCGGCCAGGACACGTCTGCGGCGCCGGAGCAGTTGTCCGCGCCGGTGGAGCCGCCGGGGCTGGTCACCATGGCGTCGCCCACGCAGGACAAGCTGGCGTTGTTCGCCGACCGGTTCCGAGCCCGGGCCGACGTGTACGCCGTGCGGTGGGACAACGCCCGTACCGGCGCTGCAGGGTGGATGCCCGCGGTAGCCGGTGGCTGGCGTAAGGGTATGGACCGGCGGGGTGCCGCCTACCTGCCCCGCGCGACGGAGGTCGTCGCGGCGCATCTGGTCGGCGACGTGTTCATGGGCCTGTACCCACTGATGCCCGGCAACACCTGCCACTTCGTCGTGGCCGACTTCGACGGGCCGACGGCGATGCTCGACGCCCTCGCGTACGTGAAGGCGGCGCGAGCCAGCGCGGTGCCGGCCGCGTTGGAGATCTCCCAGTCGGGCCGCGGCGCCCACGTGTGGGTCTTCTTCACCGGCGCGGTCCCGGCCGCCACGGGGCGGGCCGTCGGCACGGTCCTGCTGCGTGAGGCGATGGTGCTGCGCGGGTCGATGGATCTGCGGTCGTACGATCGGCTTTTCCCCAACCAGGAAGTCCTGCCCGAGGGTGGCTTCGGCAACCTCATCGCCGCACCCCTGCAGGGACGCCGCCGCAAGGACGGACTGACCACCTTTCTCGACCTCGGCACGCTCGAGCCGCACGCGGACCAGTGGGCGTTCCTGTCGACGCTGGACCGGCTCAGCCCCGGCGACGCCGAACACGTCGCCCGGCAAGCGAAGCAAGCCGTCACCGGTGCTGACCTCGCCACGATGAGCCGGTCCGCCGCGACCCAGGTCCATCCACCGCTACCTCCGGTGGTCCACGCGGAGGCAGGTGCCGGGCTGAGCATCGACGCCAGGCAGCTGACCCCCGCCGCGCTGGCGACGTTCAAGCACGCCGCCGCCATGGCGAACCCGAAGTTCTACGAGCTGCAACGACTCCGCAAGTCCACCTGGGACACACCCCGCTTCATCCAGGGCTACGACCTCACCCTCGATGACCGCCTGCTACTCCCGCGGGGACTGCGGCACACCATCGCCACCATCGTCGAACGCGCCGGATCGCGGCTGGCAGTCACGGACGCACGAAGCTCCGGCACCGAGATCGACATCGGGTTCACCGCCGAACTCACCAGCAGACAGGCCACCGCGGTCGGCGCACTTCTCGCCCACGACGACGGGATCCTGGTCGCCCCACCCGGCTCCGGTAAGACCGTCATGGCCTGCGCCGTGATCGCCGAACGCAATACCTCCACCCTCGTCCTCGTCGACCGCAAGGCCCTCGCCGACCAGTGGCGCACCCGCATCCAACAGTTCCTCGGCATCAAGCCCGGTCAACTCGGCGGCGGCCGACGCAAGCTCACCGGCACGGTGGACATCGCGCTGCTGCCCTCCCTCGCGCGGCGCGACGACCTCGCCACCCTGACCAACGGGTACGGGCACGTCATCGTCGACGAATGCCACCACCTCGGCGCCGCCGCATACGAGCACTCGGTCAAACGGATCGCCGCGCAGTTCTGGCTCGGCCTCACCGCCACCCCCACCCGACGCGACGGCCTCGGCCAACTCGTCACCTGGCAACTCGGACCCGTCCGCCACACCCTGACCGACGAGGAACAGGGCACCCTCGCGGCAGCGATGCACGCCGACGCCGGCCCCCGACGAGCGCTGTTCCTCCGCGAGACCACCTTCCAGCCCGGCGACGTCGACCTGGACGCGCCCGGCGCGCTCGCCGAGGTACACCGAAGGCTGGCCCTCGACGAGCCACGCAACACCCAGATCGCCGATGATGTCGCCGCAGCCCTGGCCCGCGGGCGCAACTGTCTCGTCCTGACCCGGCGGGTCGCCCAGGTCGAGGCCCTCACCGCTCTGCTCGCCGCGCGCGGACACCAGCCACTCGTGCTCCAAGGCGCGATGAGCACCCGCGACCGGCGGACCATCGTTGACCGGCTCAGTGGCGCCAAGCCCGGCGACGGCCTGCTCGTCATCGGCACCACACCGTTCATCGGTGAAGGCTTCGACGCCCCCGCCCTCGACACCCTCTTCCTCGCCGGCCCGATCTCCTACGACGGCCTGCTCGTCCAATGCGCCGGCCGCGTCATCCGCGCCGCACCCGGCAAGGAACTCGCCGAGGTCCACGACTACCACGACCCGGCCGCCCCCATCCTCGCCGCCTCACTCCCACGCCGCATGCCCGGATACCGGGCCCTCGGGTTCACCAGAACATGAGTGCATCCGATCTGGCTGGTCCCGCCGGCTACGGGGATACGACAAGAGGCCAAGCGCGCTTGGCCTAGCGTAGTAGGCTACGGGCATGGGCCGGTTCTCCGAGGATGAGCTGCATGCGGTGGTCTCCCGGTACGAAGCGACGCGCGCGGCTGCGTTGACCGAGCGGGACGAGCGACTACGGGCGTTTCACGCGGCCGGCTGGCGGCCGGTGGATCTGCAGCGGGTCACCGGATACAGCCGGGAGACGATACGCCAGGCGCTACGACCGGAAGTCCGACGGGCGACCAACATCAGCCGGCGCCGGACATCGCCCCAGCCGCCAGCGGACTACCGGCCCTACGGCGACCGGAAGCCCTACGTGATCGCCGAAACCCTCGCCGAACTGCACGGCCCGACCGATGGCACGGTGACGCTTCCGCGTCATCTCGACTGGTCCGGGCACCCCGAGTACGACCTAAACCGGGCCGCACGCCTGGCCAGCATGTACAAGGTGGTGCTCACCGAAGCCGCCACGGTCGAGGATCTCAACACCTGGCTCGACGCCGACCTCCTCCGGCGGCTCTGGCCCACCCTCTGGCTGCCACCCCAACTCCGCCAGCGCTGGGAAGAAGCCTTCCCCGAACTCGCCGCCACCCGCAGCAACGCGGCATAGCGGTGGACCCCTTCCACGAACGCCTCGCCCGTACCGGACTCGCGGCAGCCGATCGATACGGCTTCGCGCTGGCCGGCGGCTACGCGGTCCAGGCCGCCGGTCTCGTCGAGCGACCAAGCGAGGACATCGACCTGTTCACCGCCTGGGACCGCCGCGACGAGTTCACCGCCGCGGTCGTTGCCGTCGTGCACGCCTATCGAGACGACGGCCTGACCGTCGAGACCGAGCGGCAGTACGACACCTTCGCCCGGCTGGCCGTCACCGACGGTACGCGGGTTTCCAAGGTCGAACTCGGCGTGGACTGGCGCGCCAACGAACCGATCCTCATGGCGATTGGACCGGTCCTGCACCCCGACGACGCGGTCGCGAACAAGATGAGCGCCCTCTACGGACGAGCGTTCGCCCGGGACTTCATCGACATCGACGCCACACTCCGATCCGGCCGCTACACCCGCGACGCCCTTCTCGCTCTCGCGCAACGCGCCGACCGTGGCTTCGATCCGCGCATCTTCGCCGACGCTCTCGGACAAGCCACCCAGCTCGATCCCGACGACTTCGCCCAATACGGCGTCACCGGCCACGCGCTGGACAATCTCCATAACCGATTCGCCGAATGGCGTCGCGAACTGCTCGGCGAGTAGAAATCCGCTCGACTTACCACTGCTCGGTCCACTGATCCTGCGGCACTCCGTTGACGTTCGGAAGACACCCTGCACTCTTGATCCAATCAAAAATGACCAGGACAAACGCCGCTTCAGCAATAGATCACAGCAGCGCCGCTAAGCGACAGGCCAACGTGGGGAAAATGCGGAAAACCGCCGGTCATCGGCCTGCATAAACGGGCAGCGACCGGTGTTAGGAAACCGATGCTCTATCCCCTGAGCTACGAGGGCCGGACGATCATCACCGCTTGGCTGTGGCTGTCAGCCGCCCACAGGAAGCTCCCGGGGTGATCCGCTGGCACCGCCACCAGTGGATCTCCCACCGACCGCGCGCCGCCGGGCGGACCCGGCGACGGGGAGTCGAGACGAGCCGGAGAGGATCACCACCGCAGGGGCGCCTCAGCCAGTGCTGCCTCGACGGTCATCATGCGGTCGGCGGCGGCTGCTGCCGGCTGCGGTGCAGGTCCTGGACGAGCCGTGGCGAGCGTCCCCGAGCCACCTGCGAGAACCAGGTGCGCGGTGGGTAGCTCAGCCTCACCACGAAGTAGTTCACATACTCGAGCACACCAAACAGCCAGATTCCGACCACCAGGGCGCTTATGGCGACGGAGTCCGGGAGCCATACGAGCACCCCGACCAGACCGCCGGCCAGGATGGCCACGTCGACCACGCGAAACACGCGATACACCGCCGCGAGCCCGCGCGGCATGTGGCCCGTCCCGATCCAGCGACGCGCGAGCAGCCAGTACGCCCCGCCTTGAATCAGGATCAGCAGGAGCGGAACGAGCGCGGACCACAGAGCGCGTACATCTGTCGGGTCTGCAAATCGTGGTGTGACCCGCCATGCCACTGCGGCGAAGACCACCACGGAAACGAGCTCCCCGCTGCCGATACTCACATACCGCTGCCGCATCTTCTTGTACTGCTGGGAGGACACGCGTCGAGTATGCGCTGCATCGCGAGTCCCCCAGCTAACAGCCCATCGACCGACGGACGACAAACGACGGACGACGGGCGGAACAGGATCAGCTGACCGGGCTGATCCGGCGGGGACCACGGATCACGTAGGCGCTCACGCCGGTCACCGCGAGGACCCCTGCGGTCACCAGGGCCGCGACACTGTCCGCCGGTTGGCCCGCCCAGGTGAGCAGGTACAGCGCGAACGGCTCCGGGACGGCGGGAATGGCGGCCGACACGCAACCCACGACCACCGGCAGCGTCCAGGCCAGTCGCCGACCGAACAGCACCACCGCCGAGGCGGCGAGCCCGACGAAACCGGCCGCGTCCCGCAGGACGATGCCGACCGGCGCCGTCGTCACGGCCGTCACCACGGCGGATGCGACCACGAAGATCGCGGCCAGGTGCAGCGCTCGGTGCGGGGCCCACCGGATCGCCGCGGTCGCGTCCAGGGTGCCGTCCGGCCCGCCCAGGCCGTACCCGAGAACGGCCGTGCCCAGTGCCAGGGCGAGGGCGGCGGTCGTCACGGCGTGGCTGGGGTGGGTCTGCGCGGCGCCGAACCAGGCGAGGAGGGCCATCGCCGGCACCGCGAACAGCAACCCGCCTGGCACCTCACGCGAGCGCAGGAACAGCAGCGCGGGCGTCACCGGTCGGCTCCGACGCCGAGGGCGGCGGCCTGGTCACCGCAGGTCAGGCCTGCGGCACGTACGGCGGCGACCCGGCGTACCTGCTCGTCGGCGGGCAACGCGGTGAAGGTCTGCCACATCTGCTCGCGAACGGCCTGTTCCTCCCCGAAGAGGCTCTGACCGGGCACCGGGTGACTGCCGTGGAGCCAGGCGGCCGCCACGGATCGGGCGCGCAGCACGTCGAGGTACGCGTCGTCGTCGGCGCGGACACAGAGCGGGGTACCGGCACCGGCTAGGATGCGGGCGGTCAACTCGGCGGGATCCTCGGTGGCACCGAGGTTGTCGGTGTCCACCCACACCTCGGAGGCCGGCTGTGGGCGGTCGAGGCCGGGTGCCGCCTCGTGGACCGAGGTCGGCGCGTCCGGCAGCGTGGCCATCATGCGCAGTGCTTCCCGGGCCGGTGCGACGAGAGCGGGCAGCTCCCGGCTGTGGGCTGCGGTGACACAGACCCGTGGCCCGTCGTCGGTGGTGCAGACCTCGACGACGGCGGCCGGGTCGACCGGGAACGCCTCCTCCAGGGGAACGGTCAGCATCGGTGCGGCGAGTGCCAGTCCGAGTGCCGGTGGGGCGACGGCGAGCAGCCGTACCAGTGGGTTCCTCGCGAGGAACAGCACCAGTCCCCCGGCGGCCAACCCGCCGAACCACCAGGCCTGGCCCGCGCTCACCGCGCCGGCGACCATCTCGAACTCGGAGATCGTGGTGGTGAAGAACGGCAGCAGGAGGGCCGCCCCAGGGTCCGTGGCCTCGCTGGGCCGGGTCAGCTCGATCGCCGCGAGAAGTCCGGCGAGACCGCCCACACCCAGGACCGCAGGGGTGTACGCGTACGGCAGCAGCCGGCCCACGCCGAGGCCGAGCCAGCCGGCGGCCACCAGGGCAAGTACGCCGACCAGCGTCACCGCCGGCCAGCCGGTGCCCGGGTGACCGGCGGCGGCCGCGACCTTCGGTGCCCCGCCGACCAGGACGAGAAGGAAACCGGCAGCGAGGGAGGCCGCCGTGACCACGGCGAACGGTCCGGTGCGTTGCCAGCGGGGCGCCGGTGTGGTGCCGAGCAGCTCCTCGATCCTATGGCGTCGGTCCCGGCCGGCCTGCCAGGCGCCGGCCGCCAGCGCCAGCGGCCAGAGGATCACCAGCATGATGCGCTGGAAGACGGCGAGGAGATTCCACTGCTGGTCCCAGAGGGCGGTCTGCCCGGTGAACGCGAGCACGTAGAGTCCCGCCACGCCGAGCGCGGCGGTCACGGCCCCCGCGAGAAGCGCGTCGGAGCGGCGCAGCTCGATCCGGAGGATGCGGTTCACGGCGCCACCACCAGTCCGGCGCGGTGCCGCCCGATCAGCGCCGAGTAGCCGCGTTCGATCGGGCTGTCCCCGGCGTCGCCGGGACCGCCGGCCGCCGCGATGTCGTCCGGGGTCCCGTGGAACACGATCCGCCCGGCGTCGGCGAGTACGACACTGGTGCAGGCGGCGGCCACGTCCTCGACGAGGTGGGTCGAGACCACGACACAGGAGCGTTCGCCGAGGTCACGCAGCAGGGCCCGGAAGTCGAGCCGCTGCTGCGGGTCGAGGCCCACGGTCGGCTCGTCGAGCAGCAGCAGGTCCGGCTCGTTCACGATCGCCTGGGCGATGCCGGCCCGCCGCAGCATGCCACCGGAGAGCGCCTTCATCCGGGAGTCGGCCCGGTCGGTCAGACCGACCCGCTCGATCGCGTGGCGCACGGCACGGCGACGCCGGCCGCCGGGCACGTCCTTGATCCACGCCATGTACTCGACGAACTCGGACACCGTGAAGCGCGGGTAGTAGCCGAACTCCTGGGGCAGGTAGCCCAGGCCGCGCCGTACCGCACGCAGGTCGGGCCGCCCGTCCATCGACTGCCCCAGCAACCGGAGCCGGCCCTCGTGCGGGGGCAGCACGGTCGCCAGCGCCCGGATCAGGGTGGTCTTGCCGGCGCCGTTCGGGCCGAGCAGCCCGTGGACGCCGGCACCCAGATCCAGGTCGACGCCGTCGACGGCCACGTACCGGCCCGTTCTCACTCGCAGGCCCTCGGCCTGCACTGTCGTTGCCACGATCATCTCCGCTCGTCTGTTCGGTGCGGTTTCGATCGTGCGACGGCAAGGCGGGGACACACCTCGGCCGTGCTACCGAGCGACCCTGCGGGGAGTCGGCCGAAAGAACTACGCCGCCCGGACGCCGGTGTCGTACCGTGGCCTTCCGTGCTGGTTATCTTTCCGGGCCCCCGCAGGTCGCAGCGGGTGACGGCGGGGCTGCTCGCCGTCGTGGCGGCGACCCTCGTCGTGCTCGAAGGGCTGGACGGTCCCACCCTGCCCGCCACGCTCGGCCTGATCCTCAGCGGGCTGCTCGCGGTCGCCGTGGTGCTGCTGGCCGAGGCCCGCCCGATCGCACTCGCCGTGGCGGCGGCGGTGTCTCTCACGGTCTCGGCCGCCTTCGGGCTCGTGCCGACGCTGCGCCCGGAGCACACCTTCGGCATCGTGGAACTCGCCGTGCTCTCGGTGGCGGTGATTCGCCTGGTCATGCAACATCCGCTCCGCCGCGCGGCAGGTCCGGCCGCCCTGGCGATCCTCGCGATCGCCGTGCTGCCGACCCGGGTCCTGCTCCATCCGGTCAACGCGGGAACGATGTCGCAGTACGGTGACGTGCTCGTCGTCGCGCTGACCGCCTGGGTGCTGTTCCTGGCGCTGCTCGGCCTCTATCTGCGCCTGCTGGAGCGCCGCCGGGTCGACCTCGACCGGCTGGCCCGGCAGGCGGAGCGCATGGACAACGCCCGCGACCTGCACGACTACGTCGCCCACCACGTGACCGCGATCGTCGCGCAGACGCGCGCCATCCGATTCGTCACGAGTTCCGGTGCCGCACCGTCCGCCGAGGATCTCGACGAACTGCTGGCCGGTGTCGAACAGGCCGGCGGTCAGGCGCTCACCTCGATGCGTACGCTCGTCGGCATCCTGCGTGACGAGACGTCGGCGCCCGCGCCCGCCCACGGCACACTTGACGAGATGCTCACCGCTGTCACCAGCACTCTGCCGCCCGGACACCCCACCCCGACCGTCTCCGTCGACGAGGCGCTGTCGCACCGGACCTTGCCCGACGCCACCCTCGATGCGGCACATCACACGGTGTTGGAAGCGCTGACGAACGTGCTGCGCCACACCACCGGGGCGACGCGAATCGACATCCGGATCCGGGTCCAGGCCGACCGACCCGATCTCGCCGAGGTGTCGATCCGCAACGACGGAAAGCCGGCCGGGTCGCCGTTGCCGGCCGGTGGCTTCGGCCTGACCGGCCTCGGCGAGCGGGTACGGGCTGCGGGGGGCGAACTCTCGGCCGGGCCGGCCGGGTCAGGATGGCAGGTCACCGCGACCCTCCCGATCGACGGGGGGCTTTCGGGCAGCCGACGCCGGTTCCGCCCGTTCAGGCCCGAGGCCGGGGCCGAAGCGAAGGAGATCGCATGACCATCCGGCTCCTGCTCGCCGACGACCAGGACATGATCCGCACGGCGTTCCGCATGATCCTGACCACCCAGCCGGACATCGAGGTGGTGGCCGAGGCGGCGGACGGCGAGGCCGCCGTGGACCAGGCCCGCCGGCTGCGCCCCGACGTGTGCCTGCTCGACATCCGGATGCCGAAGCTCGACGGCCTGGAAGCGACCCGGCTGCTGGCCGGTCCGGCCGTCCGGAACCCGCTCAACGTCCTCATCGTCACCACCTTCGACCTCGACGAGTACGTGTACCGGGCGCTCCGCAACGGCGCCTGCGGATTCCTGCTCAAGGACACCTCACCCAACCTGCTGGTGGAGGCGGTCCGCGCGGCCGCCGCCGGGACCTCGCTGATCTCGCCGGCGGTGACCGTGCGTCTGCTGTCGCACCTGGCGCCGCGTCGGGGGGACGAACCCGAGACGCCCGAGGCGCCGCCCACCGAGCCGCTCACCGAACGCGAGCTGGCCGTGGTCCGACTCGTGGCGCACGGGAACACCAACGACGAGATCGCCGGACGGCTCTTCGTGACGCTGTCGACGGTCAAGACGCACCTGGCCAACGTGCAGCGCAAACTCGCCGTTCGCAACCGGGTCGAGATCGCCGCCTGGGCGTGGCGCAACGACGTCTGCTCCCCGCTCTGACGAAGAACGCGTGGGGCCGTTCTCCCGTGGTGGTCAGCGCGGCACCCAGCCGGACCATAGTCCGTTGACGAGCAGCGCGACCATGCGGCGGCGGAGGGACATCAACGCGCGCCGTAGGCGCGGATGAAGGCGCGTACGCCGTCGATCATGGTCTTTCTGACCCGGTCGGGATCGACGCGGGCCGGGTCGGGCTGCTGGTTGTAGGCCAACAGGACGGTCAGCGCGAAGAGGTGCTCGGTGGCCAGACGCGGGTCGTCGGTCTCCAGCAGACCGGCCTCGGCGAAGCCGGCGACGTACTCCGCCATCAGCTCCTCGGCCACGTCGGTGGACACGTCGTCGCGGGCGCTGGGGGTACGCAGGCGCTCCTGGGCGGCGAGGGCGAAGGCGGCGGCGTAGTCGGCGGAGCCGACCATCGTCGTGCCGAAGTCGACGAGCAGTGCGGTCATGGCCTGTTCGAGTCGGGCGACCGTGGTGATCGGCACCTCGGCGGAGAGGTGCTCGTCGAAGGCGCGCTGCGCGGAGGCCAGCAGCGACTCGGAGGCGTCCGCGAGGATGGCCAGGAAGAGGCGACGCTTGTCGCCGAAGTAGTCGTAGACGGTGGCCTTGGAGACCTTCGCCTCGGCCGCGACGGCGTCCATGCTCACCCGATCGACGCCCTGCCGGACGAACAGTTCCCGCGCCGCCGCGAGGACCGCCTTCCGCTTCGCCGCCGACCTCTCCCGCATCGGCTTCTCCTTCTGACCTGCGCCCACGGACCGCGCTCCTCGTGATCGTCGTGCCCTACCCGCCTGCGCTCTGAACTATACCGTTCAGTCTTGTCTAGCCAGACTGAACCGTTTAGTTTGGTTTCGGGTCGGCCACGACGCCACCACCCGACGGAGAGAACGTGAGAGATCCATGCCCAAAGCACCAGCCGTGTTGGGAACCATCGCCGAAGCCCTGCTCGGACGCGCCGGCCGCGTCGAAGACGTCACCGAGCCCTTTCCCGGCTTCCTCGACGTGAGCCTGCGCGCCGACCCACCACACGGCGGCTGGCACCCCACCCAGGAACTCCAGTTCCGCGTCACTCCCACCCGCAGCCGTCGATACAACGTCCGCACCGTCGACCCCGGCCACGCCGACCGCATCGGTCTGCTCGTCGCCACCCGCGCGACCGGACCGGGCACGACCTGGGCGAGGCAGCTGCGCGCAGGAGCCGAGACCACCATCCTGGCGGGCCGGCACATCCCCTTACGGCTGCCCGGGACCCGGCGGCTCTACCTCGGGGACAGCTCCGCCCTCGGCACGATCGACGCCCTCACCCATGACCGCACCGGTCACCTCGTGGCCGTCGAAGTCCCGCCGGCCGCCGTCGCGGCACTCGCACAGCGATGGCCCCGCCACCACTTCATCCCCGCCACCCCACTGCCGGGCGACGCGCTACAGCACTGGCTGGACGCAACGACCGACGCCGGCACCCTCGACGGCATCGACGGCGCCCTGTTGCTCGGACATGCGCAGTCCCTGCAGCGCCAACGCAGACACCTCCTCCAGCACCAGGTGCTCCCCCGGCGAGCCATCGTCACCAAGCCGTACTGGGCAACCGGCAGAGAGGGCCTGTGACCGATCACCGTGGCCGAGGATTGCGCGGCGCTGTCCACCGAGGCCGCGCCGCACCGACTTGCGGCGGATCGCGCCCGCCCGGCCCGCGTGCCGCGTGTGGCGTCCGCCGGTACGGGTAGACGAGTCGCACGGCACGTGACATCGCGTGCGGTCACCCGCTGGGACGGGAGGGACGATGAAGGTCAGGAGTTCGTTGCGGTCGTTGACGCGGAAGATGAACTCGATCGTGGTCCGCCGTCGGGGCAAGGTCGTCGTGGTCAACAAGAAGGACCCGCGCCAGAAGGCCCGACAGGGCTGACGTTCCCCGCCACCCGAAAGCGACAAGGCGGTGCAGACACCGTACGACAGGAGGCGACCGTGAGCTACCGAGCGCGGGACGGCGAGCAGCCGGTCGATCCGGACCACGCCGAGGACGAGGCCGGTCAGGTACCGCTCGTCCAGGTCGAGGCGGACACCGACGTGCCCGCGCCGGACGACACCGACGTACGGCCGGACCTGGTGACCGAGGACAACGGGTCGGGGATGACCGGCGGCTCCTCGGGCAGCAGTGGCGGCGGCTCCAGCATGCCCGGACACCCCGACGCCTCCCGCTGACGCGAGCCGACGGATGCCTCGGCACGGCCCTCACCACGACACCGGGCACGCCGCACCCGACAGGCACGCCAGCCACGAACCGCACGCCCGCCACGACACGCACGCCGGCCACATGAAGCACGACACGCACGCCGGGCACGATCCGGAGGCGTTCCGCCGCAAGTTCTGGCTGAGCCTGGCGCTGACCGTGCCCGTCGTGCTCACCAGCCCGATGGTGATGGACTGGTTCGGTTACCGGCTGGACTTCCCCGGCGTCGACCTGGTGGGGCCGGTCCTCGGCACGGTGGTCTTCGGCTACGGCGGCTGGCCCTTCCTCCAGGGCGCGGTACGCGAGCTCCGGGACCGCGCCCCCGGGATGATGCTGTTGATCGCGATGGCGATCACGGTCGCGTACGTGGCGTCGCTGGCCACCGCGTTCGGCGCGTTCGACCTGGACTTCTGGTGGGAACTGGCCGCCCTGGTCACCATCATGCTGCTCGGGCACTGGCAGGAGATGAAGGCCATCGGCCAGGCCCGAGGCGCCCTGTCGGCGCTGGCCGCGTTGCTGCCCGACGACGCGGAACGCCTCGACCCGGACGGCCGACCGCAGGCGGTCACCGTGGCCGACCTGCGCGTCGGCGACCTGGTCCTGGTCCGGCCGGGCGGCCGGGTGCCGGCGGACGGGCAGATCGTCGACGGCGCGGCCGAGCTGGACGAATCAATGATCACCGGAGAGTCGCGGCCGGTGTCCCGCTCGCCCGGCGACCGGGTGGTGGCCGGCACCGTCGCCACCGACGCGGCACTACGGGTACGGGTCGACGCGGTCGGCGACGACACCGCGCTGGCCGGCATCCAACGGCTGGTGGCGCAGGCACAGCAGTCCAGCGGACGGGCGCAGGTGCTCGCCGACCGGTTCGCCGCGTGGTTGTTCTACATCGCCACCGCCACCGCCCTGGTCACCCTGCTGGTGTGGACGGTGCTCGGCAACCTCGACCAGGCGGTCGTCCGTACGGTGACGGTGCTGGTCATCGCCTGCCCGCACGCGCTCGGCCTGGCCATCCCGCTGGTGATCGCACTCTCCACGGCGGTCGCCGCGAAGGGCGGCATCCTGGTCAAGGACCGGCTGGCGCTGGAGCGGATGCGCACGGTGGACACCGTGCTGTTCGACAAGACCGGCACGCTGACCCGGGGCGAACACGTGGTCACCGACGTCGCCGCCACCCACGAACACGGCCCGGCGGCGGGCCACGCCGGAAGCGACCGCCCGGACGACGCCGGAAGCCGCCGGCCGGGCGACGTCGAGAGCCGCCGCCCCGGCGACACCGGAGGCGACCGGTCGGACGGGACCGGTGACGGTGAGCGGGACGTACTCGCCATCGCGGCGGCGGTGGAGGCGGACAGCGAGCATCCGCTGGCCCGGGCCATCGTGGTCGCTGCCGAGCGGCGGGCGGACCGGCGGACGGCGACCGGATTCCGGTCGCTGACCGGCCGGGGTGTCCGCGCCGAGGTGGACGGCGTGACGTACGCGGTCGGCGGGCCGGCGCTGCTGCGCGAGTTCGGGGTCACCGTGCCCGACGATCTCGCCCGACGGCAGCGGGACTGGTCCGATCGCGGCGCGGCGGTGCTGCACCTGCTGCGGGTGCAGGACGACGGAGCCCGGGTGCTGGGTGCGCTGGCCCTGGAGGACGAGGTACGCCCCGAGGCCCGGCAGGCCGTCGCCGACCTGCGCGCCCAGGGCATCCGGAAGATCGTGATGATCACGGGTGACGCCCGTCCGGTGGCCGAGGCGGTCGCCGCCGACCTCGGGTTCCGACCCGGCGAGGACGAGGTCTTCGCCGAGGTGCTGCCGGCCGACAAGGACGACACGGTGGCGGACCTGCACCGACGCGGGCTGCGGGTGGCGATGGTCGGTGACGGGGTGAACGACGCCCCGGCGCTGGCCCGCGCCACCGTGGGCATCGCGATCGGCGCGGGTACCGACGTGGCGATCGAGTCGGCCGGGGTGGTGCTCGCCTCCTCCGACCCGCGCGGCGTGACCGGAGTGATCCGGCTGTCCCGCGCCGCGTACCGGAAGATGATCCAGAACCTGGTCTGGGCCGCCGGCTACAACGTGGTCGCGCTGCCGCTCGCCGCCGGGGTGCTGGCCTGGGCCGGAGTGGCGCTGAGCCCGGCGGTCGCGGCGGTGCTGATGTCCGCCTCCACCATCGTGGTCGCGCTCAACGCCCAACTGCTGCGCCGGGTCCGGCTCCGGCCGCAGGACCAGACGGGTACGCGGCTCCGGCCACCGGATCAGACCGGCGCGGCCGGGTAGGCGCGGGTCTCGGCGGCCTTGACCGCAGCCCACACCGGTTGGCCCGGGGTGAGCGCGAGCTGCGCGGCGGCGGCCGGCGTGACGTCGGCGGCCACCTCGATCGGGCCGGCGAGCTGGATACGCAGGTTGTCGCCGTGCCGCTGCACACCGGTGATGGTGGCCGGCCAGGTGTTACGCGGGCTGCCGTCGGGCTGCCGTGGATGCAGCGCCACCGCGGACGGTGGGAACGCCACGAACACGTCACCGTCCTGTGGGTCCCCGGCGGTCAGCCGGAACCCGTCGGCGAGCCGGACCTGATGCCCGCTGGCCTGCCCCCGGTACAGGTTGAGGCCGACCAGGCGGGCCACGTAGTCGGTGCGCGGCTGGGCGGTGATGGTGGCCGCGCTGCCCTCCTGCACGACCTCACCGTGCTCGACGATGACCAGCCGGTCGGCGAGCACCAGCGCGTCGAGCGGGTCGTGCGTCACCAGCAGGGTGGCTCCGGTGTGCGCGGCGAGGTGCCGCTGCAACTGGGCGCGTGTGTCGAGTCGGGTCCCGGCGTCGAGCGCGGCCAGCGGCTCGTCGAGGAGCAACAGCGCCGGTTCCACCGCCAGCGCCCGGGCCAGGGCGACCCGCTGGGCCTGCCCGCCGGAGAGCTGCCGGGGCTTGTGCCCGGCGTGTGCGGTCAACCCCATCCGGGCCAGCCAGTCGGCGGCCCGGCTGCGGGCCTGCCGACGGTTGAGGCCCTGCCGACGCGGGCCGAACGCGATGTTGTCCAACGCGGTGAGGTGCGGAAAGAGCAGGTAGTCCTGGAACACCACGCCGACGGACCGCCGCTCGGGTGGGGTCCAGATCCGCCGCTCCGGGTCGTCGAGGTCGCGGCCGTCCAGGGTGAGGTGTCCGGCCGAGAGCGGGAGCAGCCCGGCGAGGGTACGCAACGCCGTGGTCTTGCCGGCCCCGTTGGGCCCGAGCAGCGCGACCACCTCACCGGGGCCGATGGTCAGCGGCAGGTCCAGCCGGAACTCGCCCCGCGCCACGGTCAGGTGGGCGTCGAGCAGCGGCGACCCGGCGGCCGGTGTCGGTGGCGAGGCGGTCATGGCGAGCTGATCCACCGGTCGCGCAGGCAGGCCAGGATCACGACGGAGACGGTGAGCAGGATCAGGCTGAGCACGATCGCGGCCTCCAGGTCGGTCTCCAGCGCCAGATAGACGGCCAACGGCATGGTCTGTGTCCGGCCGGGATAGTTGCCGGCGAAGGTGATGGTGGCACCGAACTCGCCGAGCGCACGGGCCCAGCAGAGCACCGCCCCGGCCGCGATGCCGGGCGCGACGAGCGGCAACGTGACGTGGGTGAAGGTGGTCCACCGGCCGGCACCGAGCGTGGCGGCGGCCTCCTCGTACCGGGTGTCCGCGCCACGTAACGCCCCCTCCACCGCGATGATCAGGAAGGGCATGGCCACGAACGCCTCGGCGAGCACCACCGCCGTGGTGGTGAACGGCAGCGTGATGCCGAACGTGCTGTCCAACCAGGAGCCGACCAGCCCGCGCCGACCGAAGACCAGCAGCAGCGCCACACCGCCGACCACCGGAGGCAGCACCAGCGGCACGGTGATCAGAGCGCGCACCACCCGGCGGCCGGGGAACGACACCCGGGCCAGCAGCCAGGCCAGCGGGATGCCGAGGACCAGACAGAGCAGGGTGGCCAGCGAGGCGGTCTGCACCGACAGCCGCAACGCGGTCAGCACGCCCGGTTCGGTGAGTCGCTGCGGCAGCGTGCTCCACGGTGTCCGGGCCAGCAGCCCGACCAGCGGCAGCACCAGGAAGACCATCCCGAGCGTCGCGGGCACCAGCAGGGCGATCGGAATCCGCCCGGTGCGCCGGGTACGGGTGGGCACGCTGGTCACCGACTACGGCGCCTGGAATCCGGCCTCGGTGAGCACGGTCTGCCCGGTGTCGGAGCGGACGTACTCCACGAAGGCCCGCGCGGTCGTCGCGTTGCGGGCCTCCTTGAGCACCAAGATCGGGTAGTCGTTGATCGCCCCGGCCGACTCGGGGAACTCGACGCCGTCGACGTCCGCGTCGGCGGCCCGCGCGTCGGTCCGGTAGACCAGCGCGGCGTCCACCTCGCCCAGCCGCACCTTGGACAACGCGGCCTTCACGTCCTGTTCCAGGGTGACCGGGGTGAGCGCCACACCCGCCGCGTCCAGCACCGTCCGCGCCGCCGCCCCGCACGGCACCTGCTCGGCGCAGAGGGCCACCTTCGCGCCGGGTCTGGTCAGATCGCTCAGCCCGGTCACCCGGTCGGGGTTGCCCTCGGGTACGGCGATGACGAGCTGGTTGCGGACGAAGGTGACCGGCTCACCGTCGCCGTTGCCCGCCTCGGTGACGGTGGCCATCGGGGCGGGGGCGGCGGAGGCGAACACGTCGGCGGGTGCGCCCTGGTTGATCTGGGTGGCCAGCGCGGAGCTGCCGGCGAAGCTGAACGTGACCTTCACGCCCTCGTGGGCCGCCTCGAAGTCCCGCCCGATCCGGGTGAACGACTCGGTCAGTGACGCGGCGGCGAAGACGGTCAGCTCACCGCCGATCCCGTTTCCGCCGACCGGCGGGTCTGCGGCGTCCTCGGCGCATCCGCCGAGCAGTGCGAGTGCGGTGACCGCGGCCAGGAGACGTACTGCTCTCACGAGTGGGCCCTTCCTCTGCTGCCGGCCGGCACGGCGGGCTTCTCCACCACGACGGTCGTCGACTTGATCACTGCTTCCGCCACCGACCCGACCTCCAGGCCGAGGTGGTCGACCGCTTCCCGGCTCATCAGCGAGACCAGCCGGAACGGACCGGCCTGGATGTCGACCTGGGCCATCACCGCGTCCTTGACCACGGCGGTGACGACGCCGCGCAGCCGGTTGCGCGCCGAGGACTCGTCGGCCCGCCCACCGGGTTCGGCGGCCTGGGCGCGGACGAACGCGGCCAGCTCGACGCCGTCGATCACCCGGTGTCCGTGCTCGTCGCGGCTCGCGGTGAGCCGACCGCCGTCCACCCAGCGGCGCATGGTGTCGACGCTGACCCCGAGCAACTCGGCCGCCTCACCCATCCGGAACATCGTCACGGACGGATCGTAACGGCCGCAGGTGCGGCCCGATAGACCCGATCACGGCCGCATCCACGATGACTCTTGCCCGATCCCGGCCGAACCTGCCGCATCCGGCGGCCGACCGTGATCCGGGTTACCTCGCGGTCCGGAACTTCCGACGCGTCGGAGCCGACCAAGCTCACGAGATCGCTCATCGAGGGGAAGCCCATGCCCAGCACCGCCTCCCGCCGGCTCGTCCGCCCGGCACTCCTGCTCACCGGCGTCGTCCTGGCCGCCGCCGTCGCCGGCTGCGGCTCGTCCGACGACGCGTCGACCGCCACCCCCGGCCCGTCGGCTACCCCGGCCGCCGCCGCGTCGAGCGAGGCCGCCGGCGTGCTGGGCGTACGCGACCCGTGGGTCAAGGCCGCCGACGACGGCATGACCGCGGCGTTCGCCACGCTGGTCAACGACGGCACCACCGACGTCACCCTGACCGGCGCCAGCACCGAGGTCTCCCCGATGGAGGTGCACGAGATGGCCATGCGGGACGGCACGATGGTCATGCAGGCCAAGACCGGCGGTGTGGTGATCAAGGCCGGTGGCGAGCACAAGTTGGAGCCCGGCGGCGACCACCTGATGCTGATGAACCTGGCCGCACCGGTCAAGGCCGGTGACGAGCTGAGCATCACGCTCACCTTCGCCGACGGCCGGACCCAGACGTTCACCGCCGTGGCCAAGCCGTTCACCGGCGCGCAGGAGAGCTACGCACCGGGGCACGGCGAGCCGATGCCGCACACCTCCCCCAGCCCGGCGTCGTGACCCCGACCCGTCGGCCGGTGAGCCGGCGCGGACTGCTCACCGGCGGCGCCCTGGCCGCCGGGGGCACGCTGGCCGGTGCCGCCGCCGTCGCCGCCGGCCGGGACGACCCACCGGCGGTACGCCCCGAGCCGGTGGCGGTCACCGTCGGCGCGGCGGTCGAGCCGTTCCACGGCGTACACCAGTCCGGGATCACCACCGAACCCCAGGCGCACGCGGCGTTCGTCGCCTTCACCCTGCGCCCCGGCACCGACCGGGCCGCCCTCGGCCGGATGCTGCGACTGCTCTCCGACGACGCCGCCCGGCTCACCCAGGGCAGACCGGCGCTCGCCGACACCGAGCCCGAACTGGGCCTGCTGCCCGCTCGGCTCACCGTCACCTTCGGCTTCGGCCCGGGTCTGTTCACCGCCGCCGGCCTCGACGACCGCCGCCCGCCCTCGGTCGCCGACCTGCCCGCGTTCCGGATCGACCGGCTGCAACCCCGCTGGTCCGGCGGGGACCTGCTGATCCAGGTGTGCGCCGACGACCCGATCACGGTCGCGCACGCCCAGCGGGTGCTGGTCAAGGACAGCCGTCCGTTCGCCACCGTCCGCTGGGTCCAGCAGGGTTTCCGGCGGGCCGCCGGTGCCGAGCCGGGCCGGACCCAACGCAACCTGTTCGGCCAGCTCGACGGCACCGCCAACCCGAAGCCGGGCGTCCCCGTCGAGACTGCGGTCTGGGTGCCCGACGGCCCGGACTGGCTGCGGCACGGCACCACGCTGGTGGTGCGGCGGATCAGCATGGACCTGGAGACCTGGGACCTGCTCGGACGCGTCGACCGGGAACTGGCCGTCGGCCGGCGACTGGGCGACGGCGCGCCGCTGACCGGGGCAGACGAGCACGACGAGCCGGACTTCGCCGCCCTCGGCCCGGACGGGCTCACCGTGATGCCGGACTTCTCCCACGTCACCCGGGCGCACGTCACCGACGACCGGTTCCGGATCCTCCGCCGCCCCTACAACTACGATGGAACACCGGCCGCCGACGGCACCGCCGACAGCGGACTGATCTTCGCCTCCTACCAGGCCGACATCGACCGCCAGTTCCTGCCCATCCAGCGGCGGCTCGCCGAGCGGGACCTGCTCAACGAGTGGGTCACCCCGATCGGATCCGCCGTCTTCGCCGTCCCGCCGGGGTGCCCGGAGGACGGCTGGATCGGCCGGCAACTGCTCGACTGACGAGGAGAATCACCCGCATGTCCACCCGCCTCCGCCACCGGGTCACCGCCGCGCTGGCCGCCTCGTTGCTGGCCGCCACGACGCTGCTGGCCACGCCCGCCTCCCCCGCGTACGCGCACAACGTGCTGACCAAGGCCACCCCGGCGCAGGACGCCGAGGTCACCAAGGCGCCGACCAAGGTCACCCTCCAGTTCCTCCAGCGACTGAACCCGGACTACACCACGATCACGCTCAGTGACGCGGACAAGGAGAAGGTGGCCACCAGCGAGCCGGAGGTGGACGGCACCAAGGGCACGATCACCATCGACGAGCCGCTGGTCAACGGCGTCTACACGGTGGCGTACCGGATCGTCTCCGCCGACGGGCACCCGGTGCAGGGGTCGTACGAGTTCACCGTGGCCGACCCGACCGCCACCGCCGAGCCGACCCCCACGCCGAGCCCGGAGCCGACCGAGACCACGCCGTCGGCGGAGCCGACCGGCGAGCCGACCGTCTCCGCCAGCCCCGCCGCGAGCGGCACCGACGACGATTCGGCCCCGGTGGGGCTGCTGGTCGGCGCCGGGGTGCTGGTCATCCTGGCGATCGGTGCGGCGGTGTTCCTGCTGCGCCGTCGCCGCGCCGTCGGGCAGTGAGCCCGGCTCAGCGCAACAGCACCGGCCCGGCGTCGATCCGGGTACGGAACAGCGCGTACGGCTTGCGGCGTAGGTCCTCGCCCCGGTGGTAGGTGGCCTGCCGGTGGAGTTGGTTCGCGGTCACGTAGAGGTGCCCGTCGACGGCCACCGACATGGTGTCCGGCCAGAGCAGGCGGGGATCGTGCACCACCGTCTCGTAGCCGCCGTCCCGGCGACGGCGGAGCACCGCGTTGTGCTCGTACGAGGTCAGGTAGATCCGGCCGGCGTCGTCGCTCTCCAGGCCGTCCGACCCGGTGCCCTTGTCGCCCTCGTGCCGCACCGTGGCCGCCACCTCGTCCTCGCCGAGGGAGACATCCACGAGGGCCTCGGTGGCCACGCTGTACCACTGGCGTGAGGCGAGGGCGCAGTAGTAGAGCCGGGTCCCGTCGGCGGAGATGGCGATGCCGTCCGAACCGATGGTGACCGGTTTCGGCGGCCCGTCCGCCGGCCGCTCCAGGAACGGGCGGCCCTCCACCACCGGCCGGAAGCGGGACAGCGGCTCCGGTTTGGTGGACGGGTGCTCGTGCAGTCGCCGCCACGAGGCGCCCGTGTCGAGGTCCACCACGATGATCCCGTTCGCCCCGGCGACCGCCGAGTCGGTGACGTACGCGATCCCGGCGGCACCGCGTCGCAGGTCGAACCGTACGTCGTTGAGGTAGGTGGTGGGCAGCGCCACGTCCGGCGGAAAGGTGATCACCTGGGCGACCGTGTCGGTGGCCAGGTCGACGCGGACGAGTTTGGGACCGCCGGGACGGGTCGGCTGGAACATCGGGCTGCCGGTGTCGAGCACCCAGAGCCGGTCGGCCGGATCGACCACGATGCTCTGCACCGAGACGAACGCCCCCGCGTCGTCGTCGCCAGCCGGCCGGTTCCATTCCGGGTCCGGGTACGGCACCTCCGCACCGTCGCGCAGCTCGACCACCGTGGCGGGGACCTCGTCGCCCCAGCGGGGAAAGTTGACGAAGATCCGGCCGGTGTGCGACACGCTCACCCCGGTCGGCATCGGCCCGGTGAACGCGTGGACCAGTTCCAGTTCGCCGACGGGCTCGTCCGTCACCGGTTGACTCATGCCCTGCTCCTGACTGTCGGTGCCGGTTCCCGTTCCCGGGGCCGACGGGGGCAAACGCGCCAATCAAACGGACTTCTAACCCATTAGGGTCTCGACTCCTCAACTTGCCTGTTACGGGATTATTCGCCTCATATCCTTCACATGCCGCCTCCACCAGTCACCGCAGTACCGAAGGAGCCTTGATGCGAAAGAGATTCCTCGCCGCCGCCCTGGCGGGTGTGGCCGCGTCCACCGCGTTCGCCGCACCCGCCCTCGCGGAGGACACCATCGTCACGCTGACCGTCGACGCCGCCGGCGGCCTGTCGATCACCGTCCCCGCGACGGCGAACATCGGCCACGGCGTCGAGGGCAGCTCGGTCTCCGGTCTGCTGGGGCCGGTCACGGTGCTCGACCAGCGCGGATCGCTCACCCCGAACTGGACCGCCACGGTCATCTCGACCGACTTCACCACCGGCGGCGGCAGCTCCGGCGAGACCATCCCGAACATCAACGTCAGCTACTGGTCGGGCCCGGCCACGGCCACGGCCGGCACCGGCACCTTCACGCCCGGCCAGCCGAACCAGGCCAGCCAGCAGATCATCAACGTGCCGCGGACCGCGTTCAGCAAGACCGGCGGCACCGGCAACAACTTCGCCACCTGGAACCCCACCCTGGTGGTGAACATCCCGCCCGGCACGGTGCAGGGCACCTATCGCGGGACGGTGACACATTCGGTGGCCTAGGCTCCTCGGCCGGCTGGTGCCGCTGGCCTCCGTCGCCCTCGTGGCGCTCGGAGTGCCGGCGGCTCCGGCCGTTGCCGCGCAGGAGCACGTACAGGCCATCGCCGCGCCACAGCACGTACAGGCCATCGCCGCGCCGCAGCACGCACAGGCCGCCTCGCGGGACGGCATCGGCATCCGCCTGATGGACATCCCCGCCAAGCGGGCCGAGGACCCCCGGGCCCGGGTCTACATCATCGACCACCTCAAGCCCGGCGCCACGATCAGCCGCCGGGTCGAGGTCAGCAACGAGTCGCCCGAGCGACAGCAGATCGAGCTGTACGCCGGGGCCGCGGCCATCGAGAACAACGCCTTCGCCGTCCCGGAGGGACGCGAGAGCAACGAGCTGAGCGACTGGATCAGCCTCGGCGCCACCGTTCTCGACCTCGCTCCGGGCGAACGCGCGCCGGTCGAGGTCGACGTCGAGGTGCCCCGGACCGCGTCCAAGGGCGAGCGGTACGCGGCCATCTGGGCACAGGTCTCCAGCGAACCGCGACAGGGCGACAACGTCATCCAGGTGCACCGGGTGGGCATCCGGCTCTATCTCGACGTCGGCCCGGGCGGCGAACCGCCGACCGACTTCCGCATCGACGAGGTGGCCGCCGAGCCCGGCACCGGTGAGTTCCCGGTGGTGACCGCGCGGGTGACCAACACCGGCGGTCGGGCGTTGGACATGACCGGCACACTGCGCCTGACCAAGGACTCGATCCGGGCAGGGCCGTTCAAGGTGACCAACGGGGTGACCATCCTGCCCGGACAGAGCGGACAGGTCCGCATCGAGGTGAACGAGTCCCTGCCGGCCGGCGTCTGGACCGCGAGACTGGCCCTGGTCAGCGGCGTGGTGGAGCGTACCGCCGACGGGCGGATCACCCTGCCGGTCGGCACCCGCGCCACGATGGACAGTTCGTCCACGTGGCTGCCCTACACCCTCGGCACCCTGGTCGCGGTGGCCGCCGTCGGCGCACTCGGCGCCTGGCACCTCGCCCGCCGCCGCGCCCTCACGGTCCCGACCCGCCGGGTAGGCCCGTTCGACTGATCACCCACCACCCGCGCCGCCCCGGCACCCGACACGGCACGGCACGAGCCCGCCGGGCCCTCCAAGGCGTCCCCGGCCCACACGATGTCCCCGGCCTCCGCGATCCCCCGACCCTCCGCGAAACCGCCACCCCTTCGCGATCATGGAGTTGTGACCGTCGATCATGGAGTTGCGGCTCTTGATTTGTCAGCTTTCGCTACATATGCGGGGGCCACAACTCCGTGATCGGCGCGGCGAGGCGGCGGCGAGGCGAGGCGGCGGTGGCGCGGCGGGCACGGCGGCACGGCGCGACGGGCACGGCGGCACGGCGCGGCGGACGCGGGACACCTGGCGCGGCGCGGGCGACCTGGCGGCGGCGCGGCGACGAGGTCCGGCCGTCCGATGGACGGCCGGACCTCGTCGTGCCACCGTCAGGAAACCGAGAATACTCCACAAACGGTCTTATAGGATCAGACTCACATTTGCCGACGATGTACGTGCTCGGGCCGTCGCCCGGGGGCGTACGCCGCAGGGAGGTCGTGATGATGGTCCGGGGCCGCACCGCACGCTCGACACGTCCCGGCCGAACGGTCGTCGCGGGCCTGGTCGCGATCGGCGTGCTCACCCTCGCACCGACGACGGCGTCGGCCGTGGCGGGACGAGCCGCGCCGGCCGCTGCGGCGGGGGCCTCGGCCGCCACCCCGCCGCCCGGCTCGACCGGCGTCTACTTCGAGGTGCTGCCGTCGCCGACCGGAAGCCCGACGCCGGACCCGCAGCCGACACCGCACCCGACCGGGCAGCCCACACCGCATCCGACGCGGCAGCCGCTGCCGGTCACCGGGTCGGACTCCGGTCCGGGGCCGCTGCTGGCCCTGGCCGCCGTGTTGATCGTCGGCGGCGGGATCCTCGGCGTCCTCGGGCGGCGGCGGGTCAGATGACCGAGTGGGTCACCGTGGCGCGGTAGCCGCCGGTCACCGCGCTTGTCGGCAGCGTCACCGACAGGGTGGGATTCCAGCTCGCCGAGTTGGCGCCGGTCACTCCGGACCAGGCCGCGGCAGTACGCGGCACGTCCAGCACCGCACCGGGCTGCGGCAGGAAGACGCCGAGGCCGGTGGTGCTCACTGCCGTGCCCGATGCGTACCGGACGGCGGAGCGCGGGATGGTCTCACCCGGTGTGCCGGACCCGGTGGTGAAGGCGGTCACCGACACCGTCGCGGTCCAGGAGCCGGCGCTGAGTCCTCGGTCGTCGACGACCGTGACCAGGCCGAGCCGGTTCGCCAGCGACGCGCCGGGGACACCTCGACCGATCGACGCGGCGGACGGGACGCTGATCCGCAACCCGGCCAGTGGCGAGATCACCAGGCTCACCGGGCGGGTGGCGGACTGGTCGTACGAGTCGGTGACCCGGACCGTGAAGGAGAACGTGCCCGCCTGGGTCGGCGTACCGGAGAGCAGCCCGGTGCCGGGGGCGAGGGTCAACCCGGGCGGCAGCGAGCCGCTGCTCACCGACCAGGTGAACGGCGCGGTCCCGCCGTTCACGGTCAACTGCTGCGAGTACGGCTCGGACACCTTGCCGCTCGGCGGGGCCGGGAAGGTCAGGGTCGGCGAGGCGTTGACCGTAACCGCTGCGGACTGCGCCGAGTCGGGGCCGGTGCCGGCGGCGTTGATCGCGGCGATCCGGAAGGTGTACGTGGTGCCGGCGGTCAGCCCGGTCACGGTCCGGGAGGTCGGCGACGCCGGCAGGGTGATCGGTGTCTGGGCCACCCCTCCGACGTACGGGGTCAGGCGGTAGCCGGTGATCTCCGCACCGCCGCTGGAAGGCGCGTTCCAGGTGATCGCGGCGGCGTTGGTGCCGGCGGCGACCGAGGTGATGGTGGGCGCGCCGGGCAGCGTGTACGGCACCACCGGCGCCGACGCTGCGCTGGCCGCACCGGTGCCGTAGGCGTTGATCGCCGCGACCCGGAAGGTGTACTGGGCCGAGGCGGTCAGCCCGGTCAGCGTACGGGTGGTGGTGGAGGCGTCGAAGGTGATCGTCGGTTGCGTCACGCCGTCCCGGGTCGGGGTGAGCACGTACCCGGTGATCGGGCTGCCGTTGTCGGCCGGGACGGCCCACGACACGGTGGCGCTGGTGATGCCGGCGACCGCCGTCGGCGTGGCCGGGGTGGCCGGCGCGGAGGCGTAGACGAAGTTGACCGCGCCGGCGACCCCTCGGGTGGCCACGGAGATGGTCACCGGTGCGGCGCTGCTGCGGGCCGGCAGTGAGGAGATCGCCAGGCTGCCGTCGCTGTTGGTGGTGAAGCAGCCGGCGGCCGGGCCGGAGGTGCAGGGCAGCAGCACCACCGAGGCAGCGGTGCGCTGCTCGTCGGCGGTGCCGATGGTGATCGCGGTGGCACCGGCGAGGTTGCTGCCGCGTACGGTGACCGCGACGCCGCCCGCGATGGCGCTGATGGCCGGGCTGACGGTGAGGCCGGTCGGCGCGGTCAGCGGGGTGACCGCGGTGGTGGTCGAGGTGTAGCCGGGGCTCGCGTCGATCGACGACGCGGTGGCGACCGTGCCGGTCTGGATCAGTGTCGGTGTCACCGAGGTCCCGGTCACGGTGGCGGCCACGGTGATCGGCGAGAGGTTGCTGCCACCGGGGAACGGCACGTTGGAGTTCGTGCAGGTGATGCTCTGTCCGGAGGGCGTGCCACAGGACCATCCGGTGCCGTACGCGCCGCGCGGCACCACGCCGGTCGGCATGGTCTGGGTGACCAGGATCGGCGCCGGCTCGCTGGTGCCGCTCTCCACCCGGGGTGTGATCGTGTACGTGACCGGGTCACCGGGCTGCGGGCTGGCCCCGACCGAACTGGTCTGTGTCACGGTCAGGTCGGGCACCTGGTTGAAGCTGACCGCGCGGGCGTTGTCGATCTCGTGGAAGTCGGTGACCGCACCGGTGGAACCGACCCAGCCGAAGGCGAGTTGCCGGGGGAAGCCGTTGGCGTTCAGCCAGTTCGGCGACGGGTACAGGGTCGACGACACCACCGGCAACGCGCCGGACAGGGTCCGGGCCGTCCCGCCGACCGGGGTGAACCGGACCGCGTACTGCCCGGCCGGCACGGTGATCCCGGTGCTGGTGGTGTACGTCGATCCGGTGGTGTTGGCGACCACCTCGACCGGCACCACCGAGGCCGCGCGGGTACTCGCCCGCAACGCGATGGCCGAGGACGAGGTACTGGTGGCGGTGCTGTTGACCGCGCAGTAGCCGACGCCGTTGCGGCCCGGTCCACGGATCACCACCTGGCCCGGCACCCGCCCGCCGGTGGTGGAGATGTACGGCGGGTTGGTGCAGCCGGTGCCCTGGTAGACGCTGTTGCTGTAGTTGCCGAAGACGTCGAATCCGATGCCCAGGTAGCCGTTGGAGAGGCCGACCGAGCCTCCGTTGAAGGCGGCCGAGTAGCCGAGCGATCCGCCCGGCTGACCGATGATCGACGGTGAGCGTGGGTCGGCCGGGTCGACGGCGGCGAGCACGAAGGCCAGGCCGTCGGCTCCGGGGCTGGTGCCGCCGTACTGGTAGGAGTTGAACGTGACGTGCAGTCCCTGCGACGTCGGCACGCTCACCGCACCGAACACGCCGCCCTGCCGGGTCAACGACGCCGGTGTCAGCCGGAGCTTGCCGCTGCCCTGCGGGTCGGTGCTGGTCGGGCAGCTCAGCAGCGGACCGGTGGTGGTGTTGCCGGACGCGCTGAGGCAGGCGCTGTTGCTGCTGGTGCCCAAGGGCACACCCGGCACCGCCACCGCGCCGATGCCGTTCGCGGTGTTGTTGCGGAAGGGCTGGTCGAACAGCACGGTGCCGTCCGCCGCCGCCGGGCCGGGTACGGCGACGAGCAGTCCGATGGTCAGCGCGGCCGACATCGCCGTGGCGACCGCCGGACGTCCCCAGTGTGCGAACGACATGCACCCCTCCGGACTCATCCACCTCGCCGACCTCACAGGGACCCTACGGTGCCCTAAAGGACAAAAATGGCCAAACCAGACATTCGGGTGTCAGGCGTCGGCGCTGTCCGGGGTCGACGTGGCACGCGGTCGCGGGGCCGGCACGCGGTCGACCGGGGCGTACCCGGCCGCCTGGAGGGTGAACAGGTCGGCGTAGCGGCCGGCGGCGGCCATCAGCTCGTCGTGGGTACCGGCCTCGACCAGGCGACCGTGATGCAGCACGAAGATCCGGTCGGCGTGCCGGACGTTGGCCAGGCGGTGCGTGATGAGAATCGTGGTCGCCCGCCCCTGCCGGTCGCGGATCGCCTGGAACAACGCGTCCTCCGCCCTCGGGTCGAGCGCCGAGGAGGGCTCGTCCATCACCAGCAGTTCCGCGTCGCGGAGAAACCCACGGGCGGCGGTGATCCGCTGCCACTGGCCGCCGGAGAGGTCCTGCCCGTTGGCGAAGGTCCGGTCGAGCAGCGTCTCGTACCCGTACGGCAACTCGCGGATCATCTCGTCCGCGACCGCGCGGGCCGCCGCCGCCTCGATCCGGTCCTGCCGCACCTCGCCCTCGATGTCACCGATCGCGATGTTCGTGGCGGCGGTGAACGGCCACTTGTGGTACTCCTGCGTGACCACCGCGATGCGGTCCCGCAGGCCGTCGCGGTCCAGCTCGGTCAGGGCCCGCCCGTTCCATCGGATCGCCCCCTCGGTGGGGGTACGCAGGGAGGCGATCAACGCGGCGAGAGTGCTCTTGCCGGAACCGTTCTCCCCGACGAACGCCACGGTCTGCCCCGCCTGGACGGTCAGCGTCACCCGGTCGACGGCCAGGTCGTCCCGGTCGGGGTAACGCAGGCTCACCCCGTCGACGGTCAACTCCCCCAACCGCTCCGGCGGCACGGCGTCCACCGCCTCCGGCAGGTACCCGGCGGCCCGGGTCATGAAGCCGGTGTAGTCGCGGAAGTGCTGACCCTCGGTGTAGACCCGGTCCATCTGGAAGGTGACCACCGAGAGCGAACGCTGCGCCGCCTGCACCGCGATCACACAGGTCGCCGCAGCGGCGAGCGGGATCTGCCCGTCGATGAGCAACAGGCCGAGCAGGACGTAGACCAGGCCGGTGGCGACACCGCCGATGAGCGACCCCACCGTGGTGGTCGTGGTGACCCGGCGGGCCAATGCGAGCTGAATGTCGGTCTCCACCCCCATCACCCGGTCGTGCTGGTCGAGCAGGAACCGGCGCAGCCCGTACGAGCGCAGCTCCGGTGCCGAGTCCCGTTCGGCCATCAACCGGTGCAGCAACCACATCCGCCGTCGCCGCACCGAACCGGCGATGTAGGTCCGGTAGTGCAGGTGTCCGGCGCGCAGCGACGCCCAGGCGTTCGGCACGGTGGCGACCAGCAACGCCAGCAGCAGCAACGGGTGGACCACCACCACGGCCACCGCCACCGCCACCACGCCGACCAACCCGGCGAGCAGGTTCATCGAGGCCGGCACCAGACTCACCGCCGAATCGGTGCCCCTCGACGCCCGCTCCATGTCGTCGGCGAACGCGTCCGCGTCGAACGCCTCCAACCGCACCGCCGTGGTCACCTCGAACAGGCCCCGCTCCACCTCCCGGCTGACCCGGGGCGTCAGTCCGTTCAACGCGTACCCGGTGGCGATCGCCATGCCGGACCGCACCGCGGTCGCCGCCGCCAGCACCGCGAGCGCCGGCAGCGCCGCCACCACCTTGTCCCCGGTCGGCCCACCGGCGAACAGCTCCACCAGCACCCGCTGCGTCGCCAGCAGCCCGAACGCCGACATCACCCCCGCGCCGACCGTCGCCACCGCCACCACCGAGGTACGCAGCCGGTCGGCCCGCCAACTGATGCGCAGTGCCGCCCAGACCAGCGTGGGCAGTTCGGCGAAGACGGCGAACAGTCCTGCCTCTGTCCGGGCCCGCATCCCGGTCTCCCACCACGTCGACCGCAGCTCGGGCAGCACCGACTCGGTGGCCACCGGCTCTGAGCGCGGGACGCGGGCCCGTCGTCGGGTCGGGGTGACGGCCATGGGCGTACCTCCTGGGGCGGTTGGACGGCGCGGCGCCCGGTGTCAGGCACACCGGACGATGGCCACCGGCTTCGTCGCTGAAGGCGTTCGGACCGCTACCTATGGTCACTGCGGAGGTGCCGTCGGTCCAGCCCCTGTCGGCGTGCCGACCCACGATGTCGACCGATGCGGCGTCCGGCCGAATCGGCGACGCGACGCGCGATCGCGTCAGGACCCGGCGTACTCCGGGAGCCGACGGGCCACCTCGTCCGGGCCCGGCATCGCGGCGATCTCCCGGGCCAGCGCGGACGCCGCGTCGCGGTGGTCCGACCGACGCGGCAGCAGGCGCGCGGCGTGCTCGGCGACCGCCTCGGCGGTGACCTCGTCGGGCCGCAACCGCAGCCCCGCACCGGCGGCCACCACGGCGTCGGCGTTGGCGAACTGGTCGGCGCCCTGCGGAAGGATCAGTTGCGGCAGACCGGCGGCTAGCGCACCGAGCGTGGTGCCGCTGCCGCCGTGGTGCACCACCAGGTCCGCCCGGGGCAGCACCTCCGCCTGCGGCACCCACTCCCGCACGACCACGTCGGCCGGTACGACGCCGATCTCCTCCACCGGTACCCGCCCGGCGGCCACCACCACCCGGGTCCCCAGCCGGGCCAGCCCCGCGACGGTGGTGGTCACCAGGTCAGCGGAGCCGAAGGCGGTCCCGAAGGTCAGATAGACCAGTGGCCCGGACCTGTCGTCGTCCCAGGTCGGCGTCGGCCCCGGTGCCGAGAACGGGACGGGCCGCAGCGCGATCCGCTCGGCCGTCGCGGCGAACGTCGCGTCCTGCAACGACGGTGGGCAGATGTCCAGGTGCGGTCGTCCGGGTGCGGCAGCGATCGCGGTCGGCGACTCCAGGCCGATGTGCGGCGGGAACATCCGGCCGAAGCCGTGCCAGAGTCCGGGGACGCCGGCCTGCGCGGCGGCGACGGCCGCTCCGGGTACGCCCCAACCGTGCACCACCAGGTCCGGGGCCAGCCGCTCCAGATCCGGTGCCAGGTCCTCGGCGTACATCTCGTAGAACGTGTCGGCGGGGCGGAACGGCCGCAGCCCGTTCGCGGCCAGCGGCGTGTGCACCGCCTCCCCGGCGGCGAAGTGCACCTCGTGCCCGGCCTGTCGGGCGGCGACGGCCAGCGGGATCATCGGATAGGCGTGACCGACCGAGGCCAGGCTGGCGAAGATCAGACGCATCGAGGGCTCCTACCCGTCAGGCGCCGCGCGGGGCGTACATGATCACGGCCACGCCGAGCAGGCAGATCGCCGCGCCGGTGACGTCCCAGCGGTCCGGCCGGAACCCATCGAAGATCATGCCCCAGGCCAGTGAACCGGCGACGAACACCCCGCCGTACGCGGCCAGGATGCGCCCGAAGTTCGGGTCCGGCTGGAACGTGGCCACGAAGCCGTACGCCCCGAGGGCGAGCACCCCGGCGGCGACGAACCACAGTCCACGGTGCTCCCGCCAGCCCTGCCACACCAACCAGGCACCGCCGATCTCGGCGACGGCGGCGAGCACGAACAGCAGCACGGAACGCAGCACGGTCACGGCCCGCACCCTACCCGGATGTAAGCAGGGGACCCCTGCTATACACCAGGCGTTAGTACGGGTCCCTTCCTTACCTCCGGCCTCCGTCCCGACATCCGGCCTACGTCCCGGAGGCGGCGTGCCGGACCAGGCGGCGAGCCTCCTCGCCCGACACACCGGTGGCCCGCAGCAGGTCGTTGGCGATGGTCCGCAGTTGCGACACGACGATGGTGCCGGAGAAGCCGATGTCCTGACGGCACGCCTCACCCGCCTCCCGGACCGACCGCAGCACCCGTTCCCGGGACCGCGTCGGCTCCCGCATCGCCAGGAACTCCTGGTGCAGCAGGCGAACGCCCTGCCCGTAGTGCTCGATGGCGGCGGGCAGGTCGGCCGGCACCGGTTCCCGGTCCCGCAGCGTGGTGAAGATCCGACGGACCAGGGTCCGGCTGTTGCGGAACGCCCGGTCCAGGTGCTCGGCGCCGTCCCGGTACGCGCCCAACACCCGCCGGCGCCGCCAGCGCAGCGGCGAGAACCGGACCACCTCGTCGGCGGCGGTCACCACCTCCCGGATCTGCCGCAGTTGCGCCTCCGATGCCCGCATCTCGTCGAGCAGCCGCTCCACCCTGCGGATGTCACCCCGGGCCAGCCCGTCGGCGGCGGCGGTCATCTGTTTTGCGAAGGTGTCCAGGGCCGGCCCGGCGACCCGCCGCAGACTGCGGATCGGGTTCATCGGGGCGAGCAGCAGCACCACGACCAGCCCGGTCGCACCGCCGACGAGAGCGTTCACCGTCCGGGGCAGGAGGACGTCCGGCGTGTTCGGGGTCAACGTGGCGATCAGCACCGCCGTACCACCGGCCTGGGTCACCAGCGCGCCGGTACCCCGCACGGTGACCGCCACCAGCAGCGCCCCGAACACGATCACGAAGGTCTGCCAGGGCCCGGAGCCGATCGTGTCGACCAGCAGGTCACCGACGACGATGCCGAGCAGCACCCCGAGGACCAGTTCGACGGTACGCATGGCGCGCCGCCCGATCGACGCGGCGATCACACCGACGGCGGCGGCCGGGGCGAAGGTGGGTTCCGGGTTGCCGAGCACCTGCCCGGCGATCACCCAGGCCAACGCTGCGGCCAGCCCGCCCTGGAAGGCCAGCAGCAGGTACTGCTGGAGTCGCCGGTAACCGCGCCGACCCACGGTCGAGGCATGCCCGCGCACACTGTCCGCCGAGATCCGCATGAGCGCGGGTACCCGAAGGGTGGCCGACCAACCTAACCGGCCGGATGGGCCATGGTGCCGGTGAGCGTGACGGTGCCGGGCAGCCGGGAGTCCTGCCGCAGGAACTGCACCACCACCGGCACCCCGGAGTGCACCACGCAGCCGTACGGGCGGTCCAGGCGGACGGCCTCCGGATCGATCAGGTCGTTGACGCGTACGTGCCGGATCCGTCGGGCGTCGACGACGAAGCGGTACGGCCCGACCGGCTCGGCGTCCTCGTAGTAGAAGGTCAGCGTGAGCCGGGCCTCGGCGTCGGAGGTGTTGAGTACGCAGATCTTGTCGAAGCTGGTGAACTCCGGTTCCGATCCGTTGCTGTCGAGCGGGATGTGCCCGCCCGGCACCACCCAGACGAGTCCGCCGAGCTGTCCCATCACGCCTCCTCGAGCAGTCGGGCCAGATCGGGGGTGAGGAACACCCCGTCCGGGTCGAGGCGGCACCGCGTCTGGCGGAAGTCGTCCCAGTGCGGGAAGAGCGGGCGCAGTTCCTGTGCGGTCAGCCAGTGTTTCTTGCCCCAGTGCGGTCGGCCACCGTACTGCCGGAAGATCGCCTCCATGTCGCGGAAGTACTCCTCGTACGGCAGCGAGGTGTTCTGCAGGCAGGCGATGGTGGTGGTGGGGCGGTCGTACGCGTTGCTGAGCCAGATGTCGTCGGCGGCGATGGTCCGCACCAGCACCCGCCACCCCACGATGCGTCGGTGCCGGTTCAGGATCCGCTTGCGGACCTCGGTGAAGCAGGCCGTGAACGCCTCGGCCGGCAGCATGTACTCGATCTCCTCGAAGCGCAGGTCCCGGTCCTGCGGGATGGTCCGGTGGGTCGGGCCGATCTCCAGCTCGCGGGGCTCGGTCCACGGGGTCGACTCCAACGCCTGGCGAGCCACCCACATCTGCCCCTCGGGCAGGTCGTCGGCGCGGTTCATGGTGCGGATCTGGGTCAGGTCGCTGCGCGGGTACCAGTAGAAGTCCATGTTGCGGTTGGTGTGCTGCAACTCGGCCAGGTGGTCCAGGGTCCAGTCGACCGGCGCGCACCAGGCCCGTCGGCGCAGCTCGTAGCGGGGCTGCGCGTCGATGGTGATCTTGGTGACCACGCCCAGGGCACCGAGTGAGAGCCGCGCGGCGGGCAGCAGGTCGGCGTTGCTGTTCGGCGAGATGTCCATCGTCTCGCCGGTGCCGGTCACCAACCGCACCCCGGCGACCTGGGTGGAGAGGTTGCCGAACCGGACGCCGGTGCCGTGCGTACCGGTGGCGGTGGCACCCGCGATCGACTGGTAGTCGACGTCACCGAGGTTCTCCATCGCCAGACCGGCGTCATAGAGGCTCTCACCGAGCGCCTTCAACCGGGTACCGCCCCAGACCGTGAACTGGTCACCCTCCTGGTGGACGACCCCGGCCAGCCGATCCAGGCTGACCAGCGTCCCATCGGTGCGGACCAGCGGACTCGACGAGTGCCCCGAGCCGACCGGACGCAGGTGGGTGCCGGACTCCCGGGCCCGCAACACCAGCTCGCGGACCTCGTCCTCGTCGGCCGGCTCGGCGTTGCCACCGGGGGTGAAGGAGAGGCTCCCGGACCAGTTCACGAACGGACGGGGCATCACGACCTCTTCTCGGTGGCGAACGAGACGCTTACCCGGCCGCGAGCTGGGTATTCATGTTTCAAACCCGTACTGCACGAGCATTTCGGCAACTACGTCCTTCCGGAGCTGCGATGACCTATCCCCCGATCGACTCGTACGCCTTCCTCTCCGACACCCACACCGCCGCGCTGGTCGCCGCCGACGGCGCGGTCGAATGGTTCTGCGTGCCGCACTTCGCCGGTGACGCCGTCTTCGCCCGCCTGTTGGATCGCGAGGTCGGCGGTGCGCTCGACCTCACCGTGGCCGGCTGCGACACCCCGACCCGGCGGTACCTGCCCGACACGCTGGTGCTGGAGAGCCGGTGGTCGACGCCCGACGGGGTGGCGGTCGTCAAGGACTTCCTCGCGGTGGCGCCGGGGGACGCCGCCCAACCGCTGCGCGCGGACAAGGTGCTGGTGCGCCGGGTGACGGTGGAGGAGGGCACGGTCCGGCTGGCCCTGCGGATCCGGCCCCGACCCGACCACGGCGCCCGGGACACCAGCTGGGAGCACGTCGACGGGCGTTGGCGGGCCGCCGGCAGCCCGCTCTGGGTCGACACCGACCTGCCGGCCGAGCACGGCGACGGGGTGCTGCGGATCGAGGCGGAGCTCTCCGCCGGTCAGCAGGCGGCCGTGCTGGTCGGCTACGACGAGGACGCCACCCGGGACGTCGACGCCGACGAGATGCTGGCACGTACCTGCCGGACCTGGCAGGACTGGTCCACCCGCAGCGACTACGCCGGCTTCGGTGCGGACGAGGTGCGGCACAGCGCGCTGGTGCTGCGCGGGCTCGCGTTCGACGAGACCGGCGCGTTGATCGCCGCGCCGACCACCAGCCTGCCCGAGCACATCGGCGGGGTACGCAACTGGGACTACCGGTACGCCTGGCACCGGGACTCGGCGCTGCTGCTGCTCGCGTTGTTCCGCCTCGGGCACGCCGAGGAGGGTCGGCGCTACCTGCACTTCCTGATCTCCGTCTGCTCCGGCGACCTGCTCACCCCGCTGATCGGCATCCACGGCCACATCGACGAGGAACGCGAGCTGGAACACCTGGAGGGGTACGCCGGCTCCCGACCGGTCCGGGTCGGCAACGAGGCCGTCGAGCAGGTGCAGTTCGACACGTACGGGCACATCCTGGACGCCGCGCTGGTATACCACGAGCTGACCGGCGAGCTGACCCAGGAGCAGTGGGAGTTGCTCCGCAAGCACGTCGAGGTGATGGCCGACCGGTGGAACGAGCCGGACCACGGCATCTGGGAGATCCGTGGACCGCGCCAGCACTACGTCAACGCCAAGGTGATGACCTGGGTCTGCCTGGACCGGGGCATCCGGCTGGCCGAGCTGCTCGACGACCGGACGGCGGACGTCGCACACTGGCGCACGGCTCGCGACGCGGTCCACGCCGAGGTGCTCGAACGCGGCTACGACCCGGAGGTCGGCAGCTTCGTGATGGCGTACGGCTCCACCGAGCTGGACGCCTCCCTGCTGCGCATCCCGCTGGTCGGTTTCCTGCCCGGCGACGACCCCCGGATGCAGTCCACCATCGACCGGATCCGGCAGGAGCTGGAGGTCGGCCCCGCCCTGCTGCGCCGCTACCGGGCCGACGACGGGCTGCCCGGCGAGGAGGGCGCGTTCCTGCTCTGCTCGTTCGAGCTGGTCTCGGCGCTGGTGCTGGCCGGCCGACGGGACGAGGCCCGCAAGGCGTTCGACCAGCTCCTCAGCTACGCGGGCCCGCTCGGCCTGTACGCCGAACAGCTCGACCCCGACGGCACGGCGCTGGGCAACTACCCGCAGGCGTTCACCCACCTGGCCCTGATCGAGGCGGCGATCAACCTCGACGAGGCCGGTGACCGGGACGCCCTGCACGCCTGGGCCGCCCGGGGCGGCTCCTGATCCGCAGGCGGCCCGGCCGGTAAGGAGGGGTCCCCTGCTAACGCCTCGTGCATAGCAGGGGACCCCTCCTAACCGCCGGAGCCGGAGCCGCAGCACCTCCATAGCCGGAGCCGACGCACCCCCTGAGCCGGAGCCGACGCACCCCCTGAGCCGGAGCCGCAGCACCGCCGGAGCCGGAGCCGCAGCCGTGTCGGAGTCCTGACCTCGGCGCTTTCCGTTCCGGCGGGAACCATGCCGGGTCTGGGAGCGACTACGGATACATGGGGTGTGAGCAGTGGCGGGAGATTCTCTCGGCGCAGTTGGACGGCGAGGCGACGGCGGATGAGCAGCGCGGGGTGGACCTGCACCTGAGCAGGTGCGCCGGCTGCCGCCGGTGGCTGAACACGGCGGCGACGGTGACCCGGCGGGCGCGTACCCAGGTGGTGTCCGCGTTGCCGGACCTGACCGCGACGATCCTCGCCGCCGCACCGCCGCCGCGCCGGGGTTGGCGCGTCCGGCTCGCCGCCGTCACGCCGCGTGGTGACCTGTTCACGTCGCTGGCCGGACGGGCCCGGACGATCACCGCGCTGCGGGTGTCGCTGGGTCTGCTGGGCGCGGTGCAACTGGTGCTCGGGCTGGCGCAGATCGGCCGGGCCGAGGTGGCCGAGCACGTGCACGCCACCGGTCAGCACCTGTGGCACGAGTCCGCCGCCTGGAACGTAGCGGTCGGTGCCGGGTTCCTCTTCGTCGCGTTGCGCCGGACCGCACCGTCCGGGCTGCTGCCGATGCTCAGCGCCTTCGTGGCCACCCTGGTCCTGCTCTCGGTCAACGACCTGGTCGCCTCGCAGGTCGCCGTGGAACGGCTGGTCAGCCACGGGTTCCTGGTAGTCGGTTACCTGATCACCGTGTTGCTGGCCCGCAGCCTGCGCCGACCCGGTGACCCCAGTGACCGGCAGCGACCCGAGCGCTCCCGCTGGCGGCTGCGTCTCGACGAGATCGACGAGCCCGCGCCGCTGCGACTGCTGCCGCCGCACTCGGCCCAGGCCCGGCACGGCCGCGACCACCGCCGCGCCGCCTGACGGCGCGGCGGCCCCCACGGGGGCCGGGACGGCACCGCGTCAGCCGGCGGTGCCGTCCCGGCCCCGCCGTCGATGCGGGGTCGCGGTGTCCATCGCCGCGACGAGGTCCTCACGGGCGCGGGCCACCCGGGACCGGATCGTGCCGACCGGTACGTCACACACCTGGGCCGCCTCGGCGTAGGAGAGCCCCAGCAGTTGGGTGGCGACGAACGCCTCCCGCCGCTCGTGCACGAGCCCGTCCAGCAGCCCGCGCAGCACCACCTGCTCGTCCACGGCGGCCTCGACGCCGGCCGAGGTCGCCTCGGCGGCGGACTGCCAGTCGACGAGGTTGGCGGTGCGGGGCCGCGACACGGCCGCCCGCACCTGGTCGACGGCGACCCGTCGGGCGATGGAGAGCAGCCAGGTCCGGGCACTGGAGCGGCCGGCGAACGAGGGCAACGCGCGCCAGGCCCGCAGGTACGTCTCCTGGACCAGGTCGTCGACCTCGCGCACCCCGGGCAGGTGGGCCAGGAACCGCCGTACGTCGTGCTGCGTCGCGCGCACGAACGCGGCGGCGGCAGCCTGGTCGCCCCGCCCTGCGGCGAACGCGTACCCGCTGATGTCGTCGGTCACGGCAGTCATCGCCGTATTGGTCGCTCCGGCACCCGGGTTGGTTCCCGGCGACATCCGAAAAATCATCGACGCACACGACACCGCCGGGCCGACGATCCGGCCCGGCGGTGTCGTGAGACGCGCTCCGGTCAGCTCCGGAAGACGTCCTTGATCTTCTCGCCCGCCTGCTTGAGGTTGGCGCGTGCCTGGTCGCCGCGACCCTCGGCCTCCAACTGCTCGTTGTCGGTGGCCCGGCCGACACCTTCCTTCACCTTGCCGGTGGTGTTCTCGGTGGTGTTGTTCAACTTGTCTTCGAAGCCCATGTCAGCCTCCCGGGGTATCGGCTCAGCTCTTGCTACACGGATCAGGTACCCAGCCGAACCGCACCGGAACCATCCCGGTTCGAAGAAATCGGTCGGAAGCGCCGCAGCCGCAGACTGTTGGCGACCACGAAGACCGAGGAGAAGGCCATCGCCGCACCGGCGATCATCGGGTTGAGCAATCCGGCGGCGGCCAGCGGCAGGGCCGCCACGTTGTAGGCGAACGCCCAGAACAGGTTCCCCTTGATCGTGCCGAGGGTGCTGCGGGCGAGCCGGATCGCGTCCACCGCGGCCAGCAGGTCGTCGCGGACCAGGGTCAGGTCGGAGGCCTCGATCGCCACGTCCGTGCCGGTGCCCATGGCCAGCCCCAGGTCGGCCTGGGCGAGCGCGGCGGCGTCGTTGACCCCGTCGCCGACCATCGCCACCGCCCGACCCTCGGCCTGCAACCGCGCGACCACCGCGACCTTCTCGGCCGGCAGCACCTCGGCGATCACCTCGTCGATGCCGACCTCGGCGGCGACCGCCCGGGCGACGGTGGTGTTGTCGCCGGTGAGCAGCACCGGGGTCAGGCCGAGTGCGCGCAGCCGGCGGACCGCCTCCCGGCTGGTCGGCTTGACCTGGTCGGCCACCGCGAGCATGCCGCGCGCCCGCCCCGCCCAACCGACCAGCACGGCGGTACGTCCGGCGGCCTCCGCCTCGGTCGCCGCCCGCACCAGGTCCTCGGGTACGTCCATCCCCCGCTCGCGCAGCAGCCGGGTCCGCCCGAGCAGCACCTCACGGCCGTCCACCGTGCCGGTCACGCCCAGCCCCTCGACGTTGGCGAAACCGGTGACCGGCGACAGCTCGCCCAGCTCGGCGGCGCCGGCCACGACCGCCCGGGCGACCGGGTGCTCGGAGCCGGACTCCAGCGCGGCGGCCAGCCGCAGCACCTCGGCCCGCTGCTCGCCCGCACCGGGCTGGACGTCGAGCAGCGTCATCCGGCCGGTGGTGACGGTGCCGGTCTTGTCCAGCACCACGGTCTCCACCCGCCGGGTGGACTCCAGTGCCTCCGGCCCCTTGATCAGTACGCCGAACTCCGCACCCCGCCCCGTGCCGACCAGCAGTGCGGTCGGCGTGGCCAGGCCCAGGGCGCACGGGCAGGCGATGATCAGCACCGCCACGGCGGCGGTGAAGGCCGCCGTCGGCCCGGCACCGGAGCCCAGCCACCAGCCCAGTGTGCCGGCGGCCAGCGCGATCACGATGGGGACGAAGATCCCCGAGATGCGGTCGGCGAGCCGCTGCGCGGCGGCCTTGCCGGTCTGCGCCTGCTCGACCAGCCGCGCCATCTGGGCCAGTTGGGTGTCGGCACCGACCCGGGTGGCGGTGACCACCAGCCGGCCGCCCGCGTTGACGCAGCCACCGACCACGGTGTCGCCCACGCCCACCTCGACCGGCACCGACTCACCGGTGACCATGCTGACGTCGACCGCCGAGGAGCCCTCGTGCACCGTGCCGTCGGTGGCGATCTTCTCGCCGGGCCGCACCACGAACCGGTCCCCCACCGCGAGCTCGCCGACCGGGATCCGGGTCTCCACCCCGCCGCGCAGCACGGCGACGTCCTTGGCGCCCAGCTCCAGCAACGCCCGCAGCGCCGCACCCGCGGTCCGCTTCGCGCGGGCCTCGAAGTATCGCCCGGCGAGGATGAACGCGGTGACCCCGGCCGCCGCCTCCAGATAGATGTGGCCGGTGCCGTCGGTCCGGCTGATCGCGAAGCTGAACGGGTGGGTCATGCCGGGCGTGCCGGCGGTGCCCAGGAACAGCGCCCAGATCGACCAGCCGAACGCCGCGAGCGTGCCCACCGAGACCAGGGTGTCCATGGTCGCCGCGCCGTGCCGCAGGTTGACCAGGGCGGCCCGGTGGAACGGCAGTCCGCCGTAGACCACCACCGGGGCGGCCAGCGTCAGCGACAGCCACTGCCAATAGGTGAACTGCCAGGCCGGCACCATGGCCAGCGCCATCACCGGCACGCTGAGCACCACCGAAACCCACAGGCGGGTACGCAGCGCACGCAGCTCGTCCACCGGCTCGACGGCTTCCGGCGTGTCCTGCCGGGGTGGTGGCACCGCCGCCGTGTAACCGGTCTTCTCGACCGTGGCGATCAGCTCCTGCGGGGTGACCGGGTCGGCGTAGGAGACGGTGGCCTTCTCGGTGGCGTAGTTGACGCTGGCCTGCACGCCGTCCAGGCGGTTCAGCTTCTTCTCGATGCGGGCGGCACAGGACGCGCAGGTCATGCCGCCGATGGACAACTCGATCTGGTTCGCTGCGGTGGGCAGGGGTCGACTCGTGGTCATGGCTGGTCCCTCAGTCGTGCCCGTGTCCGGGCGTACCGTGCCCGTCGTCCGGCGCGGCGGTGGGGCCGACCGGGACGGGCACCGGGTCCCCGACGTGCACGGTGAACTCGGCGGTGCGTACCACCCCGCCGTGGCGGAAGTCGAGATAGAGCCGGTAGGCACCGGCGGACGGGAACTCGGTGGCGAAGCTCACCCGTGGTCCGGGTGTGGTGCGCCCGTCGTCCGGCACCCCCTCCGGGTGGACGTGCAGGTACGCCAGGTCGCCCTGCCGCAGCGCGACCAGGTGCCCGTACGCCCCGAGATACGGCTCCAGGTCGGTGACGGGTACGCCGTCGCGCGCGACGGTCAGCGTCAACGTGGACGAGCGGCCCGGCTGCGGCGTGCCGTCCAGGGTGATCGTGTAGTCGTCGACCGTGGCGGTGGGTGCCGGGGCGGGCAGCGGCCGTTCGGTCAGCGTGCCGGGGACGGTCACGTCGACGCCGAGCGTCAACGGCTCGCCACCGGTCGGGGTGAAGTCGGCGAACGCCCGCCACACTCCGGGCGCGGTGAGTGGCGTGGCGACCCGCCAGGTGCCGTCCGGCGCCAGCTCGGGGTGCACGTGGCGGAAGCCGGAGAGGTCACGCCGGGCGACGATCAGGTGCATCGGCTTGTCGTGCACCACGTCGTACCCGGTTACCGGCCGGCTGTCCGGGCCGGTGATCCGGAAGGCGAACTCGCCCGCCGGGGCCTCGACCGGCACGAGGGTGTATCCGCGCTCGGAGACGAGGAGCCCTCCGGGCAGGTGCCCGGCCGCGCCCGCGTCGTGCCCGGCCCTGTCGTCATGTCCGGCCTTGTCGTCATGTCCGGCGTTCTCGTCGTGCCCGGCCTGGTCCGGGCCGTCGCCGTGGCCGGTCGCGCCGCCGTGGCCGGTCGCGGTGACCGGGGCCGGCGGGCCGGTCACCTGGCCGACTCCGTACGCGGCGGCGAACACCGCCGCGAGGCCGAGCGCGAAGCCGCTCACCTTCGTCGCCGTGTTCATCGGGACACCTCGGTCTCCGGTCGCCTCAGGCGGCGACCAACTCGTAGCCGGCCTCGTCGACTGCGGCCCGGACGGCGGCCGGGTCCAGCGGCTGCGCGCTGGTGACGGTGACCTGACCGCTGGCCAGGTCGACCTGGACGTCCTCGACGCCGGGGATCGCGCCGACCTCGGCGCTGACCGCGCTGACGCAGTGGCCGCAGGTCATGCCCTGCACCTGGTACGCCGTGGTGACCATGGCAACTCTCCTCTCCAGGGCCCGTCCACCCGGGCCGGGCACCCCGTCGAATACCCTCGGGGGGTATCCACAACCGTGACCGTACCATACCCCCCAGGGGTACGTTATCCTCGTGTTCATGAGCACACCCGCGCCGATCCGCGGCTACACCGCCAGCAAGGACCAACTGCTCGCCCGGCTACGTCGTGTCGAGGGGCAGGTACGCGGCGTCGAGAAGATGGTCGACGAGGATCGCTACTGCATCGACGTGCTCACCCAGATCTCCGCGATCCAGGCCGCACTGGACAAGGTCGCTCTCGGCCTGCTCGACGGGCACGCCCGGCACTGCATGCACGAGGGCGCCGCCGAGGGCCGCGCCGACGAGATGGCCTCCGAGATGATGGCCGCCGTCGGCCGCCTGATGAAGCGCGGCTGACCCGCCCGTCGCCTGATGAAGCGCGGCCGACCCGACCCACCCGCACGCCCGGCCCGGGTGTCGTCTCCGGCACCCGCCCCCGACACACGCGCGCGACCTGCGTTCCGATGCCGACCTGGCTACCATTCGCCACGATGGCCAGCCGGAACCGCCCTCACGGTACGCAGCCATCCTGCCACGCTCGGGCCATTCCGGATGCCCGCCGCAGCGGCCGACCGGCGGCGCTGAACCTTCTCGCCCGCCGGTACGTAGTTCGCCTTGGAATCGTTGGGAGACAATGAATGGGCGCCGACCACACCCGTTCCGCTCCGCCCACCCCACCCCGGGTGCGGCGGATCCTCATCGTGACGGTGGTCCCCCTCTTCCTCGTCACCCTGGTCGCCGCGCTCGTGCTCTGGCCCTCGGACCCGCCCCGGCCCGAGGCCGCCGACGACACGCCTCGTTACCACGGCACGGTCACCCGGGTGGTGAACGAGCCCTGCCCACCGAACCCGGTCGTGCCCGAGGGCACCCCGACCACCGCCGGGCAGCAGTGCGGCACGGTGACCGTACGGGTCGACAGCGGCCCGGACTCCGGCGAGGACGTGCAGACGCCGCTGCCGGACGGGCCGGGAGCGCCCCGGGTCAGCGTCGGCGACGAGATCATCCTGGTCTCCCTGACCGATCCCGAGGACCCCTCGCTCAGCTACTACAACATCGCCGAGCACCAGCGGGGCAAGCCGCTGATCTGGCTCGCGGTGCTGTTCGCCGCCGCCATCGTGGCCTTCGGGCGGCTTCGCGGCCTGGCCGCGCTCGGCGGCCTGGCGGCCAGTTTCGCCATCCTGATCACCTTCGTGCTGCCCGGCATCAGCGCGGGCCAGCCGCCGTTGGTGGTCGCCATCGTCGGCGCGGCACTGATCATGTTCGTGGTGCTGTACCTGACGCACGGCATCTCGGCACAGACCTCGGTAGCCGTCCTCGGCACGCTCGGCAGTCTGGTGCTCACCGGCCTGCTCGGACTGGCCGCCACCCGGGCCACCCACCTGACCGGTTTCGGCAGCGAGGACGCCACCACGCTGTCCATGTTCCGGGGCGACGTCGACCTGCACGGCCTGCTGCTCGCCGGCATCATCATCGGCTCGCTCGGCGTGCTCGACGACGTCACGGTGACCCAGGCCGCCGCCGTGACCGAACTGCGCCACGCCAACCCGAGCTTCACCCGCCGGGAGCTGTACCGCTCGGCGACCCGGGTCGGCCGGGCCCACATCGCCTCGGTGGTGAACACCATCGTGCTGGCGTACGCGGGCGCGTCGCTGCCGCTGCTGCTCCTGCTCACTGCCGACACCCGCGCGCTCGGCCAGATCGTGACCAGCGAGTTCCTCACCCAGGAGATCGTCCGCAGCGTGGTGGCCACGCTGGGGCTGGTCGCCGCCGTACCGCTGACGACCGCACTGGCCGCGCTGGTGGTCACCGCCGGACGGCGGGACACGCCGGAGCCCGGCGGGTCCGGCGGCCACGACGACGGGCCGGACGGCGACGGCCCCACTCCCCCGACTCCCCGGCCCGGCACGGACCGGACCGAGGCCCTGCACGCGCTCAGCACCGCGCGTGCGCGTGACACACCCCCCGCCACCGGATCGCGGTGGCCCGACCCGGACAGGAGCACGGACACCACATGGTGACACCCCGCAGCGTGACCGCCCCTGCCGACACGGTTCGTGCCCGTGTCGTTGGTCACCCATCGCGATTACGAAATGACGCATCTAGCCGGGTTCGGGGCGTAGAGACCGACATGGACCGTCGGGTAACCTCACAGCCGGTCACCGACGAAGGCGCGCAGCGGCGCCTGCGGTGCCACCGCCCAATCGCCGCGAGGCGAGCCGGGGACCCAGGTAGGTGGGGTGAATCCGCGTCAGCGGTAGGGGCCACTTCCGTTCCGAACCCGTCAGCTAACCCGGTCGGCGGTCGATGGAAGGGAAAGAAGTGACGGCACCCCTACGCCGCTGGATGACACCCGTGGTGGCCGTGTTCGCCGCGTTCGCCGTGTTCGCCGGGCCCCTGCCGGCCATGGCCGCGCCGAACCCACCCGCGCCGGCCGAGCACGACGACGACCCACCGATGCTCAACGACCTGATCGAGTCGGCGAACCGCGACTTCTCCAAGGCCAAGAACCAACTGGAGAAGTCCAAGAAGCGCCAGCTCAAGCTCGACGTCGAGCTGCGCCGCGCACAGGCCGACCTCGACGCGCTCCGGCCGCAGGTCGCCGAGATCGCGACGCAGTCGTACCGCACCGGCCGGGTCGGTGCGATAGCGATGTTGTTGCAGAGCAACGCGCCGGACTCGTTCATGGACCGCGCGTCCGCCCTGGACGAGTTGAACCTGTTCAACGACAAGAAGTTGGGCGAGGTCAACACGATCCGGGAGCGCGCCGACCAGGCCAAGCTCGCCTCCGACGCCGAGGTCCGTGAGCAGCAGAAGCTGACCAACGACATGGCGCGCAAGAAGACCGAGGCGGAGAAGTCACTGCGCCTGGTCGGTGGCGAGGGCCTGACCGGTGGCCTGGTGGCCGCCACCTCGCCGGTCGCCCGGGTGGCGCCGAACCGCGCGTCCGACGGGAGTTGGAAGCCGGAGTCGTGCAGCCAGAAGGACCCGACCACGTCGGGTTGCATCACGCCGCGCACCCTGCACATGTACAAGGAGGTCAAGCGGGCCGGCTTCGACCGCTTCGTCGGTTGCTGGCGGCCCGGTGACAGGTTCGAGCACCCCAAGGGCCGGGCGTGTGACTGGTCGTTGCAGAACAGCGGGTTCAGCCCCTGGCACAACAACGACACCCGGATCTACGGCAACAACCTGGCGGCCTTCCTGGTCCGCAACGCCGACCGGCTCGGCATCTACTACGTGATCTGGAACCGGCAGATCTGGTTCCCGACCGAGAACAGGTGGCGGTCCTACAGCGGCCCGTCCAACCACACGGACCACGTGCACGTGTCGCTGCTCTGAGCACCGTCCGGGTGACCTGCGAGGGCCGCTCCGCCGTCTGGCGGAGCGGCCCTCGTCGTCCGTGTCGGGCAATCCGGCGGGTCAGCCCACGGGCGTGACCACACCCGCCATCTCGGCGGGCTCCGCCGCGATGGTCCGCACCTCACCGGCGGCCAGCCGGTACGACATGCCCACCACCGCGCATCCTCCCGCGGCGACCTCGGCGGCCAGCGCCTCGGAGGACTCCAGCATCGCCTCGACGGTCTGCGCGATGTGGATGTCGACGATCGCGTCCAGGTCGTCGACCCCCGCCCGCTCGGCCCGGCGCAGGCTGGGCACCACCGCGTCCACCACGGCACGCAGGTGCCCCGAGGGCGCGGTGCCGGTGGCCGCCGCGGCCCGGGCCGCCTGGACGGCACCGCACGAGTCGTGCCCGAGCACCACCACCAGCGGCGTACGCAGCACGCTCACCGCGTACTCGACGCTGCCCAGCACCTCCGGGCCGATGGTGTGCCCGGCGGTCCGGACCACGAAGAGATCGCCCAACCCACGGTCGAAGATGATCTCCGCAGCGAGCCGGGAGTCGGAGCAGCCCACGATCACCGCGAAGGGGTGCTGCTCGGCGGCGACGGCGGCCCGGTGGCTGGCGTTCTGGTTGGGGTGCCGGAGCGTGTCGGTGACGAAGCGGCGGTTGCCGGCGATCAGCTCGGCGAGGGCGCGCTCCCGCGAACCGGGAAGGTCTGCGGTCAGGTACTCACGTTCGGGACCGGGCTGCGCTCCGATCGTTCCGGGTCGACTCATCCGGCGTCACCTCGCCTCTCGGTGGAATGCCTGGTCATCCCGGCCGGCGCTGGCCACGGGCTGCCACCAACCGTCACACGCAGCGCAAGGCACGTCAAGCTATGCGTGATCTGCATTTCATGTATTACAGAACGCTTGCCAATCGAGCCGAGCGGGCGCGAGCGCAGCTCCGGAACACGACAGGGCAGGCCATACGATGGCGGGCATGGCGACCTCAGACGAGCGAGAAAGTACCCGCAACTGGACTTTCCTGACAAACCACGCACACGTACTGCTCGCCATCGCCCGCAACCCCACCGCCCGGCTGCGCGACGTCGCCAGCGAGGTGGGGGTCACCGAACGCGCCGCCCAGGCCATCGTCGCCGACCTGGAGGCGGGCGGCTATCTGCACCGCACCCGGGTGGGCCGCCGCAACGAGTACACCCTCAACCCGGCCGGCCGGTTCCGCCACCCGGCCGAGGCCGACCGTCAGGTCGGCGACCTGCTCGCCCTGTTCACCGACTAGGCCGCACCGTCCACAGTCGACTACGTGGCGTGGTTCACCGATCCCGTCCCACTCGCGCCCATGCGTTATCGGCACGGGGACGATAGGTTGAACACGTGTCATCCGTCGCGCTCGCCCGTCCCTTGTGGCCGGCGACGCTGCGCACGCTGCGGGAGCTGACCCGACTGGCGCTGGCCGCCCTCGTGCTGGCGGTCGGCCTCGGCACGGCCGCCGCGAACCTGCCAGCGCGCCCGGCGGGCGACCAGCCGATCCACGCCGTCGCCGATCATCGCGCCTGGTCCGTCACCGCCGACCTGCCGACCTGGCCGGGCACCGTCGCACCGGCTGCCGAGCAGGTGCGGGCCTCCGGCACGCTGGCGACCTCACCGACGCAGCCCACGGTCCCGACCCCGCCGCCGGCTCGCCCCGAGCCCGCCGCCGAGTCCGGCGCGGCCACCACCACGGTTCACCAGCTCGCCGCGCCGCGACCCACCGTCGGCAACGGTGAGCCGACCCGTCGCGGTCCACCGGCCGCCTGACCGACGGCCCGCCTCAGGACGCCCACCGGCCCACGCGACCGTCCGCCGCCCCGGCCCGACCCCGGACACGGCCAGCGACCGTCGCCGAGCGTCCCGGGGGCCCGCCGCCGTCGCGGACCCGTCCGGCCCGGCCCGGCGTCCTGTCGCCGACCTCGGCGACCACAGACCTTCCCCCAGTCGACGACCCTCATCCGACCGCGAGAGGTGTTGATGATGCGAACCGCTCTCTCCCATGTCCTGCCCGACGTCCCCATGGCCGCCGTGATCTGGCTGAGCCTGCTCGGGGTGGTGATCCTCGCCATCGCCGCCCTGCTGCTGCGCCCCCGACACCTCCTCCGGTTCGACGCGGGCACCCGGATTCGCGAGGCGGCACTGCCGAGCCGCACCGAGCACACCGAGCAACAGCGGGACCAGGACCGCTGGGCGGAGGAGGTGGCCGTGGCCGCCGACCGGGCCGACGCCACGGCCCGGCGACGTCGCGAGGAGTGGCTCACCGCGCAGGACGAGGCCGAGCGGGCGTGGCAGGCGTACGAGACGGCGGAGGCGGACGTCCGCCGGCTGTCCGCAGCCACCGGGATGCCGCTGCCGCAGACCTCGCGCACCCCCGCCGAGTACGCCGACCGGGAGCGGTGGCTGCACCGGTCGGCCATGGAGGCGTACTGGCGGCGGGAGCTGTCGGTGGAACAGCTCAGCGACGTCTTCGCCCACCGGGGTTGGGACCCGCGACTGCACCCGGTCGAGCAGGAGCTGACGCTGCGCCGGGCGGTACGCGACAACCTCTTCGCGCGCCAGCAGGCGGCCCACGCGCAGGAGCAGGAGCGCTGGCGGGCCGCCGAGCTGGCTACCGCAGCGGCACGCAGCCTGCGCGACGAGGCGCTCTCGGCACTGCTGCCGCAGGTCGAGGAGCGCGAGTCGGTGCTGCCGTTGACCGCGTTGGGTGGCGTCGAGCAGACCCGCGAGATGCCCACCGTGGTTCCCGGGCGGGCGGCGCCCGCGTACTGACCGGTTCTGCCGTGACAGGCAGATAGCGCGAACCTCCTCCGGCGCGTCGGGCGGGAACCTAGCGTGGGACCGGTGTCGGACGGACACCGGCCGGGTACGACCTCGCCGGGAAGAGGAGGCCGACGTGGTCGCACGGGGTGACGGGCGCAGGCCCGAGGAGTCGACGCGGCGGGGCGCCGGGCCGAGACAGACCTGGGCGGCCCTGCCCTGGCTGGTGCGTACGGCGGTGGTCTGGAGCGCCTGCCTGGTGGTGATCGCCGCCGGGCTCTATCTCCTGGCCCGGATCACGATGCTGGTCACCCCGTTGGCCATCGCGCTGGCCGCCACCTTCTTCCTGGCCGCGCTGCTCGACCCGGTCCAGCTCGCGCTACGCCGGCTGCGCCTGCCCGCCGCCCTGGCCGCCCTGCTCACCGTCCTGCTCCTGCTCGGCGTCCTGTCCGGCGTGGGTGTGCTGGTCTGGAACATGACCGCGGGCCAGTTCAGCGAGCTGGGCGACGAGCTGCGGGAAGGGTTGGAACGAAGCCGCGACTTCGTCACCTCCACGCTGCCGGTCACCGACGAGCAGCTCGACGGCCTCGTCGACCAGCTCCGCCAGGCGTTGAGTCAGCAGGAGGTCGACCCGGTCGCCAGCGCGCAGACGGTGGCCGAGGTGTTCGGCTCCATCCTGCTCGCCCTGGTGCTGCTCTTCTTCCTGCTCAAGGACGGCCGGTCGATGTGGCACTGGACGTTGCGTCGGGCGGGCGGGCCGAACCGGGAGATCGCCGCCGAGGCGGGTCGGGTCGGCTGGCGCACGCTCGGCTCGTACAGCCGGGGCACGATGCTGATCGCGGCGATCGACGCCATCGGCATCGGTCTGGCGCTGGTGCTGCTCGGTGTGCCGTTGGCCTTCCCGCTCGCATTGATCACGTTCTTCGGCGGCTTCGTCCCGATCATCGGCGCCACCGTGGCCGGGGCGGTCGCGGTGCTGGTGGCGCTCGCGGCCAACGGCCCCACCACCGCCCTGCTCACCCTGGGCGCGGTGATCGCCGTCCAGCAGATCGAGGGCAACCTGCTCGAACCACTGATCATGAAGCGGCAGGTCCGGCTGCACCCGGTGGTGATCCTGCTCGCGGTCACCGCCGGCACGCTCATCGCCGGCATCGCGGGCGCCTTCGTCGCGGTCCCGATCGCCGCCGTCGTCTGGCGGGTCATCGACAGCGTGCAGCAGCAGCGCCAGACCGCCGCGGCGAAACGGCGGTGGTCGAGGATCATCCGGGGGCGTACGGCTCAGGCCCGTACCCGCAGGACGGTCCGCAAGGTCTGACCTCAGCTCCGCGCGCGGACCCGGGGATGCAGGTGGTCGCCGAACCAGCCGGCCGCCGCGTCGGCCACCTGTTCCAGCGTCCCGGGTTCGGCGAAGAGGTGCGTGGCACCGGGGACCACCCGCAGCTCGGTCGGCGCGGTCATCCGGTCCCGGGCCTGCTCGTTGAGCGTGATCACCTGCTCGTCGAGGCCACCGACGAGCAGTAGGGTGGCGGCGCGCACCTCGCCCAGGGCGGCGCCGGCCAGGTCGGGCCGGCCGCCACGGGAGACCACGGCGCGCACCGCGTCGGGCCGCCGCGCCGCCGCGATCAGGGCGGCGGCGGCACCCGTACTGGCGCCGAAGAGACCGATCGGCACGTCGCCGAAGGGCCGCTCGACGGCCAGCCAGTCCAGGGTCGCGACCAGCCGGTCGGCCAACAGTCCGATGTCGAAACGCAGCTCGGCGGTGACCGCGTCCACCTCGTCCTCGGCCGGGGTGAGCAGGTCCACCAGCACGGTGCCGAGCCCGTCGGAGGTGAGCCGGTGGGCCACCGAGACGTTGCGGGGGCTGTGCCGGGAACTGCCGCTGCCGTGCGCGAACAACACCGCACCGGACGGGCCGGTCGGCACCGACAGGTCGGCCGACAGGTCCACCTGACCCGCCGGGATCGTCACCTCGCCACCGCGTACGTCCATCTCGCCTCCCGGTCTCCCGCATACCCCGCCCGGTGCATCGCACGCGCGTTTGTCGCCGGGGGCGGCGGGTAGCCGACGAGAGACCGCAGACGGACCGGCGCCTGGGGCGTCGGCGAGCAGATCGCGAGGACCGTCATGCCGCATCACCAGCGTGAGCCCGTGCAGAAGGCCGCCGATCGCGAGCGGCGCGAACAGGACACCCGGCGCGGACGGGACTGGGCGGACGAGGCGGCCCAGGCACGTGACGCCGACGATCCCCGGGCGAGGACGCCGCACGACGCCACCGGCCGTCCCTCTCAGGGCGAGCCGATCTGAGCGGCGTCGACCAGCGGGCCGCCGATCGAGCAGGTCGGCGGGCCCTGTCGAGCTGACGGCGTCAACGGATCGGCGGGCCGCCGCGACGCGACTCAGGTGGGCGGCTCCGGGAGCCGGAGCAGCGGTGCCCGGCCCGGGGCCTGCTCCGGCGTCGGCAGGTCCTCGGGAAGCGGCGGGATCGGTACGGTGACCGACTCGTCGCAGGTGACGCGGATCGACTTGCCGAAGTGGCGGACCTCCATGACCGCGTCGTGCGCGGCGTGGTGCAGCGAGTACGTCGTCTCGTGCGGACGCACGTCGACCCGTAGCCGCATCCCGCACCACTGGAGCGAGAAGGCCAACCGGCTCAACCGGCTCGACAGGTGCGGTGCGAACGACGGCACCCCGTCGTGGTCCCGCAGGCCCCCGAAGCCGGCTACCAGCGCGATCCACGCCCCGGCGAGGGAGGCCATGTGCACCCCGTCGCGGGTGTTCTCGTTCAGGTCGTGCAGGTCCATCAGCGCGGCCTCGCGCAGATAGCTGTGCGCCAGCTCGGTGTAGCCCACCTCGGCCGCCAGCACCGCCTGGGTGCAGGCGGAGAGCGAGGAGTCCCGGACGGTACGCCGCTCGTAGTAGAGGAAGTTGCGCAGCTTCTCCTCGGGCGTGAACGCGTCCCCGCGCCAGTGCATCGCCAACACCAGGTCGGCCTGCTTGACCACCTGCTTGCGGTACAGGTCGAAGTACGGGTAGTGCAGCAACAACGGGTACTTGTCCGACGGGGTATCGACGAAGTCCCACTCCTGGAGCCGGGTGAAGCCCTCCACCTGCTGGTGCACGTCGATCTCGTCGTCGTACGGGATGTGCATGGCCGAGGCGGCGTCCCGCCAGGCGGCGGCCTCCTCGTCGGTGACCCCGAGGTGGTACGCCTCGTCGCGGTAGCGCATCGCCACCTCGGCGGCGGTCTGGAGGTTCCGCTGCGCCATCAGGTTCGTGTAGATGTTGTCGTTCTTCACGGCGGTGTACTCGTCCGGGCCGGTCACCCCATCGATGTGGAACTGGCCGTTGCGGTCGTGGTGCCCGAGCGACCGCCACAGCCGCGCGGTCTCCACCAGCAGGGTCAGTCCGATCTCCCGCTCCAGTTCGCGGTCACCGCTGATCAGCACGTACCGGCGCATCGCGTCGGCGACACCGGCGGCGATGTGGAACGCCGCCGTACCCGCCGGCCAGTAACCGGACGACTCCGGCCCCTCGATGGTGCGCCAGGGGAAGGCCGCACCCTTGAGGTTGAGCGTCCGGGCCCGCTCGTGTGCCTGCTCCAACGTGGAGAACCGCCAGTACAGCGCGTCCCGCACCGCAGCCGGATGGGTGTACGTGAGCACCGGCAGCACGAACATCTCGGTGTCCCAGAACGCGTGGCCGTCGTACCCGGGGCCGGTGAGCCCCTTGGCGCTGATCGGCCGACGTTCCGCGCGGGCACCGGCCTGGAGCACGTGGAACAGCCCGAACCGGACCGCCTGCTGCACCTCCGGGTCGCCCTCGACCTCCACGTCGGCGGCGTCCCAGAACTCGTCCAGGTACTCCCGCTGCTCGCGGACCAGCCCGTCCCAGCCGTCGAGTCGCGCGGCGGCGAGCGCGGCACCGACCTGGTCGCGCAGGGCCGGCAGCGAGCGGCGGCTGGACCAGCCGTAGGTCAGGTACTTCACCACGCAGAGCGTCTGCCCCGGCTCCAGCACGCAGCCGATGGTGGTCCGCACCCAGTCCTCGTACCCCTCGGACTCCACCGTGGTCCGTGCGGGCGAGTCGACCTCGTGCTCCATCGCGGCGGCGACCCGCAGGCCGGACACCTTGGTCCGGTGGATCAGCAGTCCACCGTCCTCCGTGGTCAGCTCCTCCTCGGCCTCCAACGGAGACTCCAGCACGGCGGCCACCCGGGGGTCGCGGCTCTGCGGCGGCAGCGTCTCGTTGGCCACCAGCTCGGACTGGACGATCAGGCGCAGCGGCTTACCGTCGGCCACCTCTACCTCGTACCGGATGGCGGCGACCGACCGCTGCCGGAACGAGACCAGCCGGGTGGTGTTCACCCGCACCTCGCGCCCGGCCGGCGAGCGCCAGTGCAGGGAGCGGTGCAGGGTGCCGGCCCGCATGTCGAGCACCCGCTCGTGGGCGAGCACCTCGCCGTACCGCACGTCGAGCGGCTCGTCGTCGACCAGCAGCCGGATCAGCTTGCCGTTGGTGACGTTGACGATCGTCTGGCCGGACTCCGGAAAACCGAAACCCGCCTCCGCGTACGGCAGTGGGCGCAGTTCGTAGAACGAGTTCAGGTACGTGCCGGGCAACCCGTGCGGCTCGCCCTCGTCCAGGTTGCCGCGCAGCCCGACGTGGCCGTTGGAGAGGGCGAAGACCGACTCGGACTGGGCGAGCACGTCCATGTCGAGCCGGGTCTCCCGCACGTGCCACGGCTCGACCGGGTACGCGCGCTCCCGGATCACGCGTGCCGTCCGGCGGTGAGCAGGTCGGCGAGATCGTCGACCACCACGTCGGCACCGTGTTTCCGCAACTCGTCGGCCTGACCGGCCCGGTCCACCCCCACCACGTACCCGAACCCACCGGCCTTCCCGGCCGCGACACCGGCCAGCGCGTCCTCGAACACCACCGCGTTCGCGGGATCGACACCGAGCAGCTTCGCCCCGGCGAGGAAGGTGTCCGGCGCCGGCTTGCCGCGCAGCCCCTCGGCCCGTGCGGTCAGCCCGTCGACCCGGGCCTCCAGCAGCGGCTCCAGCCCGGCGACGGCCAGCACGTCCCGGCCGTTGGCGCTGGCGGTGACCACGGCCCGACGCAGTCCCGCGTCGCGGACCGCCTTGAGGTACGCCACCGACCCCGGATAGACGTCCACTCCGGCGCTGCGCATCCGTGCCAGCACCAGCGCGTTCTTGCGGTTCCCGAGGCCGTACACGGTCTGCGCGCCCGGCGGGTCCTCCGGCGTACCCTCCGGCAGCGTGATGCCCCGCGAGCCGAGGAAGGTGCGTACGCCGTCCAGGCGGGGCCGCCCGTCGACGTAGCGGTGGTAGTCCGGACCCGGGTCGAACGGGCGGAAGGGCTCACCGGTGGTGGCCGCGTGCCGCCGCAGGAAGTCGTCGAAGGTCTCGGTCCAGGCGGCGTTGTGCAGCCGGGCGGTCTGCGTCAGCACACCGTCCAGGTCGAAGAGACAAGCGGTCACATGATCAGGCAGGCCGAGCACCGTACCAATCTATCCACGGCCACCGGTCCGCAAACGCACTTCGACCGACCCCGGCGCGCCGTGCAGTGGGTCCTCTGCTCGGCACGCCGCGCCTCGAGTTGCCGGAAGTGAAGCTCGCTCATACGTTCATCGCAGCAAGCATCGTGAAGCGAGTCATCACGGGGAGTCTCGTTGTCCGGTACGCAGCCCATTAAGGACCCGGGACTCCTGGTCCTCACCCTGGTGATGTCGTCGATGGCCAGCCTGACCGGCCTGTTCGTGGCGGTCTTCTGGCCGGTGACGGCCTGGATCGGCGCTCTATTCGGCGTCGCGCTGACGCTCATCATGCTGGTCTCCTGGCGGCTGACACGCGGCGGCTGGCGTCGCAACGTCGCGCCGAAGGAGGCACACAGACTCGCGAGCACCGGCATCGCGTTGCTGGCTCTCGTTGCCCTGGCGGCGGCGATCAACGTGGTCCTCCCCATGCTCGCGGATGACGGCGCCGTCGTCCGGACGGTTCCCTGGATCACGCTGGTACTCATGGCGGTCTGCTCCGTCCTGATGACCGTCACCGGTCGAGTCGCCCTGAGGCGGTCGCAATGAGACGGCGAATCGTGTCCTTTCCGGTCGCGCTCCTTCTCTGGGTCGCCTGACCGACGAGGTTCACCACAGCAGTTGACGCAACCATTGAGTTGCCATACCTTCTGTAGCAACCTACTGGTTGCTACAGAAGGGGCGCGACGATGGGATTTCCCGACCGGATCGAACGCACCGTGCGGATAGCCCGCCCGGTCGACGACGTGTGGGCCGCGATCACCAGCGCGGAAGGGCTCGGCACCTGGTTCGGCCAGCGCGCCGAGGTGGACCTGCGTGTCGGCGGCATCGCCACGGTCGCCTGGGACAGCGGCGAGCGGTCGCAGTTGCGGATCGAGCGACTCGAACCGAAGACGATCTTCGGCTACACCTGGCCCGTGCACGGGCTGCCCGCCGACGACCCGCGCCGCACGTACGTCGAGTTCACGCTGAACCCCGACGGCGACGGCACCAGTCTCACCGTGGTCGAGACCGGGTTCGCCCAGCTCGGCCCGGACGAACACGACGTGGCGTTCGCCGGCAACACCCGGGGCTGGGCGAGCGAGCTGGACGAGCTGGTCGCCTATCTCCATGACTGACCCCGCGTCCGAGGCCGTCGCGGAGGCGGTGTTCGTCGCCCTGGCCGATCCCAACCGGCGCGCCATCCTCGCCGCCCTGGCCGAGGGCGGCCCGGCCACCGCCACCGACCTCGCAGCCCGGCTGCCGATCACCCGCCAGGGGATCGCCAAGCACCTCGCCCTGCTCGCCGAGGCGGGCCTGGTGAGCGCCGAGCCGGGCGAGCGCCGCCGCGTGCGCTACCGCCTGCGATCCGCACCGATGCAGGTCGCCCAGCAGTTCCTGGCCGCCCTGGCCCGCGACTGGGACGGCCCGCTCGCCGCCCTCCGTACGCACCTCGAATGACACCGATCGAAGGACAGGAACCATGACCGAGCAGAGTTACACCACCACGTTCGTGGTCGACCAGACCCCGATGGAGGTGTTCGACGCCGTCAACGACGTACGCGGCTGGTGGTCGACGGAGATCGACGGGCCGACCGACGTCGCCGGTGCCGAGTTCTCCTACCACTACAAGGACATCCACCGGTGCCGCTTCCGAATCGTGGAGTTCGTGCCCGGCGAGACGGTCGAGTGGCTCTGCGTGGAGGGTTACTTCAACTTCACCGCCGACCCGCAGGAGTGGACCGACACCCGGATCCGCTTCGACATCACGCCGGAGGGCGAGGGCACCCGGCTGCGCTTCACCCACGTCGGCCTGACCCGACACCACGAGTGCTACGACGTCTGCGCGAACGCCTGGGGCGGCTACGTGGGCAGCAGCCTCAGGACCCTGATCGCCACCGGCAGCGGCGACCGCGACAACGAGGTACGCAACGCCGAGGCGTTGCAGCAGCGCCGCTGACCCTTCTCGTCAGTTCGGGCGCAGCGTCCAGATGACGGTCATCTCCGAGGTCGGCTTGCCGTCGGCGGTGGCGATTTCCACGCGTACCGGGAACTCCGGTCGCTCGCCGGCCTCCAGCTCCGCGATCACCTCGGCCGGCGGGCGCCCGAGCCGCGCCGTCGCCAGCACCGCGCCCATGGCGAGCTTGCGGTACGCGATCTCGGCGCGCACCGCCAGCGGCGTGGCCCGGTCGAGCAGGTGGCCGAACGCGGCCATCACCACCGCGCCGGAGGCGGTCTCGCCGAGCGTGAACACGGCCCCGGCGTGCGGGCCGCCGACGTGGTTGTGGGTGGCGGGCGAGTCGGGCAGCCGGACCACGGCCCGGACCGAGCCTTCCGCCTCCGGTGCCACCTCGACGAATTCGAAGCCGAGCGTACGGGCGAAGGGCACCGCCTGGAGCATGCCGGCGGCCACCTGCCGCGAGTCGATGGTCATAGCCGAACGCTACCGGCAAGTAACTTAACCGACAAGCCGGGACCGGTCAGCCCACGCTCCGCCCGCTCAACGCGTCCTGGTGAACTGCACGAAGGCTCGCCAGGTCTCGGGCGTGAAGGTGAGCACCGGCCCCTGCCGGTCCTTGCTGTCGCGCACCCCGACGACCTGCGCCAGGTTGTCGGCCACCTCGACGCAGTCGCCCTGGTTGCCACTGCTGCGGGTGCTCTTGCGCCAGATCGCGCCGGTCAGGTCCATGCTTCCGCCGCCTCCGAGATCATCTTGAGGGTGGCTCCCTGGGGCAACGCCTCGGCCCGAACAGCCTCCCAGTTCTGCCGCAGGGAGTTTACGTCCACAGTGCGCTCCACGATGCTGCCGCGCATCTGGTTGTCGAGGTAGGCGATGTCGTCGCCCTCGGGCGGGGTGGCGATCACGAAGGCACCGTTGAGCCCCGGATAGGCGCCCACCCCCTTAGGCACGATGTGCAGGTGCACCTTGACCCGACGCCCCACCTCCACCAGGTGCAGCAACTGCTCCCGCATCACCTTCGGCCCGCCGACCGGGCGCTCCAGCACCGTGTGGTCGAGCACCGCCACCAACAGCGGCGGATTGGGCCGTGCGAGCACCCTCTGCCGGGCGAGCCGGGCGGCCAGCGGTGCCTCGACCTGGTCGCCGACGAGATGGCTCGCGCCCTCGTAGAGCGCGCGGGCGTACCCCTCGGTCTGGAGCAGACCCGGCACCACCAACGGCTGGAAGCTGCACAGCGAGGTCGCCTCCTGCTCGATCGTGACCCACTCGCGGAACCACGGCATCAGGCTCTCCTTGAGGATCGCCTCCCGGACCCGGACCAGCAGCCCCTCGCCGTGCAGCACGTCGTCGCAGCGCACGGTGAACTCCTCCCGGGGAGCCCGGCGACACTGCTCGACCGACGCGACGAGCGAAGCCGAGTAGCTGATCTGCTGGCCGAGCGCCTCCTGGGAGAGTCCGGCCTTGGTCCGCAGCCGACGTAACTCACCGGCGAACAGCTCCAACATGGGTAACCGATCCATCTGCACACCTCTGCACTTCGGGCACGACCGGCTCGTACGGCCGGGCTGGTGGGGGGTGATTCCCTTCCGAAAGTAGTGGTGTCCTCACCAGACTGTCACGTAGAAAGTTCCCCGATTGCGGCAGATCGTGGGGGTTTCTGTCGGGGCCCGTCCGCTCGTCCCCCGCTTGGACGGGCCCCGACCCAGGTCAGGCGCTCCGCCCGGAGCACGGCATCCGCGCAGAGGAGTTTTTGATGATCACTCACCAGTTGCCGCAACCGGGTGACGGGCCGACACCGGACCGGCCACGGGCGTACCCGTTGCACGAGAAACCCCACACCCCGCTGCGGCCCATGTGGTGTTGCCGGGCCTGCGGGCAACCGTGGCCGTGCGCCACCGCGCGCATCCTGCTGAAGACCGAGTACGGCCGCAACGAGATCGGCCTGTCGATCTATCTGTCGGGCCTGTTCTACGAGGCCACCCGGGATCTCTACCGCCTCAACCCCGACGACGGCCCCACGCCACGTGACCTGTTCACCCGCTTCGTCGCCTGGTCCCCCTACCGCCGCCCGCTCATCGGACCGTGCTAGCGGCCGACCATCCGCGAGCCGCTCGTGGAAGCGCGTTAGCAGGGGACCCGTGCTATACCGCAGGCGTTAATAAGGTGCCCTTCCTTACATCGGTGCCGTCAGCGCCAGCCGACGTCGATGCGGTCGCCTCGGTCGTCGAAGAAGTGCAGGGCGTCCATGCGGACCCTGACGCTGAGCGGGTGCCCTGCGGAGACCGCCGGATACGGCGCCAGGCGAACGGCCAGTTCGGCCGGGCGGCGGTGGTGGCGGCCCGGATCGTTCAGGACGCTGGTGTTGGTGGCGCCGTTCGCGCCCTGCTCGCCCTGATCGACCGCGACCCGGCCGGTGAACCGCTGCATCATCTGGCCGAACCGGCGCAGCCCGCGTTGACCGAGCGGGACGTCACCGTCGGCCGGGGCACCGACCTCGTCGACCACGATCGCGGAGGCCCCGATGTCGAGGAAGGCCAGGGACTCGTGGCCGTGGTGTTCGAGGTAGCGGATCCGGCCCTGGAGCACGTCTCCGGAGGTGTCCGGAGCGACCGGGGTGAGCGCCTCCGCGCGCATGCCGACCACGATCCGCTCACCGTGGTAGTGCGCCACGGCCCGACTACGGATGTCGTTCCACGGCAGATAGAGCGCCTGCTCGCCGAGGGTGAGGGTGATGTACCGGTCGAGGTGGACGTAGACCGACGCCTCCAGCAGGTTCATCCGGGGGCTGCCCAGGAACGCGGCGACATAGAGGGTGGCCGGGCGGCCGTACACCTGGGTGGGGGTGCCGACGTCCTGGAGGACGCCCTTGCGCATGATGGCGACCCGGTCGGCCATGGTCAGCGCCTCGGCCTGGTCGTGGGTCACGTACACGGTGGTGACGCCCAGCTCGCGGGTCAGACCGGAGATCTCCGCGCGCAGCTCGGCACGGAGCCCGCTGTCCAGGTTGGACAGTGGCTCGTCCATCAGGAACAGGCCGGGCCGACGGACGATCGCCCGGCCCATCGCGACCCGCTGCCGCTGTCCGCCGGAGAGCTGACCGGGGCGTCGGGCCAGCACGTCACCGATGCCGAGGGCGCTGGCCACGTCGGTGACCCGCTCGCCGCGCGGGGCCGGTTCGACGCCGGCCAGCTTGAGCGGGAAGGCGATGTTGTCGTTGACGCTCATGTGCGGATAGAGGGCGAAGTCCTGGAAGACCATCGCGATCCGCCGTTCCCGAGGCGGCAGCTCGTTCGCCAGCTCGCCGTCGAGCATCACCGCGCCCGAGGTCGGTTCCTCCAGCCCGGCGATCATCCGCAGCACGGTGGACTTGCCGCAGCCGGACGGCCCCAGCAACACCAGGAACTCGCCGTCGTTGACGTCGAGATTGATGGTGTCGACAGCGACGGTGCCGTCCCGGAAGACCTTTGTCACATCCTTGAGCGCGACGGTTGTCACCGTCTCCTCCCCCAGCTCGTCGGCGAACCCGGAATGACTGTCGCCAGGATCACGCGGCGAGCACATCGGGTAAACGTGCCATGTTCGAAACGTGACAGACCTATTACGGTCCATCGAATGACGGCGATTGCACGGAAAGAGGAACTCAGGCGGCCGTCTCGCCCAGGAAGACCCGTCGGGCCACCCGCTCGGCGGCGTGCCCGTCCTCCAGCGAGCAGAAGCGTTCCCGGAACGCGGCCCGCGCCCGGTCGGCCTCCGGCGTCTCCGACGCGCCGGAGCGGAACACGTCGAGCAGGTCCGGGAAGGTACGCGCCACCGCGCCGGGCGCCTCGGCGGTGACGTCGAAGTAGACCCCCCGGGTCAACCGGTACGCGTCCCAGTCCGGCGCGTAGACGACGATCGGCCGGTCCAGGACGGCGTAGTCGAACATCGCCGACGAGTAGTCGGTGACCAGCACGTCCGCCGCGAGATAGAGGTCCTCGACCCGAGGATGGTCGCTGACGTCCACGATCCGGGCCCGGCTGCTCCGGCCGGGCGTGCGGCGGTCCCGGTCGTGGAAGTAGTGGCTGCGCATCAGCAGCAGGCCGGTCGGGCCGAGCGCGTCGAGGAACCGCTCCGGGTCGAACGGTGGCCGGTAGCCGGGCAGGTGCTCGCGGTGCGTCGGGGCGTACAGCACCACCCGCTCGCCGAGGCCGGCGCCGAGCTCCGCGCGCAGCCGCAGGACCTCCTCGGCGGTCGCGGTCACCAACCGGTCGTTGCGCGGATAACCCACCTCCAGAGTGGTGTACGCGGCCGGATAGGCCCGTTCCCACATCTGGGTGGAGAAGCTGTTCGCGCTGACCGAGTAGTCCCACCGGTCCACCCGGCGCAGCAGCCCGGCGAAGTCCATGCCGGTCGCGCCCAGCGGGTACCGCTGCTGGTCCAGCCCCATCACCTTGACCGGGGTGCCGTGGTGGGTCTGCACGTGCACCGTGCCCGGCCGTTTGCGGACCGAGTCCGGGAAGTTGACGTTGTTGATCAGCCACCGGGCGCGGGCCAGCACCCGGTGGTACGCGGGCGTACCGGCCACCACGTACTCGACCCCGTCGGGCAGGGTGTGCACCCGGTCCGGCCGGACGATCCACACGCCCCGCACGTGCGGCGCCAGCCGCCGCGCCGCCTCGTACACGGCGGCCGGGTTGCAGGCGTACCCGCGATACCAGTACGCCGCGTACACGGCCAGGTTCTCGTCGACCGGCCGACGGCGCTCGACCCGCTGGTACTCGCCCAGCGCGACGTCCCGGGCCAGGCGTACGCCCCGACGGGCCGGTGGGCCCAGGCGGTGTCGGGCCCGGCGGGCGAATCGGCGGGCCGTCTCGCCGACACGGCCGGTCGCGCGCAGCGCGCTGAACGTCTGCCACCGACCGGCCGCGACCAGCCGGTGCTTGAGTCCTTCGATCCCGTCCGGCACCCGATGACCCTCGGGCGGGCGGAAGCGGGCGTGTTCGATGGTGATCCGGGCGAAGAAGGTCGGCCGCAGCTCCTCCGGAATGCGCTCATCGGTGCCGAGCACGGTCAGGTAGTGCCACATCATCCGCGCGAACACCGCCGACCGAAGTTCCTCGGCGCCGAACCGGTCCAGCTCCCGGAACACCCGGTGCCACTGGCGGAACACCTCGAAGTGCCGCTCGCCCTGGGTCTTCGTGATCGCCCCGGCCCGCCGCTGCCGGTAGTTGACGCAGACCACGTCGAGCACGCCGATCCGGTCGGCGGCCAGCAGCGCCGGGTAGCTGAACGACACGTCCTCGTACCAGCCGGGGGCGAAGCGCAGCTCGGCGTCGACGAGGAACTGCCGACGCAGCAGCCGGTTCCAGGCGGTGTGCAGCAGTTCCAGCGTCTCCGGTCGCTCGGCCAGCCGGAACGTCTCCGGCCCCGGCGGCTCCGGGAAGACCTCCGCCATCGCGCTGGCGCTGGCCCGGTCGTCCCAGTACGTGCGGACGTGGTCGACCAGCAGCACGTCGGGGCGGGTCTCGCGCAGCCGGGCGGCCACCTCGACCAGGCAGCCCGGCGCGAGCCAGTCGTCACCGTCGACGAACCAGACGTACTCGCCGACGGCCAGGTCCAGCCCGACGTTACGGGCCGGACCGAGCCCGACGTTGCCCTCCAGCCGGACCGCCCGGACCCGGTCGTCGCGGGCGGCGTACTCGTCGAGGATGTCGCCGACCGCGTCGGGAGAGCAGTCGTCGATCCCGATCACCTCGATGTCGGCGATCGGCTGACCGAGGATCGAGTCCAGGCACTCCCGCAGGTAGCCCTGCACGCGGAAGGCCGGGACGACGAAGCTGATCAGCGTCATCGTCCCGGCCTCCCGTCAGAGCGTCGCGCCTTGTCGCGTACCCGCCGGAGCCCGGGTGGGACGGCTCGGCCGGACGAACCAGGCCAGCACCACACTTGCCACGAACAGCACCAGAAGGTAGATACCGAGTGTAGCCATACCAATACTCACGATTCCGGCGATCGCCGTCAGCGCCAGCAGCACCGACCGCCCCTCCCAGCCCAGCGTGGCCGAGTGCAGCGGCGGCGCCGGTTGCCGCTTCTCCAGCCGGGCGACCAGGTCGTAGTGGTGCAGGGTGAGCACGAAGACGTACCCGAAGATCAGCCACGCGGGTGCGCCGCCGATCACCCCGACCGCGACGGCGAAGAGGAACTCGGCGGCCCGCAACGCGGCCGGCACCAGCCAGTCCAGCGGCCCGTTGTGCGCCGCACCGGTCCCCGCCGCAGCGGCCAGCAGCACCAGCAGCACCACCGGCACCGCCGCCCACCGCAGCCAGGCCGCCGGATCGCCGCCGTCCCCCAGCAGCGTCACCAGCACCAACCCCGCCGCAGCCAGCGCCGCGACCACCGCGAGCACCAGCGGCCCCGGCCGGCGCAGCACCGGCAGCCGGGTGGCCAGTGGGCCGTCGTCGCGGTGCAGGGTCGCGTCGACCGTGTCCAGCACCGGCACCCACATCCAGCGGGCCCGCAGGGTACGCAGCGCACCGGTGTACGCGAACGCCAGCACCCCCCAGGTCAGCACCGCGAACAGGGCGACCCGCTGGTCGAACAGCGCGGCGGCCAGCGCGATCAGCGCCCACCGTTCCCCGATCGGGAAGACCATGGTGCGCTTGAGCCAGTACGACAGCGACCCCGAGTCGGCCTGCACCCGGTTGGACGCGGCGTTCAGCCGGTCACCGATGCCGCCTCCCCCGGTGCCCTCCGACTTAGGTCGACGGGCCGCCTCGTCGTGCAGCACGCCGTACCAGGCGTCGGTCATGTGCCGCACCGTCTGGAGGGTCATCGCGGCGATGGCCAACGCCCAGCCGTACCGGAACCCGGCCGCCGTGGCACCCCACCCGAGACCCGCGTAGACCAGGTACTCCTTGGCCCGGTCGGCCATGGTGTCCAGCCAGCCGCCCCACGCGCTGAAGTTGCGCGTGTAGCGGGCGAGCTGACCGTCCACACAGTCGAGCACGAAGCCGAGATAGAGCAGGACCGCACCGCCGACCAGCGCCGGTCGGCCACCGGTGGCGAACAACGCGGCGGCGGCGACCGCGAAGGCCACCGAGATCATGGTGACCGCCGTCGGGCTCAGCCCCAACCGGGCGCAGACCTTGGTGACCTGCGGCGACCAGGTGCTGACGAAGTACGTGGTGAAGAAGTCGTCCTTCTCCTTCACCGAGAGCCGCAACTCGGCCCGGTCCTCGTCGACGGCGGCCACCGCCGCCTCGGCGGCGGCCAGTCCGGGCGCGTCGTCGACCCGGTGCGCGACCAGCAGGCGTACCCGGTGGGCGAAGACCAGCGTCCCCTGCCCGGCGAGGCCCGCGAAGACCCGGTCCACCGCCGGGCCCGGGGCCTGCCGGTCGGTGCCGGCCGCGCGGGCGGCGGCGACGAGCGCCGGTACGTCGTCGCGACCGACCCGCACCGCGCCCCCGAAGACGCCGGTGGCCTCGCCGTCGAGCCGGTCGACCGGACCGGCGTCGACCACCTGGCCGCGCTCCTCGCGCACCACCGTCCGCCCACCGCCGGGCGGGTCGGTGAGCACCAGCGCCACGGTCGGTCCGACCGGGCTGGTCACCAGATGCCGCAGTACGGCGGTGTGCGCCACCAGGTCCGCGCCGCTGAGCACCACCGGGCCACCCGCCGTGGCGGCCAGGTCCGCCACCTCGTCCAGGGTCGCGGCGAACCGCACGTCGGCAACCCCGGCCCGGCGCCACTGCGCGGCCAGCCCCTCCGTCAACGTGCCGCCCGGTGCCGCACCCGTCGGCAGGCTCGCGGCCGGCGCACCGGCGGCGAGCACGATCGCGAGGGTCACCGGGGAACCGCGTCGTGGTACGCGGCCAGCGCCTCGGCGATGGTGCCGTCGACGCTCAACCGGCCGCCGTCGAGGAAGAGTCCTCGACGGCAGAACCGGGTCAGGTCCTTTTCGTTGTGTGAGACCAGCACCAGAGTGCGCCCCTCCCCGAGCAGACGATCGATGGTCGTGTAGCACTTGTCGCGGAACTCGGCGTCGCCCACCGCCGTCACCTCGTCCATCAACAGGATGGGGTGCGGCAGGTGAGAAATGATCGCAAACCCGAGCCGGACCTTCATACCGGACGAGTAGTGGCGTACCGAGGTGTCGATGGCGCCCTGCACCTGCTCGCCCGCGAACGAGACGATCTCGTCGAAGTGCCGCTTCAGGTATCTCGACGACAGCCCGTGCAGGCCACCCACCAGATACAGGTTCTCCCGCCCGGTCAGGTCGTTGGAGAAGCCGGCGGAGAGTTCCAGCAGCGGCGCGACGTCGCCCCGGACCCGGATCCGCCCCTCGTCGGGGATCAGCACCCCGGCGATCAGGCGCAGCAGGGTGCTCTTGCCGGTGCCGTTGCGGCCGATCACTCCGAGCGTCTCGCCGGGCGCGAGCGAGAAGGAGACGTCCCGCAGCGGCCAGAAGCGGCCGTCGGAGGCCCCGCGCGTACCCCGGTGGATGAACAGCTCGCGCAGCCGCAACTGCCGGCGGCGGTTGCGGACGAACCGGATGCCGAGGCCCTCCGCCTCGATGATCGCGTCGGCCATCAGAGTTCCTTGAGCACGGCGGGTTCGAGCCGACGGAACGTCCACCAGCCGACCACCAGGACCAGCAGGCTGATGCCGACCGTGGTGGCGAGCATCCGGGCGTCCGGGAACTCGTCCGGATACCAGACCGCGTGGTGGAGCTGGAAGATCCCCACCAGCGGGTTGAGCTCGTAGCCGAGCTTGAGCCACCCGGGCAGGCCGGAGTCGCGGACCAGGCTCAGTGGATAGATGATCGGCGTGGCATAGAACAGCACCCGGATGACCAGACGCATGAACCGCTCCACGTCGCGCATCAGCACGTTCGCCGCCGACAGCAGCAGCGCCAGCCCGACCAGCAGGGTGGCCTGCACCAGCACCGCCAGCGGCAGGGCGAGCAGCGACCACCCCGGGTCGATCCTGCCGTCGGACGCGTACCAGATCGCGATGGCGCCCAGGATCGGCAGGCCGGCGGCGTACTCGGCGAAACGCCCGGTGACCCGACCGATCGGGAAGACCTGCCGGGGCACGTTCATCGTGGTGATCAACCGGGACTGACCGGTCAGCGCGTTGGTCGCCTCGCTCAACGCCGAGCTGGTCCACATCCAGGCGAAGATCCCGGTGATCAGGAACAGCGGGTACGACCCGGCGGCCTCGCCGAGGTGCCGGTTGGTGTCCCGGGAGTACAGAACGCCGAAGACGAACCAATAGATCGCCCCCATGCCCAGCGGCTCGATCAGCGACCAGAGATACCCCAGCACGGACTGCTGGTACTTGACCGCGAGATCACGTCGGACCAGGATGCGCAGCGAATTGCGGTGCGACCACAACGCCCCCACGCCAGAGGTCACCGCCGTCTCCCGCCTGCTGAACGGACGACAGGTTAGCAGCCGGTGAATGCGCTCAGCACTCGATCACGTTGACCGCGAGGCCGCCGCGCGCCGTCTCCTTGTACTTGACCTTCATGTCGGCGCCGGTCTCACGCATGGTCTTGATGACCTTGTCGAGCGACACGGCGTGCACCCCGTCACCGCGCAACGCGAGCCGGGCGGCGGTGATCGCCTTGATGCTAGCCACCGCGTTGCGTTCGATGCACGGGATCTGCACCAGGCCCCCGACCGGGTCGCAGGTCAACCCGAGGTTGTGCTCCATGCCGATCTCCGCGGCGTTCTCCACCTGGGCCGGCGTGCCGCCCAGCGCCTCGGCCAACCCGGCGGCGGCCATCGAACACGCCGAACCGACCTCGCCCTGGCAGCCCACCTCGGCCCCAGAGATCGACGCGTTCTCCTTGAACAGCACCCCGATCGCACCGGCCGCCAGCAGGAACCGCAGCACCCCCTCGTCGGAGGCACCCGGCACGAACCGCGTGTAGTAGTGCAACACCGCCGGGATGATCCCCGCCGCACCGTTGGTCGGCGCGGTCACCACCCGGCCGCCGGCCGCGTTCTCCTCGTTGACCGCCAGGGCGAACAGCGTCACCCAGTCCATCACGTGCAGCGGATCGCCGTCCGGCACCACCGTGTCGGTCTCCAGGCTGCGGCGCAGCTCGGCCGCGCGGCGGCGTACCTTCAACCCGCCCGGCAACGTGCCGTCCCGGGAACAGCCGCGCTCCACGCACTCGCGCATCACCCGCCAGATGTCCAGCAGACCGGCCCGTACGTCCGACTCGGCCCGCCAGGACACCTCGTTGGCGAGCATCACCTCGCTGATCGACAGGCCGGTCGAGGCGGTCACGTCGAGCAGTTGCGCGCCGGTCAGGAAGGGATACCGCACCGTCGTGGCGTCCGGCTTGATCCGGTCCGCACCGGCCGCCGCCTCGTCCACCACGAACCCGCCGCCGACCGAGTAGTAGGTCCGCGCCCTGACCTCGGCACCGCTGCCGTCGAAGGCCGCGAAGATCATCCCGTTCGGGTGGTACGGCAACGACCGCCGCCGGTGCAACGTCAGATCCCGGTCCGGGTCGAACTCGATCTCGTGCGTGTCGAGCAACGCCAGCCGGCCCTGCTCCCGGATCCGGGCCACCCGCGCGTCGATGCCGTCGGTGTCGACCGTCTCCGGCGCCGCACCGCCCAGCCCGAGCAGCACCGCCCGATCACTGCCGTGCCCGTGCCCGGTGGCACCGAGCGACCCGAACAGTTCCGCCCGCACCCGGACCACGTCCGCGAGCAGCCCGTCGGCCTTGAGCCCCGTGACGAACGTCCGCGCCGCCCGCATCGGTCCCACCGTGTGCGAGCTGGACGGCCCGATGCCCACACTGAAAAGGTCGAACACACTGATCATGACTGCACTTCCTCGCCCTGCCCCGGGATCACCGGTCAGCGGCCCGCCGAAAGAGGTGGCCGCCCCCCATCCGGACGCGGCCCGTCATACGCCCTGGTGAGAGCGCCCAACCCGCCGACCCTACCCCGCCTCACCCACACCCCACCCCGCCCGCCCTCGCCGCCCCCGTCGGCCCCGTCGGCCCTGCGCCGCCCCGCCTCACCCCACCCACCCTCGCCGCCCCGCCCCGCCCGCGCGATCATGGACTTGTGGTCGAGGTTTCGGCCGAGTATGCACCTTTTGCGCCTACCACGACTCCATGATCGACGGGTCCTCACCGCGGCGGCGGTTCCCGTGACGGGTCCATGATCGACGGGTCCTCACCACGGCGGCGACTACCACCACGGGTCCATGATCGGCGAGCCCCGGCCACGACTCCTCGGTCGACGGAACCCGCCACGGCGGGTGGCGCCCACCGCGACTCCTCGATCGACGCGCGGGGTCGGGGTTGCTCGGGGATGGGTGGCTCGGTGGGGACGCGGGTAAGTACCTACGGGTGCGCGCGCTGAGGTTCGTTCTCGCGGGCGAGGGCGCGGGGGTCACCCGCTCCTAGCGTTGAGGGCATGGAGCGGCGGATCGCCGCAGAGGGGAAGTACCACCATGAGTCGCAAACTGGTCCGGCCCCGGCAGGGGCGCATGTTCGCCGGAGTCTGCGCCGGTCTGGCCCAGCGCTTCGGCACCTCCGCCGGGCTCATCCGGCTGCTGTTCCTGCTGTCGCTGCTGCTGCCCGGCACTCAGGTCGTCATCTACCTGGCACTCTGGATCATCATGCCCAACGAGGACCGCTACCTCGTCGCAGGCCACTGACCGGTCCGTCCTCCGCACGCGAGGCCACCCCGCACCTGAGCGGCGGTCAAGATGGGATTCCTCCGTCCGCCCTCCGCACGCGAGGCGACCCCGGTCACCGGAGGTGCCGTCGCGGAGGCTGCCAACCAGGCCAACGACACCCCACCAAGGCCACCCGGGCCGCCGGCTCACGTCGGCGGTCCTCGGCTTTCCGCACCACCGCACTCAGGCCCAGGCCACGCAACTTCATGGTTGTTGCTGCCTCACGCCGCTCTGGAGGCAGCAACAACCATGAAGTTGCTGCCTCGACCCCCGTCGGGGTGGACGACCGACCGCCCCGCCAGCAGGTCGAGCGACAGCCGGCGGGGCAGTGCAGGGGCGGGAGTGCAGGGGCAGTGCGGGGTGTCAGGGAGCGGTGTAGGTGATGGTGACCTGCTCGAAGCCGAGCGAACCGAGCAGGCCGGTCAGCATCTTGCGGGTGTTCTCCTCGGCACGGGCGTTCAGGCCGCTGTCCCGGGCGGCGGCGGTGATCCGGTCCTCGGCGAGCTGGTAGACCTGCTGCTGCCGGTTCGGGTCGCCGCCGATCAGGTCGCCGACGCGGTTGAGCAGCCCGCGCTCCTCCGCGAAGACGTAGCTCTTGTCGAGGTCGAGGTTGGTCTCGGCGAGCTGCGGTGCGGGCAGTTTGACCTCGACGGACTTGCCGTCGGCGGACTGCACGATCGCGCCCTCGCTGAGGGCACCGAAGTCTACGTACGCCTCGACGCTGCCGGACCCGACGAACAGGGTGCGCTGGTTGAGCAGCCAGTCCGGCACGTTGCGCCGGTCGTTCTCCAGGTCGACCACGACCTGGAAGTTACCCTCGGCGGCCACGTAGCGGCTGAGGTCCTGCATCGACTCCAGCAGCGCGGGCTGGGTGCGGTCGGTCTGCTCCTTGCTGAACGGGTTGCGGAACTCCGGCAGGAGCCCGGTGGTCTGGACGCCGAGCAGCACCACCACCGCCATCGCCGCGGCGCCGAGCACCCAGAGCAGGGCCCTCGCGGCACCGCCACCGCCGCCCGGCGGCACGGGCGGGGCATCCGGCCGGCCCGTGCTGTCGTCACCGGGCTCGTGGTCGGCAAACGTGCTGGTGGGCTCGTTGATGTCGCTGTCGCGTGCCATCGCCCTCACCGTCCTTGTCAGACGCGTTGTCTGTTGATGACGGTAAGCCCCCGGTACGACAGCCGCTCGTCGAGTCGCCCGAACGTGTGTTTCGGCAGGTCAGAGGCGTGAAAGATCAGGTGAACGCGGAGACGCCGGTGAGCCGCTGCCCGATCACCAACTGGTGGATCTCGGAGGTGCCCTCGTACGTCAGGACGCTCTCCAGGTTGTTGGCGTGCCGCATCACGGGGTAGTCACCGGAGACGCCGTTCGCACCGAGGATGGTGCGACACTCACGGGCGATGGCCAGCGCCTCGCGGACGTTGTTGAGTTTGCCCACGCTGACCTGTTCGGGGCGCAACCGGCCGGCGTCGGCGAGCCGCCCTAGGTGCAGCGCCAGCAGGTAGCCCTTGTGCCACTCGACCGCCATGTCGGCGAGCTTGGCCTGGGTGAGCTGGAAGCCGGCCAGCGGGCGACCGAACTGGGTGCGGGTGGTCGCGTACGTCAGGGCGGTCTCCAGGCAGTCCCGGGCCGCGCCGAGCGCACCCCAGACGATGCCGTGCCGGGCCTCGGTCAGGCAGCCCAGCGGCGCCTTCAACCCGATCGCCTCGGGCAGCCGGGCGTCCGCCGGTAGCCGGACGTCGTCGAGCGCGATCTCCCCGGTCACCGAGGCGCGCAGGGACATCTTCCGGCCGATCTCGCGCGCCGTGACCCCCGGGGTGTCCATGGGTACGGCGAAACCGCGCACGCCGTCGTCGGTGCGCGCCCAGATCACCGCGACGTCGGCGATCGGGGCGTTGGTGATCCACATCTTGGTGCCGTGCAGGATCCAGTCGTCGCCGTCGCGGCGGGCCCGGGTGGTCATCGATCCGGGGTCGGAGCCGTGGTCCGGCTCGGTCAGTCCGAAACAGCCGATCGCCTCGCCGGTCGCCATCGCCGGCAGCCAGCGCTGCTTCTGCTCCTCGCTGCCGTAGCGCCAGATGGCGTACATGGCCAGCGAACCCTGCACCGAGACCAGGGAGCGGACGCCGGAGTCGCCGGCCTCCAACTCCAGGCAGGCCAGCCCGTACGCGACGGCCGTCGAGCCGGTGCAGCCGTACCCGGTCAGGTGCATGCCGAGCAGACCGAGCGCGCCGAACTCGCGGGCCAGTTCGCGGGCCGGCACCTCACCGGCCTCGTACCAGCCGGCGACGTGTGGGCGTACCCGCTCGTCCACCACCCGGCGCACGACGGCGCGGATCTGCCGCTCCTCCTCGGTCAGCGACGAGTCCAGGTCGAGCAGGTCCACGCCCACCACCCTAACGACGGTTCAGCAGGAGGTGTCGGGTCACTCGATCGCTTCGGCGAGCACGAACACCCGGGCGTGGATCTGATTGCGCTGTTGCAGGGCGGCGCGCAACGCGCGGTGCAGGCCGTCCTCCAGGTAGAGGCCGCCGTTCCACTGCACCACGTGCGGGAACAGGTCACCGTAGAAGGTGGAGTCCTCGGCGAGCAGCTTGTCCAGCGCCAGCTCCCGCTTGGTGGTGATGAGCTGATCCAGCCGCAGCGGCCGGGGCGGGATCTCCGCCCACTGCTTGAGGGTCAGATTGTGTTGCGGGTAGGGACACCCGTCCCGGACCGCTCTGAAGATCACGACGGCACGCTCCTCCCCCTGGTCGGGCCGAACCACGACGCCGAGCCGGGCCGGGTCGCGGCGGGGCGCCGCGTACCGCGGCGCCCGTGACCGTGCCAGCGTAGCCGCAGCACGCACCCCACGTTCTGCTCCTTGTTGCCAGTTTCGCTCCCGGTCGTCCGGTTCTGCACCGGACGAACCTCCGGTTTCGGTCAGCTCCACCGGCCCCGGCGGACGACCTCGTCGACCGGACGACGCCCCCGACGCAGTGACGGTGACCGGTGGTCGGGGGCGCGGTAACCGATCGTGAGCGCCCCGATCGGGTGGTACGCCTCAGGCACGCCGAACGCCTCCCGGTAGGACGACAACCGCTGCGGCGGGATGCCGAAGAAGCAGGAACCGAGCCCCTCGTCCACGGCGGTCAGCATCATCAGCAACGCGGCGAACCCGGTGTCGACGTACCAGTACGGCACCGGCCAGCGGTCCGTCGACCGGTCCGCCCAGCCCTTGTCCGGCTCGGCGTACCGTTCGAGATAGACGGAGCGGTTCGCGTGCGGCACCACGATCAGCGGTGCCCGCCGCATCCCGGTCAGCCAGCGTCCCGTACCGGCGTCCTCCGGGGTGCTGGCCGCCCAGAACCGCTCCCGGTCCGCCGGCTCCTCCAGCACCAGGAAACCCCAGCCCTGGGAGAAGCCGGCCGACGGCGCCCGTACCGCGTGGTCCAGCAGCCGCTCCACGACCTCCGGCGGGACCGGACGGTCCGGGTCGTAGTTGCGCACCATGCGGCGCCCCCGGACGACCTCTGCGAACTCCACGTCGTTCCTCCTCGCCGGCTCAGTTGCCCGGCCGGATACCCCAGTCGCCGCGCCAGGTGTCGCCCGGCGCCAGCGTGATCAGATCCCGGCCGGAACGGAAGGCGTCCGGTGGGCAGGTCATCGGCTCCACCGCCACCGACCGGCGGAAACGCTCCCCGGTCAGCGTGTCACCGGTGTACACCTGCCACCAACCGAACTGGGCGTCGGCCCAGATCTGGAGGCCGTGTGACCGGTCCGGTGCGCTCAGCGTCACCGCGGAGCCGCCGTCGGCGTCCCGGATCACCTGCCCGAAGGCCAGGTCCAGCACCGCGTCGCCGATCCGGCGCGGCTCGGTGTAGTCGTACTCGGTGCCGGCGACCTTGGCCACGCCCACCGGCAGCAGCCGCCCGTCCAGCAGCAGCCGGGTCTCCCCCGGCACCCGCATCACCACGTCGTCCACCGCCACCCCGGGCAGTCGCAGGTACGGGTGCACGGAGAAGCCGAACGGCACCGACTCCACGCCGATGTTGGTCACCTCGTGCGCGGCCCGCAGCCCGTCCGCCCCCACGCTCCACCGGGTACGCAGCCGCAGCGGCCAGGGGTAGCCCGGCTGCGCCGGCATGTCGAGCCCGACGACGACCTCGTCCGGCCGCTGCTCGATCAGCTCCCAGCGGGCCCAGTTGACCAGGCCGTGGATGGCGTTGTGCCGCTCCGGCTCGGTCAGGTGGAGCTGGTACGACTGCCCGTCGAAGGGGTACACGCCGTCACGGATCCGGTTCGGCCAGGGAGCCAACACCTGTCCGGCCGAGCCGGGGCACAACTCGTCGGCGGCGTACCCGTCGAGGTGCTCCACCCCGTCCTGCCGGTAGGTGCGGACCCCGCCGCCCACCTCGACGATGACCGCCTCGTGACCGGCGGCGGAAATGGTCCACTGTGCCCCGGACAGGGGACGGGGCTCACTGCTGCTCATGTCGCCAGACCCTAGCTCCCGGAACCGCTGTCCGCTCGCCGTGCCGGGTGGTCCTCGGAAGCGCCCTCGGTGGTCGACGTCACCGGCGGCCGGTAACGCCGCAACGCCGGGAACGCCACCGCGAGGACGACCGCCAACCCCGCCGCCACGAGACCGCCGCCGACCCAGGCCACGCCGCTGCCGAAGCCGGTCGCCATGGCGCCCGCGCGCAGGTCGCCCAGGCGCGGCCCACCCGCCACCACCACGGTGTTGACGCCCTGGAGCCGACCGCGCATCCGGTCCGGCGCATAGATCAGCAGGATCGACTGCCGCACCACCGAGCTGATCAGGTCGGCCGCCCCGGCCAGCACCAGCAGGGCGATGACCAGCCAGAGCTGCCGGGCCAACCCGGCCAGTGCCACCGCCAGGCCCCAGCCCACCACGGCGAGCACCAGCACCAGCCCCTGCCGGCGTACCCGGCCGATCCAGCCGGAGACCAGCCCGGCGAGCAGCGAGCCGATCGCGATCGAGCTGTACAGCCACCCCACCGCCGCGCCCCCGCCGAAGCGCTCGGCGGCGACCTCGGGGAACAGTGCCCGGGGGAAGGCGAACACCATCGCGATCAGGTCGATGCCGAAGGAGAGCATCAGCACCCGGCTGGCGAGCAGGTAGCGGAACCCGTCGACGACGCTGCGCAGCCCGGCCTGTCGAGGCGTACCGTCCGGGTCCGGCTCGGGCGGCATGGCGGGCAGCCTCAGCGCCGCCCAGACCAGGGCGACCAGCAGCACCGCGTCCACCGCGTACGCGATCGGCAGCGCCACGTCGAGGTGCCAGGTGGCCAGGATCAGGCCGGCAGCCAGCGGCCCGAGGACCGAGGTGGCCATCGCGGTGGTGAAGTTCAGCGTGGTCGCGGCGGGCACCAGTTCGGCCGGGACCAGCCGGGCCACCAGCGCGCTGCGCGCCGGCCCGCTGATCGCGTACGCGACCGAGCTGAGCGCCACCAGCCCGAGCAGCAGCACCGGGCTGCCCACCCCCAGCAGCGCCTGCGCCAGCAGCCCGGCCACCGAGACCCAGAGCAGCACCGAGCCGGCGGTCAGCACCAGCCGACGGTCGATGGCGTCGGCCACCGCCCCGCCCCAGAGCCCGAACACGAGCAGCGGCACGAAGGCGGCGATGCCCAGCAGCCCGACCCAGAGCGAGTCCTGGGTGAGGGCGTACATCTCCACCGGCACGGCGACCGCGGTGAACTGGAAGCCGAACATGGCGATGCCGTTGCCGAGCCAGAGCCGCCGGTACGCGACCACCCGCAGCGGGCGCAGGTCGATGGCCCAGCGCCGCCGTTCGCGGGGCCGGTCCGTTTCGGTCGAGGTCACGGCGCCAGCCGCTCCACGACCCAGTCGTCGGCGGCGCGGCGGAACCGCAGCCGGTCGTGCAGCCGGCTGGCCCGGCCCTGCCAGAACTCCACCGAATCGGGCCGGACCCGCAACCCACCCCAGTGCGGCGGGGTGGGGATCGGGTCCACGTCGGCGAAGCGCTCCGCCGCCACCCGGTACGCCTCGTCCAGCGCCGCCCGGTCGGGCAGGACCGACGACTGGGCGCTCGCCCAGGCACCCAGTCGGGAGCCGCGCGGCCGGCTGGCGAAGTACGCCTCGGTCTCCGCCCGGTCGACCCGTTCCAGCCGGCCGGCGACGATCACCTGCCGCTGCATCGGGAACCACGGGAACACCAGGCTGGCGTACGGGTTGACCTCCGCCTCGACACCCTTGCGCGAGAGGTAGTTGGTGAAGAAGACGAAGCCCGTCGGGTCGTAGCCCTTGAGCAGCACGGTCCGCGCGCTCGGCCGCCCCTCGGCGTCGGCGGTGCCGACCACCATGGCGTTCGGCTCGGGCAGCCCGGCGGCGACCGCGTCGGCGAACCACCTGTCGAACTGCGTGTGCCACCGCGCCGCCAGGTCGGCCTCGATCAGGCCGGCGTCTGCGGCGTACTCGTGACGCATCCCCGCGGGTGGCGGTGTGTCGCCCGTCACGTTTCCTCCCTCTGGATCGGGCCGCTCGCCCCCGCGACCAGCCCGTCGGGGCCAGTCTTACCGAGGGCCCCACGGCGCCTGCGGCCGGGGATGTCGTCAGCAGCACATCCTCAGCGGGTCGCATACCCGATCACCAGCAGGCAAGATGTCACGAACACACATCCGGAGCAGGGTCGCCTGAAGGCGCTCACCCGGCCGGGGCCGGGGCACCGAGCCGGGCGGGCGCACCGACCACACACCAGGAGTAGTGAGATGGCCGACTTCAAACCCGGACTCGAGGGCGTCGTAGCGTTCGAGACCAAGATCGCCGAACCGGACCGCGAGGGTGGCGCGCTGCGCTACCGCGGCGTCGACATCGAGGATCTGATCGGCCAGGTCTCCTTCGGCAACGTCTGGGCGCTGCTGGTCGACGGCCGGTTCGGCCCGGGCCTGCCGCCGGCCGAGCCGTTCCCGGTGCCGGTGCACTCCGGCGACATCCGGGTCGACGTGCAGTCCGCGGTGGCGATGCTCGCCCCGTACTGGGGCCTGCAGCAGATGCTGGACATCTCCGACGAGCAGGCGCGCGAGGACCTCGCCCGGGTGTCGGTGACCGCGCTCTCCTTCGTCGCCCAGTCCGCCCGTGGCCTCGGGCTGCCGGCGGTGCCGCAGAAGGAGATCGACAAGGCGGAGACGATCGTCGAGCGCTTCATGAAGCGGTGGCGTGGCGAGCCCGACCCCCGACACGTCAAGGCCGTCGACGCGTACTTCATCTCGGCCGCCGAGCACGGCCTGAACGCCTCCACCTTCACCGCCCGGATCGTCGCCTCCACCGGCGCCGACGCCGCTGCCTGCATCTCCTCGGGCATCGGCGCACTCTCCGGCCCGCTGCACGGCGGTGCCCCGTCACGGGTGCTCAGCATGCTGGAGGCGGTCGAGCGCAGCGGCGACGCGGAGAGCTACGTCAAGGGCGTGCTCGACCGGGGTGAGCGGCTGATGGGCTTCGGCCACCGCGTCTATCGGGCCGAGGACCCGCGCGCCCGGGTGCTGCGTCGCACCGCCAAGGAGCTGGGCGCGCCGCGCTTCGAGGTCGCCGAGGCGCTGGAGCGGGCCGCGCTGGCCGAGTTGCAGGCCCGCCGCCCGGACCGGGTGCTCGCCACCAACGTCGAGTTCTGGTCCGCCGTGGTGCTCGACTTCGCCGAGGTGCCGGCGCACATGTTCACCTCGATGTTCACCTGCGCCCGGATGGGCGGGTGGAGCGCGCACATCCTGGAGCAGAAGCGGCTCCAGCGGCTGGTCCGCCCCTCCGCCCGGTACGTGGGCCACGGTCCGCGCAAGCCGAACGAGGTGGAGGGCTGGGACGCCGTCCCGCACGACGTCTGAGGCGTCGGCGCCGCCCGGCGTCTGAGGTGTAAGGAAGGGACCCTTTCTACCGTCTCCGGTAGTACAGGGGTCCCTTCCTAACATCCAGGCCCGGTGCCCAGCGCAGCGAGCGCTGCGCGGCGGGCGGGCAGCGGTGGGCGGGCGCGCGGCGGGGATGTGGGCGACGCCACGGGCTGTGGCGGACGCCTCACGGTTGGGGCTGGGACCAGCACCCGGCGGGGCGTCGACGGGTGCAAGGATGAATTCCGGCAGCGCCGCCCGATGGGCTGGACCCCGGCTTCGACCGTGCACCCCGCACGCGCCCGCCGTCGGTCCGCCCCACCTGCTCACCCGGGCCCCGACCCATGCGGAAGGATCTTTACGACCGTGGCTGACGCACCGACCATCCGGATTCCCGACGAGATCAAGCCCGCCGACGGCCGCTTCGGCTGCGGGCCGTCCAAGGTCCGTCCGGCGGCGGTCTCCGCGCTCGCCGAGGTGGCGACCAGCTACCTGGGCACCTCGCACCGGCAGAAGACCGTCCGCGACCAGGTGGCCCGGCTGCGCTCCGGCATCGCCGAGTTCTTCTCGCTGCCCGAGGGGTACGAGGTGGTGATCGGCAACGGCGGCACCACCGCGTTCTGGGAGGTCGCCACGTTCGGCCTGGTCCGCGACCGGGCCCAGTTCGCCAGCTTCGGCGAGTTCGGCGCCAAGTTCGCCAAGTCCGTCAAGGACGCGCCGTTCCTGGGCGAGCCGACGATCCGCAAGTCGGACGCGGGCAGCGCGCCGACCCTGACCGCCGAGGCCGGCGTGGACGTCTACGCCACCCCGCACAACGAGACCTCGACCGGTGTGGCGGTGCCGATCAGCCGGGTGGCCGGTGCCGACCCGGGCTCGCTGCTGCTGGTCGACGCCACCTCCGGCGCTGGTGGCCTGGAGGTCAACGTCGGCGAGACCGACGTCTACTACTTCGCCCCGCAGAAGTGCTTCGGCTCCGACGGCGGGCTCTGGCTGGCCCTGATGTCGCCGGCAGCGCTGGAGCGGGCGGCCGAGATCAAGGCTTCCGGCCGGTACATCCCGGCCTTCCTCGACCTGGTCACCGCGATCGACAACTCGCGGCTGGAGCAGACCTACAACACGCCGGCGCTGGCGACGATCTTCCTCGCCGCCGAGCAGACCGACTGGATGAACTCCCAGGGTGGGCTGGCCTGGGCGGCCAAGCGCACGGCCGAGAGCGCCGCGACGGTGTACGGCTGGGCCGAGCGCTCGACCGTCGCCACCCCGTTCGTGACCGACCCGGCGCTGCGTTCCAACGTGGTCGCCACCATCGACTTCGCCGACGGGGTGGACGCCACCGCGATCGCCAAGGCACTGCGCGCCAACGGCATCGTGGACACCGAGCCGTACCGGAAGCTGGGCCGCAACCAGCTCCGGGTGGCGCTCTTCCCGGCCGTCGAGCCAGCCGACGTGGAGGCGCTGACCGCCTCGATCGACTACGTGGTCGAGCGACTCTGAGTAAACTCGCGGTGACCCTACGGGCCCGGTCGACCCACTGTGGTCGCCGGGCCCGTGTCGTACTGCGACAAACGCCACTGTCGCGCTCGCGGCACTGACCCGCCGCACAGCGCTCAACAGCGGGGAATTAGGCTGCTCAGCTCGACTTGCCCGGGCGTGGCGTCTCCCACCAGGCTCCGGATGGGCGTACCGTGGAGCGCAACGCCCCGGGTGGCCGGCTCGTGGCGTAACGGCCAGCGAAGCGGGACGGAGGCAACGCGATGCGCCCAGTACGCTTCGTCGCCCTCTCCGAGGACGGCCAGGCCCTGGTGCTCGCCGACGAGGTCGGGCGCCTGCTCGCCCTGCCCATCGACGAGCGTATCGCCGGAGCGATGCACGCCGAGCCCGGTGCGCCCACGCTCGCGGTGGCACCGTCCACCGCCGACCCGGTGCCGTCGCTGTCCCCTCGGGACATCCAGGCCCGGATCCGCTCCGGCGAGTCCGCCGAGGACGTCGCCCGGATCGCCGGAGTACCGGTCGACCGGGTGCTCCGCTACGCCGGGCCGGTGCTCCAGGAGCGGGCGATGCTCGCCCAGCACGCCCGCCGCACCCGGCTCAAGGGTGCCGAGAAGCCCACGCCCCTCGCCGAGGTGGTCAACGGCCGGCTCGCCCAGCACGGGATCGACACCGAGAAGATCTCCTGGGACGCGTGGCGCCGCGACGACGGCACCTGGCGGATCGTCGCCACCTGGCCGTCCGGCAAGGCCACCGCCCAGGCGGTCTGGGATCTGGACAAGACCCGGCAGTCGGTGGCCCCACACGACGACATGGCGCAATACCTCTGCGCCGAGCGGCCCGCGCCGCTCCTCGGCCAGGAGCCGGCACCGGAGCGGGGCGGTCACGCCCTGCCCGGCCCGTCGCGCGGTGAGCCGAGCCGGGGTGGGCACGGGCTGCCCGCGCCGACCGAGAACCGCTCCGGCCGGGATCCGATCCGGGCCGGCCGGGACGCGCTGCTCGCCTCGCTGGACCGTCCGCTCGGCTCCACCTCGGGCCGGGGCCTCGAGCCCCGCTCGCCGGCCGCGCTCGCCGGCGGCCAGGACACGCCGCGCCGGGCCGTCGGTGGCGGGGCAGCCGCCCTGCTCGGTGGCGGTCAGGGTTCCGCCTTCGACGACGACGCGGACGCGCCCAAGGAGGTCCCGGCCGTGCCGTCGCTGGCGGTGCTGCGACCGCGCCGCACGGGTGCCCCGGCCGCCACGGCCAACGAGTCGACCGAGGCCGGCGCCAAGCCGCGCAAGCGGCTGCCGAGCTGGGACGACGTCCTGTTCGGCAGCGGTCCTGCGGCCCGCGAGTCCTCCTGACCGGGCACCGGCCACGCGCCGGTGCCCGCCGAGGGCGCTGAGCTAGGACAGCGGCCACGCCGCCTGAGCTAGGACAGCGGCCACGCCGCGAGGCGGTGGTGGGCCGGGTGCGGCCCCAGTTCACTGCGGGTGAGCACGAGTTCCCCGGCTGGCCATTCGGGGCCCTGGTAGTCCGCCAGGGCGGCGAGATCGGCGTCCACGTCAGCCGGTGAGAGCCGGTCGCCGGGGCGGGCCACGGTCAGGTGCGGACGCAGCGGCTTCTCGTCGTACGGCAGCCGGGCGTGACGCAGCCGGGAACGGACCAGCCGCCCCAACACGTGCAGTGCCTCGACCTCGCCGCCCACCCCGACCCAGAGCACGGTGAAGCGTCCCCGACCGAACCGCCCACCGCCGACCAACCGAAGCAGAGGTGCGGCGGTACGCCCTTCCCGCGCCCACTCGGCGGCGAGACCGAGGGCGCTCTCCACCTCGACCAGCCGCCCCGGGTCGACGTCACCGAGGAACGCGAGGGTGAGGTGGGCCCGCGCCGGATCGAACAGTCGGACGTTGGTCCCGGCGGCAGCGGCGGCACCGAGCCGGAGCCGGGCCACCCGGTCGGTCAGGTGCGCGACCGCCTCGGTCGGCGGATGGATCGCGGTGAAGAGTCGCACCCGGTGAAGGATCGCAGCTAGCGGTGCCGCTCGCGCTGCCCGGGGCGGGTCGCCGGCAGGCGCAGCCCGGCGGCGTCCAGCTCGCCCTCCACCCTGACCCGTTCGATCTGCCGGTCGACGCCGGTCAGCTCGGCCAGGTGCTCGGTGACACCCAGTGCCCGGCAGGCCAGCCGCAGGCGGTCGTCGTACGCGTCGAGCACGCTGCTGTGCCACACCACCGCCGCTCCGACGCCGCCGACCCGTTCCCGCCGTAGGCACCGCAGGTCGGCCGCGATCTCCTCCAGCGGCCGCCGGTCGTGCCGGTCGAGGTCGGCCCGGACGGCGCTCCCGTCGCCGGTCACCGACCGGAGCAGCGCGGCGATCAGCCGCCGCTCCCGACGTCGCGCACGCCACTGCGAGCACCCGTAGGTGACCCGGCCGACCACGTCGTCGGCACCGACTACCAGAACGATCAGCACCGGCAGGAGGACCACGCCGGCCAGCGACAGGGCGAGCAGCAGCGAGCGCAGGACCTCCACACACCGAAGCTATGCCGATGCGCAGCGTGACGTAACCGATTTTCCGGTATCCGCGCCGGTCACCCCTTCAGATCCGGGCACCCCGACCACGTCGGGGCACCCGGCACCGTGGTCTCAGACCTCGGTGACGTAGAAGCGCGGCATCGGCAGGATCCGGAACCGCAGCCGGGCGCCGTCGCGGCGAAGCTGCCAGGCCAGCGCGAGCAGGGCGGTGGCCAGGGAGACCAGCCCGCCGGCCCAGATGCTGACCCCGGCCCCGAAGGTCTCCGCGATCCAGCCGATCAGCGGCGCACCGACCGGGTTGGTGCCCAGGAACACCAGCACCCACAGGGCCATCACCCGGCCTCGGAAGGCCGCATCGGTGCCGAGCTGGACCCGCTGGTTGGCCGCCTGGGCGAAATAGACCATGAAGAAGCCGGTCGGCAGCAACAGCACCACGACCATCCAGTACGTGGGCGCGAGGCCGACGAGCGTCCCGAAGGCGGCACAGGCGATGGCGGCACCCAGCACCAGCCAGACCGAGGGACGGCTGCGCCGCCCGGTGCCGGCCAGCGCGCCCACCAGCGCACCCACCGCGAGCGTGGTACTGAACAGGCCGAACGAGGCCGCCCCGGTCTCGAACACGGTCTTGGCCAACGCCGCGAGGGTGAGCTGGAAGTTGAACAGCGACATGCCGATCACGGACATCACGACCATCGGCAGCACCAGGTCGGCGCGCCGACTGACGTACCGCAGTCCGTCCAGCACGGTCGCCGCAGCCCGCTCGTTGCGCGGCGGCAACGGCTCCCGGTGTAGTTCGGCGGTACGCATCTGGATCACCGTGACCAGCGGGCCGATCGAGCTGAGCGCGGTGAACAGGAAGACCGGTCCGACGCCGAAGAGGGCGATGGCGACACCGGCGACGGCCGGGCCGACGATCCGGGCCGAGTTGAACACGGCCGCGTTGAGCGAGAGCGCGTTCGGCAGCAGCGGGGTGCCGACCAGCTCGGAGACGAACGCCTGGCGTACCGGGGTCTCCACCGCGTTGGCCACGCCCAGCAGGGCGGCGAAGACGAAGACGTGCCAGAGCTGGACCAGACCGGTGAGCACCAGCAGCGCCATCGCCAGCGACAACACCGTCCAGAAGGCGTTGGCGACGAAGAGGAGCATCCGCTTGTCGTACCGGTCGGCCAACCGCCCGGAGATCAGCGTGAGCAGGAGTACCGGGGTGAACTGAAGGGCGACGACCACGCCGAGCGCGGTGGCCGAATCGCCGGAGAGTTCGAGAACCAGCCAGTCCTGGGCGATGAACATCATCCAGACACCGATCAGTTTGACCAGTTGCCCGGACGCGAATAGCCGGTAGTTGCGGACCTGTAGGGACTGGAACATCGTGCTGAGCCTCGCCTGCACGCTTGGTGCGCCTCCTCGCGTCGTACGCGTCATCAACGACGGACGTCACGGCACGGCGCACACCCGGTGTGCGGTGTCAGGCTCGGGAAACTCGCTGCAGAATCTCCGCTGCGTGGTGCAGGGTCTCCCGGTCGGCATCGCTCAGCTCGGCCAGCCGGTGGGCCAGCCACTCGTCCCGTACCCGCTCGAACTGGTCGAGCACGGCCCGGCCTCCCTCAGTCGCCGCGAGGATGACCTGCCGGCCGTCGGTCGGGTGGGGCGTGCGCTGCACGAGGCCGCGCTCCTCCAGCTTCGCGACGATCTTGGTCATCGTCGGTGGCTGCACCCGTTCGACGTCGGCGAGTTCCCGCGGCGTGAGCGCGCCCGCCAGCTTGAGGCTGGTGAGCGCGGACAACTGGGTGACCGTCAGGTCACCGACCGGCCGGGCCTGGCGGACCCGCCGGTTGAGCCGGGTGATCGCATCTCGCAGCTGATGGGCCAGCTGCGCCGGTGGCATGCTTTGAGCCGTCACCGTCCGCTCCGTCACGTTAGTTAGCCTAGCTAATGAGACCCGGAGTCGGCAGCGAATATGACCACGCTCACCCGGGTGATCACCGACCCCGGGCCGGGCTGCGCTCGCGTTGTGCGCGGCACGCACGCCCGGCCCGGGCCGGCGTCAGAACAGCGACTCGATCGGGCCGCGCAGGAAGTACACCACGAACAGCGCCGCCACCCCGTACAGCAGCGGGTGGATCTCCCGGGCCTTGCCCTTGGCCAGCTTCATCACCACGTACGCGATGAGGCCGGCACCGATGCCGTTGGAGATGGAGTACGTGAACGGCATCAGCACGATGGTGAGGAACGCCGGGATGGCGATCTCGTGGTCGGACCAGTCGATGGTGCGTACCGCGGTCATCATCAGGAAGCCGACCACCACCAGCGCGACCGACGCCGCCTCGAACGGCACCACCACGACCAGCGGCGCGAGGAACATCGCCAGCAGGAACAGCACACCGGTGACCAGGTTGGCCACGCCGGTGCGGGCGCCCTCCGCCACACCGGCGGCACTCTCGACGAACGACGTGTTGCTGGAGACGCTGGCCGCGCCACCGCTGGCCGCGGCGATCGAGTCGACCAGCAGGATCTCCTTGGTCCGGGGCGGGGTGCCCTGGTCGTCGAGCATGCCGCCCTCCTGACCGACGGCCACCATCGTGCCCATCGTGTCGAAGAAGTCGGTGATCAACAGCGTGAAGATGAACATCAGCACGACCAGCCAGCCGGCCCGTTCCCACGACCCGAGCACGTTGAACTTGCCGAGCAGCGACAGGTCCGGCACGTCGAACGGGTTGCTGGGCAGCGTCGGGACGTTCAGCGACCAGCCCTTCGGGTTCGGCACCCCGTTGACCATGGACGGTCCGATGTTGCCGAGCGCCTCGACCACCATCGCCAGCAGCGTCGAGACGAAGATGCCGATCAGGATGGCTCCGCGTACCCGGCGCACTACCAGCACCAGGGTCAGCAGCAAACCCACCACGAACACCAGCATCGGCCAGCTGACCAGCTTGCCGCCGATGCCCAGCCCGACCGGCACGGTGGTGTTCGCCTCGTCGGGGAGACGCCGGACGAAACCGGAGTCGACCAACCCGATGATGGTCAGGAAGAGCCCGATGCCGACGCCGATCGCCGTCTTCATCTGGGTCGGCACCGAGCGGAACACCGCGGTCCGCAGCCCGGTCAGCACCAGCACCGCGATGATCACACCTTCGATCACCACCAGGCCCATCGCGTCGGCCCAGGTCATCTCCGGAGCGATCTCGTACGCCACCAGCGCGTTGACGCCGAGACCGGCCGCCACCGCCAGCGGGAAGCGGCCGACCACGCCCATCAGGATGGTCAGCAGACCGGCGAGCAGGGCGGTGGCCGCCGCGATAGCCGGGATCGGCAGCGTGTTGCCGTCGCCGTCGACGGCACTGCCGAGGATGAGCGGGTTGAGCACCACGATGTACGCCATCGTGAAGAAGGTGGCCAGGCCACCGCGTACCTCACGGCTCATCGTCGAGCCGCGGGCCGAGATCTCGAAGTACCGGTCGAAGCCGTTGCGGGGACGACTGGGACCGGGTGGGGTGCCCTCGTCGGGCGGCGCTACTGCCATCAGGAACCTCACAGCAGATCATCGGGTTGTCGCGCGCATCGTCGCAGAACCCGAGGCGGCGGAAAAGCGTCACGTACCCTGACCGGGTGCCGAAGCAGCAGCCCCGCCCCGAGCCGCTCGACCCGCCGATGGTGCCGTTCGCGCTGGCCGGGATGGCGGCCTGGGCGGTCGCCGGGCTGGTGCTGCTGCTGTTCCGCGACCGGCTGATCGACAGCGGTCACGAGAACTGGCTATGGATCTGCCTGGCCGGTTTTCTGTGGGGCTTTCCCGGTCTCGCGATGATGATGCGCCATGACGCCCACCGACGGCGACGACGCGCCGCCGGCTGAGCGACCCGCCGAGGCGGTCCGGACTCCGGTCGGTCAGGAGTGGCCGTACGGCTCCGCCGGCTCGCCGGACTCCACGGACCCGGGCGCACGGCTGACCGACATCGGCTCCACCGCGCTGTCGTCGTAGACGGTGGGCATCTCGTCCACCGCCGTCTCGGCGTCGACCAGGGTCTCCGAGTGGGCGCCGCACCCGTGGTCGGCGCTGACCACCCGGCCGTCGTCCGGGGCGTAGAAGTTGCCGCACACGCCGAAGCACAACCGCAGGTTGCCGGCGAGCGGCAGATAGAAGCCGCAGGTGCCGCAGCGGGCGGCGGCGGGGGCGGCGGTCGAGATGGGCGCCGACGGGCCGTGGTCGCCGTCGTACCAGCGCTGCGCCGCCTCGGCCCGACCCTCCCGCGACAACACCCGAGGCCGACCGAGCCCCAACTCCCACGCGGTCTCCTCGACCGCCGGGTCGTCGGAGAGCAGGTAGCCGGGCTGGAGCCGCTCGTCGTCCGGCGGCGTCGGCAGCAGGTCACCCGGGCCGAGGTCGCCTGGCTTGAGCCGCTCCTGCCAGGGCAGCCAGCCGGGCGCGAGCAGCGCGTCCGGCCCGGGCAGCAGCACCGTCTCGCAGATCGTCACGGTCCGGCTGCGCGGCACCCGGGTGACGGTGACCGCCCACCGCCAACCGCGGTAACCGGCCTGACGGCACTCGAAGTAGTGGGTGACGAGGCGGTCGCCCTCAGCCACGGCTTGCAGGTGGTCGCCGACGTCGTCGGGATCCACCTCGGTGATGCCGGCGCGGGCCACCTCGACGGCGGCGGCGCAGACCTGGTCGAGACGAGCGGCGCGGGCAGAGGCGGGCCTGGTCACCCAACCATTGTCACCCATGCGCGGGGCCGACTGCGAGGCACTCCCCAGAGGTGTTCTGCGGCGGTGACGCGCCAAGTGTCGGCTCGATGGTTCAGGATGGGTGCCATGCCGCTGTCCTCCCGCCCCGAGAGGTCCCTCCTCGGGCGGACCGTCGGCACCGGAATCCGGGCCGTCCGGCTGCTGCTGCGCGGCTCGCTGAGCAGCGGACGCTGGGTGACGCGCAGTGCCGTCCGGGCCCGGTCCCGGGGTGCCGGCGGCGAGACCGGCATGGTCCGCATGTTCGACCTGCACGCCGTCTCCTGCGCCGGTGACACGCTGATCGCCATCGGCCTGGCCGGGACGATCTTCTTCAACGTGCCGCTCGGCGAGGCGCGCAGCAAGGTCGCGCTCTACCTGCTGGTGACCATGGTGCCGTTCGCCATGCTCGCCCCGGTGGTCGGCCCCCTGCTCGACCACTTCCGACACGGCCGGCGGTACGCGTTGGCCACGACCATGCTGGGTCGGGCCTTCCTGGCCTGGCTGATCTCCGACTACATCCACGGATTCGGGCTGTACCCGGCGGCCTTCGGCGTACTCGCGCTCTCCCGGGCGTACGGCGTGGCGCGGTCCGCCGCCGTGCCCAGACTTCTGCCCGAAGGGCTCGGTCTGTCCCAGGTCGGCGCACGCGCCAGCGTCTACGGCACGGTGGCCGGTGCCCTCGTCGCCCCGATCGGACTGGCCGCGTTCTGGTTCGGGCCGCAGTGGCCGCTCCGGGTCGCCTCGGTCATCTTCCTGGTCGGCATGGTGGTGGCGCTCCGGCTGCCGCCGAAGGCCGACTCCGAGCCACCGGAACGGGTCCCCCGCCCGCTGCGCGCGCTGTTGCGCCGTACCGGCGACCGACCACTCGGCCGGGGGCGCCCCGCCGGGCGGCTGGTGATCTCCAACCTCGTCGGCGCGGCCACGTTACGCGCGATCTACGGCTTCCTGCTGCTCTTCCTCGCCTTCAGCATCAAGGCGGGCGACCTGACCACCGTGGTGTTCGGGCGTGACCTGGGTGACGAGGGAGCACTCGGCGTGGTCGGCGGCGCCCTGGCCGTCGGCACCTTCCTGGCCACCGCCATCGGCACCCGACTGCGCATCCACCGGCCGGCCGCACTCCAGTCCAGCGGCATGATCATCGTGGCCGGGGTGGGCGTACTCACCGTCCTGAACTTCTCCCTGCCGATGGTCGCCCTGCTCTGCCTGGTCGCGGCCATGATGAGCGGCATCGCCAAGCTGGCCGTGGACGCCTCGATCCAGGAACGCATCCCGGAACGGCTGCGGGCGAGTTCCTTCGCGCACTCCGAGACGGCCCTGATGCTCGCCTTCGTGGCCGGTGGCGGGCTGGGACTCGTACCCTTCGAGGGCCGGATCGGCATCGCGGTCGCCGCCGGTGTCGGCACGCTCGCCGCCATGCGCGGCATGGTGATGGCCCGCCGGCTGCGGGCCGAACGGTTGCGCGGCCGACCGCTGACCGACGACGAGTTGGCCACCGAGGAACGGGCCGCCGACGAACAGGCCGCCACGGAACAGGCCGCCCGGGACAAGAAGGCGGCCGAGGAGGCCGAAGCCGCCGAGCAGGCGAAGGCCACCGAAGTCGCCCCCACCTCACCGGCGCCCTACCAGGGCGGTACGGCCGACGAGCGCGACCTGGCACCGCCCGGCTTCCACATCTACCGCCCGTCGTCGGCGGTCACCGGCGGCAGCGACGACGAGACCCGACGCAGCTCACCGGGACCGATCCCGTGACCGGACTGCTCGTGGTCACCGCGGTGCCCGCCGAGGCGGAGGCGATCCAGGCCGGTCTCGCCGACCCCGCCGTGGCGGTGGTGCCGGTCGGCGTGGGACCGGCCGTCGCCGGGGCCGCGACCGCCCGTCTGCTCGCCCTCGCCGAGGGCGCCGGCCGGCCGTACCGAGGGGTGGTCAGCGCGGGCGTGGCCGGTGGCTTCCCGGGCCGCGTACCGGTCGGCGGCACCGTGCTCGGCACCCGGGCCGTCGCCGCCGACCTGGGCGCCGAGTCACCCGACGGCTTCATCCCCCTCGACGACCTCGGCATGCCGGCGGAACTGCTCGGCGGCGGCACCTCCGTCGCCGTCGACCCCGCCCTGTTGGCCGCCCTGCGCGCCGCGCTACCGGACGCCACCGTCGGGCCGGTGCTGACCGTCAGCACCGTGACCGGCACCGCCGCCAGCACCGAGGCGCTGAGCCGACGTCACCCGGACGCCGTGGCCGAGGCCATGGAGGGGTACGGCGTGGCCGTCGCCGCCATCCACGCCGGCGTGCCCTTCGCGGAGCTGCGTACCGTCTCCAACCCGATCGGTCCCCGCGACCGCGGCGCCTGGCGGATGCGCGAGGCGCTCGTCGCCCTCACCGCCGCCGCCACCGCGCTAGCCACCCCCCTGCGCTAGCCACCACCCTGCGCTAGCCGCCCGCACTCGCGCTGATCTCGCCGCTCCGGCCGCTCCCACGCTGATCTCGCCAGCCGTTCCCGCGCTGGTTGGTGCACACCGGGATGGCGGACTGGCCTCGGTTCCAGCGGTCGCCGGTGTTCCAGACGGAGCGACACGTGTCTGCTCGACGCGATCCGGAAGCCGCAAGCCATCAGGAACCGCACTCCACCCGACTCCGCGGTGGCGCACACCGCGCACAGACCCGTCCGACGCGTCTCCTCGACGAGCCGACCCACCAGCCGCCGTCCGATGCCCAGCCGCCGCAACTCGGGAGCGACCAGCACTCCGTCCAGCACCACCTCGCGCTGGTCACCCAGGTCCTCGGCGTACAACAGGTCGAGGCTGCGCTCATGGGCCCGCAACTCGCCGACCGGATCGCCGTCCGACAGCTCGGCGACCAGGCGCCAGCACGTCTCCGGCACGCCGTCGGTGACGCGACGGATCTGCACCTCGGCAAGCAACCGCTCGCGCAGACGCCGCTCGTCCCGGTACCGCCGATTCAGGTCGAAGGTCACCTCGGGCACTCGTAACGGCCACCGCTCGGGCGGCAACGAGTACCAGTTCGCCCACCAGGCCCCCGGCCAGTCCTTGAGCGTGCGTACCCGCCGAGCGTCGAGGTGAGCCGGATAGCGACGCCCCGCCGCGTCCCGCCAGGTGTCGTCGGAGGCCACGTCGCTCGCCCCTGCCGAGCCTGGGCGGTCGCCGCTGGCGCTCTCGTCCCCGGTGACGCTCACGTCTCCGGTCGCGCTCTCGCCCAGGGTGGCGCTCTCGTCTCCGGTCGCGCTCACGTCCAGGGCGGCGCTCTCGTCTCCGGTCGCGCTCACGTCCAGGGCGGCGCTCTCGTCTCCGGTGGCGCTCTCGTCCCCGGTCACGAGGGCCTGCCCCGCCGCAATGGCCTTCCCTGCCGTGATGGCCTTCCCTGCCGTGGTGGATTTCTCCGCCGTGATGGCGGCGCCCCCGACGAGGCCCAGCGTGCTCCCTGCCGCGCGGACGAGCCGCTGCACGGTCCGGAACCGCGGGTCAGCGCCCCGTCCCGACTCGATCCGCGCCACGGTCGACTGCGGTACCCCGGACAGCGCGGCAAGCTCCCGCTGGCTCAGGTCGGCCCGTCGACGCAACGCGCGCAACATCGCACCCACGTCGACCAGCCGCTCGCCGGCGGCACCCGCGCTGTCCCCCAAAGCCTCGTCCCTCATGGCCTCGTCCCTCATGGCGTCGTCCCCCATGGCCTCACCCCCCGTAGCGCTGCCCCCATGGCCTCACCCCCCGTAGCGCTGTCCCCATGGCCTGGTCCCCGTGCCGTCGTCCCCCGTGCCGTCGCTGCCCCCGCGCCATCGATGCTGACCGAACCCGGCGGCCCTCTCAACCCGCCCGCCGAACCTGTGGACAACGCCTGTGGATAACTTTGTGAGCAGGATCCCCGTATCTGGTGGCACCGGGTGCCCTGACCTCGACAGGTCGGGCCGACCTCTACTCCTCCTGGCCGCCTGTCGAGCTGAACCGTCGGTGCTATCGCCCCGGCGAATCCGCACCGGTTCGGGCTCGGACGAGGTCCGATCCGCAGATGCAGTCAGCTCGACAGGCGCCACGGTGGACATGGTGTCGGCACCCGAGCGACGTCCGGCGGTTGACGTCCACGCAACGCTGTGCCGCCAGGCGCGCAGGCCACAGAACTCCCTCAGCCAGGCCGAGGGGAAGGGGGGCCGAGGCGGGGCCGAGGCCAGGGCCGAGGCGGGGCCCAGACCAGGGCCGAGGCGGGGCCCAGACCAGGGCCGAGGCGGGGCCCAGACCAGGGCCGAGGCGGGGCCCAGACCAGGGCCGAGGCGGGGCCCAGACCAGG